>JBGUQT010000040.1:0-112125 GCA_045131275.1 Treponema sp.
ATGGCGACGGTAGGCGCGCTTGTGTCTACAGACTCGCCCAAACCCGCGTCGCAAGAAGCGAAAAGCAAGGCAAACGCAAAAAGAGAAACTGATACTGTCGCCCCCAAACGGAGCCATTTTTGACTTTTCATCTTATCAATTATCGTCATTTCCTTGCCCCCCTTTTACCTATTTCTTTTGAGCCATCTCTACAAAACCGTCTTGGCCGTTTTCGTACCTATAGGCCATCGCCGGGTTGCTAGTGCCGTTTCCGTATACAAAACCCTTGGAAGTGGAGTTGCCCTCATTTCCACTATTGTCGTAATAAGAATCCTTAACCACTTCCGTTTGGCCAACCTTGACTTTGGAATCTGTCAAAACGCCCGCGCTCTTCCAAACGCCAACGTTGATTCTGTCGTAGCCTTGGACGCCTTGAATTCCAGCCGTAACCGTCGGAACCGCGCTTATCTCCCATTTATTGGTAAAATAATTTCCGCTTGCGCCGCTTATGTCGCCGTCGCTTGTGATGTCGCTTCCCGTATAGTAGGCCAGCTTGGGCAAGGTCTTTCCTTCGGCCAAGTAGCCGATGTAGGGAACCGGTTTTCCTGTGTCTCCGGCGGCGCTGTAGGCAACGTCAAGGGTTATCTGCTTTCCTATCGCGCCGTTAGAGTCAACCACGCAAGTTTTCTTTGAGGCGCCGGTGTAATCGTCCAAATAAGCGTACCACAAGTCGTTTCCGTTTGAATTATAGGCCGCGATGTGCACATGGCCTTCCTTGTCAAAGGCCACCTGGCAATATTCGCCTGTGACATTGGTGAATATCTTATCAGTCGGCGCGGACCAGCCCTGGCCTGTTCCACTTTGGTTATTGACGCTGCCGCCCCTAGTCGTTGTTGTTGTTCCTGTCGTTGAGTCTGTGCTATAGATGATTGGCTCTGTGTTGTAGCTGTACCACATGCAGCGCGCTACTGGGTCGTGCCAAACCATAACGACAACGTCTTTATTGCCAGAAACGCGGCGGGCGGCAATGCTGACATAGGGGCCAGGCTTGGCCATGGTATTAGCTTGCGCGACAATCTGAACATCATAATTGTGGCTATACGCTCGATCTAAATATTTACCGCCTGTATCACCATCATTATCTGCATTTCCTTTGTCTACAAAATCTCCAAAGTCTCCCTTGCTGCTTGGAACAGACGCGCCGGCCCTAAAGCGGATTTCGTCGTTCATTTCGTCATAGTATGCCAAATAAAGATTGCGCGTTGGCGTATCTCCGCCATATGTTGCGGCCATACAGGGGTTTACGATGCGCCACTGGTCGGTTTGGTATGCGGTGCCGGAGTCTGTGTTGGTGTATGTTGTCACGTCAGGATCATACTCTTCAGGAGACATTTTCTTTGTGCCATATTGGCCAACGCTTTCAAGACGATTTTGGTTTTTGGGTTTCTGCGTTCCGTGATCATTGAAATCGCCTTTTCCCCATTCGGAAACATACAAGCCAAAGGCGTCAGCGTAATCCTTGCCTGTATCGCCGCCGGCAATAGTTCCATAAGTCCAACCGCCGGCGTCTACCGCAAGGGTCGCGGACTTGCAGAAGTCGTAGCTTCTAGCCCATGTTTGGTAAGAATTTTCCGTTCCGTTGGCCATGGCAAGATTAAGCGGGCCGTTTACAAAGGCAAAGTTAAGCATCTTGCTCTTTTCGTTTATCTTCATCGTAACGTCGTTGGCGATTCCGCGCACGGGCACGGCGGCCTTGTTGTTGATTTGCCAAACGTCAAGCGCAACGTCATCGGTAAGCAGCAAGTTGTTTTCCTTGCTGGGCTGGCGGTTGTAGAAATTCTTCCATGCGGCGTAAACGTCGTTTGTTCTCTTTGTGGTCCAGTTGGCCGGAGTCACGCCCTTTTCGTTGGGGTAATCGCCCTTGGCGTCGTCTTTGTTGATGTTGTTAAGGGTGTAAACGCCGTTAACGTTTATCGCGTAGACGCCGCTCTTGGTTACGTTTCCGGACTCGCCGACAGTTCTTGACACGGCGGCGGCTCTAACCTTTTTTCCTTCTACCGTGGCCTCAAGGTTAAAGCCCTTCACTATAAAGCCCTGGATTACGGTTTCTGCCGCTTTGGCAACGCCGTCTATAGTCATGGCCTTTTTTAGCTTGTGGCTTTCTGTGTCGCCAGGGGCCATAGTTCCCGTTGTGGAATTCTTATAGAAGTAAACCGGATAGCGGCCGGAAGAAGTCCTTCCATAAGCGACGCCCCTTTCTGTCATAGTCGTTTCAAGGCTGGTGATGTAAGGAACAACGTCAACCTTGTATGTGGATTCGGCGCTGTAGTTCTTGTCAGTGTATGTGGGCTTTGCGTAAGACGTTCCGCCGATGCCGACGCAATCGCTTCCCGTTCCGGCGTCTGCGGTTTGGTCGCTGGCATATACGCGGACGGCCAAATCAGTGGCGGCAATGCCGCTGACAAAGCTGGTGTCCCAAACCATAGTCCATTCAGCGCTGTGTCCGCTTGGGCTGATGCCCTTGTCCTTTACGCTAAACTTAATTCCATAATTGGCAAGGTCGTCCGACACTGTCCATTCAGCGTTGGAATACTTTGCAAGCGGATACGCGGCAACGGCGGCCGGAACGGCCGCGACTTTCACCTGGTCAAAGCTGGCGTTCATGCTGTCCGTTCCGTTTGTAATGGACATCAAAATCTTAGAAAGCATTTTGGTGTCGCTTACAGTTCCTTTAAGGACTACAATGCCGCTAAGCTTGGGGTCTTTGTCCATTTCTTCTTTAGGATATATGTAGTCCGCGTTATTGGGGTCGGGGTATGCCGCGCCTGTTTCCGCAAAGTCGGCCGGCAAATCTGTGGGCAGCTCTATGTGGCCCTTTAGATCGTCGTATGTAGAGGCTTTGTTCGATTCGTATATGGAGTTGTCTGTCAAACTCTTCCAGTATATCGGAGCGATGCCGGCGCTCGGCGCGTCATTGTCGTCCAAAGCTACCGCCATGTAAACCGTCGCCTTTGCCGTTTGGCTGTTCTCAAATACTTTCGTGACTTCCGTGCTGTCCCAGAAGGTAAGCTCCAAAACCACAGGATTGGACTCGCCGCAATCTGCGATTCCCTTTCCTGAGCCTGTCTTGCGCGCCAAGTTTTTAAAGTCGCCTACTTGCAAGAATATGTCGGCGGTGGCGCTCTTTACCTGGTCTTCGCGGCTGCCCTTCACAATCACTTCTGTTCCATCGGGATTCGTTTGCTTCTCGGTGGCAGCGCCTGTGTCGCCCGCCATAAAGACAGCGGTGTTTTTGCCTTCAATCGTGTATGGGGTGGTGGTAGTGGTTGCGCCTGTGGGGTCGCTCTCCTCTCCGCTTATCTTGTAGCTGTAATACAAGTCGCCGTTTCCGCCGATGATTTCCGGCCTGATGACGGTCATTCCCTTTGCGGTAAAGGCGGCCTTAGCCGGTTTATCGCCCTCTGGAGCCGTTCCAAGGGTAAGAGCAGACTTGGAATTTTCCCAATCCGTCAAAGAGCTTGTATAAACTTGCGCGACAATTTCGTTATAATCTGAAGACGCGCTAGGCTCGTTGATTTTGTTGTTTCCGTCAAGGTCCGTTCCAGCAAAAATGTTGGACAAGCGCGGCGCGTTGTTTGAAACGTAGGCGGCCACTTCCTTTTTTTTGTAATATTCTGAGCTTGTGTTCTTTTCAAAAGCGTAAACGCTTACGGGAGTTTCAGGGTTGGCCTTGGCCGCGTCAACCGCGTCCGCAGTATCATAAGCCTTGTATGTGGCAAAATCCTTGCAGCCCATGATTCCCTTGACGCAGTTGCCCGCCTTGTCAAAGGCCACGTAATGCAACTCTATCGGTCCGTCAGGAATGTTCTTTGAATAAACGCTGGCGCCCCAAGTGCTATTGCCCCCTATTTCCTTTACGCTTTCCACCATTAAGTCGCCGTCGTCTCCGCTAGGCCTATTGTAGCCGTAGCCGTAGCCTGTGGCGCTGGTATCGCTGCCTGTGGGCGTTTCCGCGATCTTATGGTCAACCACATTGGCTATGGCAAAGTAAGCGTCGTCTGATTCGCCGTCAATGCCTTCCGGCTGGCCGTCAACCATAACGCTTGTTACGTTAACGCTAGTGATTTTGTATATAGTTCCGCGAATCTTGGCCAAGCCGTACGGATGGATTCTTGCATCGGCGCTGGCAAGCGTGACCGTATTGTTTGTGGAAGTTCGCGTAACGGTCTTCTTTATCCAATAAAGGCCCTCGGAATACACAAACTCAGAGTTTTCCATGGCGCTGTTTTTGGGCAGCGTGATTTTGTTTTGATCATTTCCAGACGCGTCCTTTCTCTTTACCATAACGTCGTAAATGTAAGTCGGCGTTCCTGTCGTTATTGTGTCGCGGCGGACAAAGTAAAAGGCCACGCGCTCATAGCCCGACTGTGAAACATTGTTCACAGCGGCTTCCGTAACCTTTGAGTTAAAGTTGTACCAACCGTTAGACTGGCAGACGTTTGGATCAATTTTGTAAGCGATGTCCGTAACGGCCGCGATCTCAGGCCTCTTGTTGTCATAATTTATAACGTATTCGGCCGTAGTCGATGTTGGGTTCGTGTTCGTGTCGGCAAATTTAACGCTGACATACTGAGTTCCAACTCCAACGGTAGTTTCGGCGGTATTAAGCTTTACAAGAACGTTAACAAACTCGTTAAGCGCGGCGGCCTTGTCCGTTCCGTCAGTATTTTTTTCCTCTGGATTTACCGCAGGGCTTGAGCAAATGACTTCTATGTCGTCTTTCGTGGTTTTTTTATCCGCGCTTTGGTCGGTCGGCAAATCTATGTCAACTCTTTCGCGCGCCTTGGTCTGGCTGACGGAACTTACGCCAACTTGAATTTGGCCTATATTGCTGGCGTCATGCAGTCTAAAGCTAAGCCAAGTTTCGCCGCTGACATACATCTTTTCGGCATACGGCGTTGTGGACTCGTAATTTGCGGCGCTGGTGACGGTTCCCTTGTATTTTCTTACGTTGGGAATTGTCGTTGTGGGAGCGTCGGCGTCAAATGTCATCTGTCTTAAAGCCGGCTGGCTTACATTGGCGTTCTTTGTGATTTTTCCTGAGCTGTCTTTTGTAACCGCGTCAATCGCGTAGACCCTCATCGCCAAGCTGTTCGTGCTGTCCGCGGCGGCAAACTCGCCGTTTGCGTTTATGTTCAAGAACCAGCTCTTTCCGCCGTTCAAACTGGCCAAAACGCCGTACTCGGCGGGAATTTCACCGCTGGCGCCTGTCCACTTTTTACATTTAGTGGAATACTCGACGTCAGGGTCAAAGGTGTCCATTTTATAAATTTCGTAAACATTTTTACCGGCAGAATCCTTTACCTTGCTCAAGTAGTTCAAGTCGTCGGCAGTCAACGCAAAGTTGGACAGCGCCTTTGTATCGGCGTCGTAATCAAAGCTGCCGTATGTTCCGCTGGCTTGAACGCTTGTGTCGTGGTAGCCGCTTATAATTTGTACAAACACGGCCTTTGCCTCTTTATCGTCCGTGGCGCTTCCGTATACGCGAATCCTTCCGCCCACAGTCATTCCATTGTCGCTGGGACTGTCAATTTGAACGTTGGGCTTGTCTCCGCATGGGTCAACGGTTATCGGGAATTTTTCTTGGCTCACGTTTCCAACTTCGTCAACGGCTTTCATCCAAAGATAAATTGTCGTTGTCGGCGCGGTTCCGTCTTTAATTGAATCAGGAGTTACGCCAGGAACTTTACCGACCATCCAATCCTTTAACAACACGTCATGGTTTTTGGCCGTAGTGTCTCCGTCAAAGTGAATTTCCCAGCTAAGGCTTGACTCTATGTCCTTCCAAACGGTCGGCTCGTCGCTAGTATTCGTGCTCAATCCATAAGACAATGAGGACTTGTCCACCTCGCCGTTGGGCGTAACGTCGCCAAAAACGCTTCCGCTAGACGCCTTGGGATAAAGTATTTTTATCTTGGGCGCGTCGTTGTCAACCGTTACATTGTAGGTGGAAGTTGTCTCCAAGCCAGCTTGGTCGGTGATGACAATCTTGGCCGGCCAAGTTCCGCTTGGGTATATTTTTCCTGTTGTTCCCGTGTTAATTTGTATGTTTTCTATAGTGCACAAGAAATAGCCGTCCGACTGGGCCGGGGTAGTATCCACGTCGCCTGTTATCTCTTGCTCAACTGTTATCGTTTCTAGAACAGTGCCCTCGGCGTCTTTTATTTTTTCTTCGCCCTTTAATGTGAGGGTAACGCTCTTGATTCCGTTTTCGTCGCCTGCATAGAATTGGATGTTGAATTTTTGCCTGTCGCCGCCAACCGTTTTTAGAGTGTCCTGATAATCGTTCTCTACCGGCGGCCATGTCGCGCCAGGTTCATATATCGCGAACTTAACGTCGCGCATTTGGGGCCATGTATTGTCAAACTTTATGTAAACCAAAGAGTCGTCGCCGCTGCCTTGGCCATAATATTCTGTAGTGGCAGTCGGATCTATGTCTTTGTCGTTGCCGTAAATTATCGGAGCAAGGAATGATTTTTTATCTTCGTCTGTGGTTTTCGCGTGAGCGGTAAACACAGTTCCCGCCTTGTCCGTTACCTTAAAGGTAATGATTTGCTTTCCGTCCTTTACCTTTAACTTTCCGGTCTTTGGATCCTCTACCTTGGGGCCGGTCACGGAGAACGAGCCGTTCTCCACAGCGACTGTTCCCGGAGTGTCGGCGGACCATGTATCGGTCTTGGGATCATAAATCTGGTATGTGGCCTCTAGCTTTTCCACTCCGTCATCGTCTTCAATCGAGCCGGAAATGGAACTGTCGCCTATAACCCACTTGTACTTTTCGTCTGCGCTGGTCATATCGTTCAATTCCTTGAACAATTTTATGACCGGCCTGTCGCTCTTGGGGTCTACGCTGTATTGGTAAACGTTAATCGTTTCGTTGGCGGCGCTGTCAATGGCTTTTACCTTTATGTAAATGTCTATGCCGCTTCCAGTATAAGGCGAGCCGTCGCTAAAATAGAATTTTCCGTTTTCTACATAGCTAAATTCATTGTCAACGCTCCAGTTGTACATGCTTGTGTCAGAAAGCTCAATCAATTTTTTGTCGCCGCTTACTATTGCCGCGGTCGTGTCCGTTCCAACATAAACGCTTACGCTCTGCAAATTATTGTCTGTGGCGGTTCCGTTGATTGACATTTTTCCGTTAACGTCTTTTACAGCCTTGTTGTCTGAAGTAGACTTGCTTTCTCCGTCTTGGACATAAGCGCTTTTGTAAAGCTTTGTCTCCGGCGTTGTCAAAGAAATAGTCGGAGAGTCAATGTCCACGTCAATGTCAAAAAGCTTGTGGCTGCTGGTGGCGTTGCCCGCCGTGTCGGCCGCCTTGGCGTAAAGGCTTGCGGTGGCGAGCTTTGAGTGTGCAATTACAGCCTTCCAAGCGGTGATCGCCGTCTTGTCCGTGATGTTGCCGTACGAATTATATATCTTTCCCGCAAACGTCGCGCCGTCTGCGTTGTCGGCGATTTCAGCCGTAGTGTAAGTTATGGTCACGCCATCTGTCAACGCGGCCGTTCCCATCGTAAAGGCCAAAGAAGCGACGCCGCTCAACTTGTCGCTGACAAGGCCGTAAATGGTCATGTCTTTTTTCTTGTTGCTTACGGCTTTTCCGCTGGCGGGACTAAAGTTGGCGCCGTTATATGTGTAATACTTGGCCTCAAAGGCAGGCTCGTTTATGTCTTCCTTAATTTGGTACGGTCCGATTCTGGCGCTCTTGTTGCCCGCCTTGTCAATCGTCTGGATGTAAAGGTTGTTGTAATACGTCGTCGGTGTAGTCGTCGTTTCGTCAACTATGATTTCTTCAAAGTTTTGCGGCGCGATTGAGTACAAAACATCGGTTCCCGTATTCGATCCGGACGGAAGGGCTGTGTAGCCGGAATAATTGCCTTCGATTGTCAAATCTTCAGGAACAACATACGCGTTTGTCGCGGCGTTCTTTTGCATTGAAGGCGTTCCAAGCCACCAGTAAATCTTGTCTATGCCGCTTCCGCTGTCGCTTTCGGTAAACCTTCCGCTTATGTTCAGCGTGTCGTCCTTGTACCAATCGTCTGTGGTTCCGCTGCCCTTTATGCCTATTCCTTGCGCCGGAGTTACGCTTGAATCATACGGCGTCAATGCCGGCGGCAAACAATCTACTGTTGTCGCAAAAGAAATTTCAGCGCCGTCCCGGCCGCAGGCGTCTTTGGCTTTTGCCACAAAAGTCCACATTCCGTCGCTGTTTCCGTCGGCGCTAATCTTTATCAAGCGTTCGGCGCTCTTTTTGTCTGCGGCCAAAACGACATCTCCAAGCGTATAGCCAGAGTTTCCGCTGGCAATAGTGTCGTAAGTTCCTGTTGTCTTGTTGTATTTTTTTGCCGTAACGGTTATCGAGTCTGAATCAGCCAACGCCAATGTGTCTGTAGCCGTCAGCTTAAACTCAAATTTATTTGAAACTTTGTTGCTGTAAGAATTATAGTAAGTTTGCGCTTCGGCGGGGCTTGTTCCCGCAGGCTCGCTGGCCAAAATAGAAACAGGCGTGCCAAAGTCAAATGTTATGCCCTCGCGCTTTACAACATCGCTGATGTTTCCAACAGCGTCAACGGCAATCATCTTGATAAAGTTGCCGGTGGACTCAACGGCTTGCTTTTTATTTCCGCTGTCGTCAAGTCCGCCCCAGTTTGTTGACCAGCTTATTTCTGTTTCACCAGTAATGGCTTCTTTGTCAGTGAACTTGATCCATTTGTAGTTTCCGCCGGCGCCGTCAGAATTTCCAGTGATTGTCCAACCGGCCTCGGCGCTTCCGCTGATTGTCGGCTCGTCGCTTCCAATGTCGGTCAATGTGTACCAAAGAGCGCTTGTTCCGGCGCCGTCCTTGTCGCTCCACTTTCCGTATGGCGTGTAATAATACTTGCCGCTTTTTTCGGGAGTCTCTTTGATGTTGGCGTTGTTGTCATAAATTTTGTCGTTGTCCTGCGGCGCCTCTATCGTTATCTCCGGCTTTTTGTTGTCAATCCAAACGATGTATGTCGCATCTGAAGAAGCGGCTGAGTTTTTGGCTTCAATAATCAAGGCCAATGTGTAATTGCCTGTTTCAAGGCTTGAATACTTGCAAATGGGAGCGGTTAGAGAATAATCGTTTGTTCCCAATTGAGAAATTTCGGTTCTGTAAATGTCTTCTTCGGGACCGCCGATTTTAGCGCTTTCGTAGTTTCCAAGATAACCCTTGCTTGAGATATGGCCCGAATAAAGCTGGCGCGTAACCTTTAAGTAATTTCCCGCCTCGCCGTTGTTTATTGTGTCCGTTCCGTCTGTAATCTTTATTGTCACAGACGCGGTTCCGCCGGTAGTAAGAACGTCTGTTCCCTTTATGTAATAGCGGTCGTTAAGGTCAACTTTAGGAACCGCTCCCGTAGACGCGACTCTAAAGCCGTATTTTTCGACTATCGGGCAAAGGCTGTTTCCGTCTTCGTCAACGCCTGTCGCGACAAGCAAGTATTTTTCGTCGGAGGAAATTTTTGGCAATGTCACATAATATGATTGGGCCGAAACGGACGTGCTTATTCCGCTGATGCTTTCGCCCAAAGCATTGGTTATCGTAAAGCCTTCGGAAACGTCTGATTCAAAAACTTTTCTGTTGGGGTTTCCTTCAGGATATTCCGTTGCGGTGTCGTCGCATTTGTAAAGCCAAACCTTTAGTTTGCTGGGCAAAACGCCCCAATCGTCCAAGCCGGCTTGGACAGAGATGGACAAAGTTCCGCCTGTGTTGATTTCGCTCCACTGTATGTTGGACAAATCCAACTCATATCCGCTAAAAGCGTACATTGGCCTGTTGTTTGAATTTACAGTGGCCACAAGCGGCTTTTGCTTTTCGCTTTGCTCGTCAACATAGCAGCTATAGTAGGCGTCGTCGCCCGGCTGCAATTGATATGTTCCGTTCAAAAGCGAGACGATCTTTTGCTTTTGCTCGTCGTTAAGCTCTTCAAGGGTGTAAGTGCCGTTGTAAATCTTCATCAAGTTGGCGGTTTGCAAAGAATCAATCGTTTTTTCAACGCCGCAAAGCTTAGCCGCCAAATCTTTCATGTCGCTAGAAAGGTAGCACGCGGCGCTAGTGTTGCCGGCAATGTCCACAAGCGTAGGAAACACGCGCAAATAAACGTCTTGGCCAAGCGCGGTGTTTCCATACATCGCCATATAATTTTTATACAAGCCATAGTCGGGATTTTCAGTTCCGTCCGGATTCGTTTGCGCCGGTTCCGTCTCAAAATACTTGGCCACGTAAACGGTCGTGCCGCCGGCGGTCTCAAAGTCCCTAAACTGTGTTTTGGGCAGCGCGCTTGTTATTTCTACGGGATTGTTTCCGTTCGCGTCCGTCGTAAAGACGCGGATGCTCATATGGTCTATGTCGTGGTCGTCGGCAATCTCTCCGCTTATTGTAACGGAACGTCCGTATTTGCGCGGATTCAAAACGTTCAAAGAGGCGGGGCTTGTAACGCAGAATATTGGAGCCGTGTTGTCAATGTCAAAGGCCGTGCTGGACACGCCGCTTTTGCGGTTGTTCACGTCGGTTACAACTACGTCGGCGACATACTTGCCGTCGGGCAGCGGGTACTTTCCGGTCGCAGGATCTTTTTGGTTGATGGCCGTTCCCCAATTGTACAAACCGGTCGCGCTTTTTGAGGCGGTGTCGACTGTTCCTTGGTAATTGTAAGTCGCGCCGGTGTTTGTGTTGCGCACAGTGATGTCGACGGACTTTACGCCCTTGTCGTCGCCGCAAGTTCCAATGATGTTGACGACGTCCGAGCAAACGCTGGCTTTGGCCGGCCCCGTAACGGTAACAGTCGGCGCGTCGTTGTCAATCGATTCGCCCAAACCGACTTCGCAAGTTGACCAAGCAAGCGCGGCGGCAATCACACAAAGAGAAAATCCTGCTTTTTTCAAAAACTCTTTCATGCAACGCCTCCTATTAGAACACGTTGGCTCTCAAACCAAACGAATACTGGAACACAATTCTAGAAATGTCTACGCCGCTAGTATCCGTCGGGATAAACCACAATTGGAATTCAGTGTAAGCGCTTATGGTCTTAAAGGCCTTCCACTTTGCAAAGTGCATTCTGGGGAACTCGATCTGAGCGATTACGGCGCTCAACATCTGTCCGCTGCCAGAAGCCGACTCGTTAAAATACTTAAAGCTGGCTCCAATCGCAAAGTTGGCGCTAAGCCAGTCCCAGTCATGGCCAAACATCCAGCCAAAAGGCAGGCTGGCCACGTTGGCGATAATCTTAAAGCCAAGGACGGCGTTGCCGCCATAGCGCATCTGGCTTCCCGGCTTAAAGATGTCGCGCTGCTGCTGGGTAAACTGGCCCCAGTTAAACTGGACGCGAACGTTGTCGTCAAAGAACGTAAGTCCAAGTCCCACGTCAAAAAGCGTGGCTCCCCAGAAGCTTGTGTCAACATACAAGCCCTGGATGAACTTTGGAACGCCGTAGCTGTTCTTGTCGCCCTTGCGCAGGGCAAGCTTGACTTCTGACAAGCCGACGTCATCGTTGGCCAAACCGCTGAATACCAAACTCTGGTTGTAGCGGCCGCCGACTCCAGGAGCGATGATGCGCACAAACGGAGCGGTCTTGTCAATTTGAACGATGCAGCGGGTCACGGCGATTTCGCCGTTGGCCATCTTGGCGCGAATCAACAAGAAGTGGTAGCCTTCGGCCAAGTCGTCGTTTTCTATTCTGTATGACCACTTTGCCTTTTTGCTTATTTGGGTAAAGGTGCGGCCGTTGTTAAAGCTGATTTCAACGCTCTGCACTTTTCTTAAAGAAATGTCTTCCTTTAAGTCTTTTCCGCCCTTCTTTCTGGAGGCGATATTTTCAGCCTCGCTGATCGAGTAGCCGGCCGTTCCCTTGATTGTGGGACGGTCGTAGGCAAAGTCGCCGTAATCAAAGTTGTCGATGCGGACCCAGGGGCCGTAAGCGTTGTAGTCTACCGTCTGCTTGATTGAATCGATTGTGGCTCCGCCTTCAAGAGTGGCGCGCACAAAGTATGTGTGCAAGCCTTCCTCAAACTGGCCTTCCTCAATCGGGAACTTGTAGTAGTTTGTCACGCTGGGAACGGTTTCGGCCACGTTCTTGTTGTCAAAGAACAAGTTGAGCTTTTCGATTTTGCGCTCCGCGCGAACGGATCCGACAATCACAAACGAACCCTGCTTGCGCTCGCCGTTAAGCGGATAGTAAATGTCAACGTTGGCCGCGGCGATTCTCTTGTCCAAGGTAACGTTGCGGCTTACGCTTGTTTGGTTTCCGGCGGCGTCAACGCCCGTAATTTTAACGTTGTACAAGCCGTTCTCCAACGGAGTCATGTCAACCGTTTCTGTGATTACGCGGTCAACGCTCATCTTTCTGTTTCTAAACGCCATCGGAACGACGCGGCCGTCCAAGCTTGTTATGGTCAGCGTCAAATCTTCCAAGCTGATGTTGTCCAGCGTAAAGCCGGAGAAGAAAAGCGGGCCGCTGGTCTTGGAATCGTCAAGCGGCAGCTCCAAGTTGATTTCGGGCTTGGTGTTGTCCGTGTTGATTTGCGAAGAATACAATGAAGTTATGTCGTAGTTGTCTGTCGTTCTGATAAAGACTACGTGAGTTCCGTCGGGCAACACGCGTGTGTCAAAGGTGTAAGTCCAGTTTGTCGTTCCTTCGGCCAAGTTGTAGCTGTTGCCGTTGTCCAAAGAAACCTCAACGCTCTTGATGCCGTTCTTGTCGCTTGCGGTTCCCTTTAGGCTTACGATTTCCTTTTGAGTTGTGTTGATGTCGGGCGACGTCATTTCGCAAACAGGCTCGGCAAGCGACACGCGGAACTTTTGCTCCACCGTGCGGCCGCGAACTCCGTTGATGTCCATCGCGTACATGTAGATGATGTGCTCGTTGTCCGTCATCTCAGAAATGGGAACGTCAACCTTAAAGCTGTAGCTTGGCTCAACCGAAGCGGGCTTAAAGGGGCCTTTGTCGATTCTGTAGGCGACGGTACAGGGGCCGTCGTCGTCAAGAACTACGCCGGAAATTGTAAAGTCTTTTGTAATTACCTGGTTTTCAAACGGAAGCTGGATTTGCACAACCGGCAAGTCGCTTTCGCGGTCAACCTTAAAGGCAAATTCCTCTATCTTTGTTTCGTTTCCGGCCGCGTCAGTCACGATGAACGACATCGTTTGGTCCAAGGCCAAGTCGTCGTCGCCAACGATTGTGTGCGGCATAATTGTAAGCGGAATCTTGCTTCTTCTAACGCCAGCGCGGCCGTCCCTTGACGTCGGAGAGCCGTACTCAGCCTTTTCCAAAGCGCCGTTGTCGCTGGCCAAAATCGCGATTGTGTTGATGCCGTTCAATACGGCTTCAGCCTCTGGAACGACAATGCTCGCCTCTGGCGGCGTGACGTCCTTGCAAACCGCGGTTCGATAATAGCTTATCAAGCCCGATGTGTTCTTGGCCCTAATGTCAAGCGGAACCAAGCCTTCCTCGCGCTCTGTCAAATTGATGTCAACATAAATGTTCACTGTCTGAGCGCCAGTCCTAAAGGGAATCACGCTCCAGTTTTCACCGTTGTCAATAGAGTATTCAAGCTGTGTGATGCCGGCGGGATCGGCCACCGTTCCCTGGACGCGCAAAGAGTTGCGAACCCAAGCGAAGAATTCAGGAACCTTAATGTCAAAGACCGGTCCGTCTTCGCTGACAACCAAGTTTACGGCTTGGCTTACATAGCTCTTTCCGTTTGCGTCAACCGCGCGGATTTGCACGCCCCTAAAGGTTCCGCCGTTGTCGCAATTCAACGTAACGACGTTGCCTTCAACGCTGGCGCTCATTCCGGCCCAGCCGCCCACAACGCTGGCGGTAATCGGGCCAGGCGCGTTCACATAAGCGGTCAAAGTCTTGTGGGGCAAGACGTAAGTGCCGGCGTCCTCGTTAAAGTAAGTGTCGCCGTTGGTCGCCCAGAAAATTTTCTTTGTGTCCTCAATGTCGGATTCGTCATGCTCGCGCGCGACTAAAATTTGTCCGCCAAATTTTTGGACATAATCCTTTCCGATTTGGACCGTGATTTCTATGTTAGTGGCGCGCGCGGGAAGTCCCGTCAAGCCGATTACGGCCTTTTGCGCCGGCTCGCCCTTTACAAGCCTGCTCAAAGTGATTGACTTGGCTTCGTAGCTGGCGCGCTCGCCGGGCCTGGTCTGGCCCCAAACTTTGTAGCCCACAACCGCGGTCTCCAAAGTTTGAATGTCAAGCTCAATCGTAACGGGAGCGGCCTTTGGATCGCCGCTTGCCACGACTTTCATTCCGCGCTTGTATTCTTCGCCGTTGACTGTCGCGATGCGCGCGGTCAAGCGTTCGTCCTGGACGCTATCGGCGATTTCAAAAGAATCGTCGGGCTTTATGTCGGTCAAGTTGGCCACGTAAACGCAAGTTGAATAGTCGGCTTCGCGGCCAAGCGTGTCCTCAACGTGGTATTTCAATTCAACCACGCCCCAAGGAAGCGTGTTGATCGGAATTGAGAAAACCTTCTTTGCGTCCTTTTCGCTTACGCTAAGCTCTCTCTGCTCGCCTTTGCTTCCGCCCTTGGAAACGCTGAACCAAGCGCGCGCGAATCCCGCCGCGCTGGCCGCCTCGATTTCCAAATTGCCGCCCTGCTCCGGGCTGATTTGGCTTCCGTATGATACAGAGCCGGCACCCGCTCCGCCGGAAATTTTCATTCCGTTAAAGTAGGGCTTTTCGCCGGTGGTTTTAAATTCTACGGTAGTGGCCGGGCCTTCAACGTCGTAAATGTCAATCGCGCTTACGCTGACTTTATGAGCGCCGCCGCCCAAACTCTTTGTTTCGATTAAGTTCTTATAGAAAACGCTTTGCGTTTCGATTACGCCAAGCTCGCTTCCGTCCAAAACGATTCGGACGGCCTTTACGTTGTCGTCGTCAGTCGCAAGGCCGCGCACGAACATTTCGTCAGCCTTGCCAAGGGCGGCGCCGGCTTTGGGCCAGTCGATCGTAACGATCGGCTTGTCGCCGTTGGGATCGATCGTAACGTTCCTTGTCTCGCTGCTTACGTTGCCCGCGGTGTCCACGGCGGTGATTGTGAATTTTCCGTTCTTGTTCTTTTTTACGTCCGGGAATTCGTGAACCCAATAGGGGTTTCCAGCAATGATTTCAAAGTCGCCTTTTTCGCCGTTGTATTCCCAGCTGAGCGACTTTAATCCAACGATGTCGTTGGCGGAACCCGCCGCGGCAAACGCTCCTTTTACGGGCGTCTTTTCTTGCGGGAACGCTATGTTGATTTTGGGCTTTGTGTTGTCAACAAAAAGCAGGAATGGATAAAAGCCGATCGAGCCTTGGCTGTCGTGGGCAAAGAACCACATAACCGCCGGACCATCGGGCATTTTTTTTGTGTCCAAGTTAAAGCTAAAGGTGGCGTTGGGAGACTTCTTTTCATGCTTGAGGCTGATGTTCTCAAAACTGGCGCCTTCGTCAACCGAAAAGTCCATCGCAACGACGCCGTTTCCGTCTTCAACGGTTCCTTCAAAGTGAATCGTTCCGCTGACCAAAGTTCCCATCGTAAAGTTAGTCACTTCTGTCAACGGCTCCTTGCGGTCAAGGCACCAAGTGTTCTTTACCGAAGCGCCGCGAACGCCGTTGATGTCAACGCCGTACGCTTCGATTGTATGGTTTCCTTCTTCCAAATTGCTTGTGTCCACAAAGTAAGACCAGAATTCTTTTCCCTTGGCGCGAACGGGCGCGGCGCCGTCAAGAATCAATTCTACGTAGTCAACGGCGTCGTCGTCGATACAAGTTCCTACAATGTTCAAGTTGCCTGGAACGCGAAGATTGGGCTCTGGGTTTGTGATTCCGATAATGGGCAAATCGGATTTGGGGTCTATGAAAATGTTAAAGGGGCCGCCAAAGGTTGTGTTGCCGCCCTTGTCTTTTGCGGTAACGATGACGTTGTACTTTCCCTTTTTGTTGTTGATGTCAAAATTTTCCTGCCAGCTGTTCATGTTTTCAACAGCTCGTTCGGTCACGTCGCGGGCAAAGAGGTTGGTCGCGGCGGCCAGGAGGAAAAGAGAGAATCCAAGTTTTCTAAATAGTTTTTTCATAAATTTTTCCCATTTACTACTTATATTATCCGGCGCCTCCTCACCCTTGCCGCCAGATAATATTTAGCCCATTCTCCAATAATATTATTAGACATTTTTGAGATTTTGTCAAACAAATTCGACAAAAATTTCGCAAAATAGTCCTTCTCAACTTTCAATATCGGAAAATTCGGGCTTTTTCTTAACAAAATGGCTTCAAAAGGAGGGAATTTATCGATTTTGAGGGAATTTTTTAGGCTTCGCAAACTTCGCAGCCGCATTTGCCCTTTTCTTTAACCGAGTAAAGGGCCTTGTCGGCCTTGTCGTAAAGCTCTTTGCTAAAGCCCTTGTCCGAAAAGGCCACGCCTACGCTGACAGAGACAAAATGCTCCTCAAGCTGCGAAAGCCTCTTGTTGATTCTTTCTATCTTTTTCTTAATCGCGTTGGCCGCGCTGGGCTCGCAGTCGGGCAAAATCGCGGCGAACTCGTCTCCGCCAACGCGGGCAATGTAGTCGGTGTCTCTAAAGGTTTCCGACAAGGCCGAAGCCAGGCTTTTAAGGGCGTTGTCGCCGCCGATGTGGCCGTAAGTGTCGTTGACGTTCTTAAAGTTGTCCATGTCTATCAAAAGAAGCGCGATTTGCTGCTGTTTTTCGGCGCTGGTTTGGCAAATTTGGTCAAAGGCGCGGCGGTTTAAAATTCCGGTAAGGCCGTCGTATTCCGCCTTTTTAAGCAAAGACTTTTCGTTTTGCGCCTTGATTTCGTAAATCTCGTTGTAGCTTTCGGCCAGGCTCTTAAACTCAAGCGAGCCGATGATGTCAAGTTTTTCGTCGTGTTCGATTGAAGACTTGAATTTTCCAAGCGGAACAATTACAAGGAAGCCAAAGCCGATGAAAATAAAGACGTTGACTATGAGCAAAATCAAGAAAAGGAGTCTAAGGCGGCTGATGTTGGATCCAAGCTGGTCGGCGTTCATGTTAAGCTCTTCCTTAATTTGCCGCTCGATGGCGGCCACCGTCAAGCGGCAGTTTGTGTTCAGGCGCATTTTATAAATCATGTAGCCGTCGCCAAACAAGTTGTTTATCGCCGTTTCCTTCATTTTTTGGGGAGAGCTGCCTTTGTCCAAGTCGCCGATTTTTATGGCCGCAATCTTTGGGGGCAAGTCCGTCAAGCCCAAAGCCTCGCAAACCAAGCGCATGGCGTAAAGTTCCATTTCAACAAGGCCGCTTCCCTGTTCCAACGCGATTTTTAGCCTTTGAAAAGCCAAATCCCTGCTGTCGCAAACCGCTTCCAATTCCCTCAAAGCCTTTTGCTGGGTTCTGTTTTTTACAATCTCCCTTAGATAAAGGTCCAAATGCTCGACGTTGCCCGTGACTACAAAAAGCCTGGCTTGCTCCGTCAAATAGTTGGCGGCTTCCATTATTTTTTCAGAGCTTTGCTCGCAAACGATAAACTTGTTCATCGAATCGTTTACGTCTTTAAAACGATTCTTTACGTTGTTGGAAATGAATAGAATAAAGCAAAAAACAATCGCGGTAAGGACCGTAAAAAATGAATTTAAGAGACTAATCTTTACTCCGCGAATGTTGTCTTGCTGCGTCATTTTCTTGAATATGTCAATATCTTTTCGTACAAAACAGGATCGACGCTGGCGGCCTCTTTTACAACGTCCGCGCAAGCCGCTTGCCAAGGAGCCACGTCCTTAACTTCGGTGATTGTCGCTCCGTTGGCTATAAGCTGGGCCTTGACCTTGTCTTCCTCGCTGGCAGAAAGGTTTTTGCAGAATTCGCTGGCGTATTTGCCGGCCTCAAGCAAAATGTTCCGCTGGCGCTCGCTAAGGGAATTCCAAGCTTCCATCGTGATTACGGTTTCCATTGTCCCCAGCGTGTGGCCGTCCAAAATCATGTAGGGGGCGACCTCGTAAAAATGGTTGGCCAAGTAATTGGCGATGGGCTGCTCGGCCACGCTGATAACGCCGGTCTGCAACTTTGCGTAAAGGTCGGCGTAGTTCACCGGAACGCTTTTTGTCTTAAGGCCGGCAAGCAAACCCTGCATCGCCGTGTCGTTGGTTCCGCGGGCGCTAAGGCCTTCAAAATCCTTGACGCCGCTAATCTTTACGGTAGAGAAAAAGTTCCTGAACCCTTCCTCGCCGTAAAATAGGCCCTTCATTCCCATAATCTCTATCGGCTCGTCCAAAATTTCCTGGCCGTCCTTGGACTTGGTAAAATCCCAAAAGGCCTCTTTGCTGGCAAAGGTGTACGGGATTCCTAAAAGCGACGACTTTTTGCAGCCGTAAATTCCAAGGGTCAAAGACGACATTCTGTGAATGTCCACCGCGCTGCCGGGCCTCATCATAAGGGCCACGACAGAGTCAACGTCTCCCAAAATGCCGGAGCACTGCAAGTCGATTTTTATAGTTCCGCCGCTAAGCTCCTCAACCTTTCGCTTAAAGGCTTGGTCCATTTGGCCGGCGATTGTCTCAGGCGGATTCACTTCCGCCATAACAAGCGTCACTTCCTTTTCCGAGGCTTTTCCCTTTTGGCAAGAGGCAAGAACTATAGAAAGTGTCGCAAAAGCAAACACTGTAAAAATCGAACGGCGCATAAAATCTCCTGATTATAACAAAACAATCTATAATATTATATTATACACCAAAATTTATTGCTAGTCCACTAAAATCGTGTTATAATTTTTTTCATGTCTGATTATATAAAAGAACTTCAGTCAATCATCGACGCTTCAAGCAAAATCGTCTTTTTTGGAGGAGCGGGAGTTTCAACCGAAAGCGGAATCCCCGACTTTAGAAGCCAAGACGGCCTTTACAGCCAAAAATGGAAGTATCCGCCCGAAACCATTATCAGCCGCTCCTTTTTTGACTCGGATCCCAAGGAATTCTACCGCTTTTACCGCGAAAAGCTTATAATTAAGGGCGTCCAGCCCAACGCGGCCCACTACAAGCTTGCCGAGCTGGAAAAGGCCGGAAAGCTTTTGGCCATCGTAACCCAAAACATTGACGGCTTGCACCAGGCCGCCGGCAGCCAAAAAACCTACGAATTGCACGGCTCCACCCTGCGAAACTTTTGCATGAACTGCGGCGCCCCCTACGACATCGACTTTATCGCAAACTCTGCCGATTCGCCCGACAGCCTTCCCCGCTGTACAAAATGCGGCGGCCTTGTAAAGCCCGACGTGGTCCTTTACGAAGAAGGCCTTGACGACAACGTGATACAAGGCGCGGTCCAAGCCATCGCCGCCGCCGACACGCTCATAATCGGCGGAACATCGTTGGTAGTCTACCCGGCGGCCGGCCTAATCAACTACTTTAGGGGAAACAAACTAGTCTTGATAAACAAGTCGGAAACCGCCGCCGACAGCAAGGCCGACTTGGTCATCCACGACTCAATCGGAAAGGTTTTTAGCCAAATAAAAGTATAACGTTACAAGCGGCTCAGAAAGGCATTTGGTGGATGCGGCGGAAAGACCGAACGCTGCCGCGCCTTATGTATTCCGCCGGAACCCGCACAATCTCGGGGCTTGGAATGCCGGCGATTTCCTGCAAAAGAACCTCGCTGGCCAGCTGGGCTATTTTGTCCCTGTCTTGCCTAAAGGTGCACAAGCTGGGAGCGGCTTTTAAAACGGTCGTGTCGTCGTCAAAGCCTATGACGCTAATGTCGTCGGGAATCGTTTTTCCAATTTCCAAAAGGTATTTCATCGCGCCAAAAGCCAGCGCGTCGCAAACCACAAAAACCGCCGTCATGTCCGGACAGCGCTCCCAAAGCTTTTTCATGCCGTCGTAGCCGGCCCCTTCCCACCAAGCGTCGCAAACTTCCAAATAGCGCTCGTCATACGCTTTGCCGTAAGACTCAAGCTCGGCCTTAAAGCCCTTGTAACGCTCCAAGGCGGCCGGCGAATTTTCCCTAAAAGGCGCTCCCAAAAAGCCGATTTTTTGGTGGCCGGCCTCGTAC
Organism: Treponema sp.; assembly: GCA_045131275.1. Classification (GTDB taxonomy): domain Bacteria; phylum Spirochaetota; class Spirochaetia; order Treponematales; family Treponemataceae; genus Treponema_D. The sequence goes on from JBGUQT010000040.1 coordinate 20,068, forward strand.
AGGATTCTGGCGGCGGTTTGGCCGGCGTTTTCGTTATCGGTCACCACCGTGCAAACGCCCGGAATGAATTCGTTTGTGCTTACGCAAGGAATGCCGCAGCTTCCAAGGGTTTTCATTTCCTCGTCGTCGTCAATCGGATTTACAATTAAGATGCCTTCAACGTCTCGATAGCGGCAATGGTCTATGTAGGACATTCCGTCGTTAAAATGCTTTGACAAAATCAAAAGGTCGTAGCCGGCCAGCTCTATTTCTTTGCGGAACTTGTTCAAAAGGCCGCCAAAAAGTGGGTGCTCAAAGCCTCTGCGCATCGCGACGTCTTCCAAGATTACGCCTATAAGCCTGGAATGTTTGGTGGACAAGGCCTTTGCGGCCATATTGGCGGTGTAGCCGGCTTTTTTGGCGGCTTCGACAATGGTTTGGCGCGTTTCTTCGCTCAGCTTTCCGTTGCCGTTAAGGGCCTTGGAAATCGTCGGAGCGGAAAAACCTGTTTGCTTGGCCAAATCATAGATGGTAATCATACGACGCGCGCTATAAGTTACTCGCCTTTGCTGTAAGTAAAGTATTCAAAGTCGGCGTAGTTGGAATATTCCGCCATGTCAACGCAGAACATTCCCACAAAGGCGCCTGTAAAGCCCATTCCGCCGTATTCGTCGGTCAGCTTGTTAACGTCAAGCAAGGGTCTGATCTGGCGCCAAGCTTTTCCGTCCAGCGAATAAGAGAACACGGCCTTGTCGTAGTTGGCGCTTACCTTTAGCCAAACCGGACCGTCTTTTGGAAGCGGAGTCTTTTGGCCTTCCTTGTATTCGCCCAACATAAAGGACTGGAACTGTATCACCCTTCCCAACTGCTCGTCGTAAGTGACGCACAAATTGTATTGGGTCGTCTCGCTGTAGCGGTAAGTCAAGCCCGCCAAGTGCTGAAAGTAAGTCGGATTGAATTCCATTTTTGTCTCGGCCTCAAAGACAAAGTCCGTCTGCCTGCGGCAAAGGATTCCCTGCTCAAAGGTAGAAACCGGCGACTGGCCGCCGACGATGCGCAAAAATCCCTTCTTTGCGTTTATGCTAAAGCGCTTGCTCTTTTTTCCAAAAATCGGAAGGCGCAAGGTCTTAAAGTCGGCCAAAAAGTCCGTGTCGTTAAAAGTGTATTTTGTGACGCGGCAATATTCGTCGGCGCGCTTGCCGACCAAATTGCGGTCTTTTTCGCCGGGGAGCTGCTCGGCTTTTCCGAGAACTTCAACATAGTCCGGCGGAGTGTTTTGCAGGCTTCCGTCCGGCTGCATTACCCACGGCCAATCGTCCTGCCATTTGATTTCGGCAAAAGAAGTCTCGCGGCCAAGCGGGCAATTAAGGGTTCCCGGCAAGGGGCGGCCGCAAAGGTAAACCAAATAAGTTTTTCCGTCTGCGCCTTCAGCCCATTGGCCGTGGCCGGACTTTTGGATTTTTAGTTCCGGGTGTCCGTAAGCGCTGATCAAGGGATTTGTCGGATGCAATTCGTAGGGGCCAAAAACGCTTCGCGAGCGGCCGACTGTTATGGCGTGCTCGTAGCTGGTTCCGCCCTCCGCGCTGATTATGTAATACCAGCCGTTCCTCTTGTAAAGATGGGTGCCCTCAACGCAGCCGATGTCGCTTCCAAGGAAAATCTTTTTGGGCTTTCCGATAAGGCGCTTTTTTGTGGCGCTGTATTCCTGCAAAAGGATTCCGCTAAACTGCGGCGCTCCGTCAATATGGTTTGTACAAGCCTTGCGGTAATCCCATTCCATGTTGATGTACCAGTGGCGGCCGTCGTCGTCGTGGAACATTGACGGGTCAAAGCCGGACGCGTTCAAGAAAACAGGATCCGACCAAGGGCCTTCGATATTTTCCGCGGTTGTCAAAAAGTTGGGCGTGTCTTTCCAAGGGCCCGCGTTCCAATCGCGGACGTTGGTGTAGATAAGCCAAAATTTTCCTTCAGAATATGACAGGCAGGGCGCCCAAATTCCGCAGGACTCAATGTTTCCTGCCATATTCAAAAGGCGCTCCTCGCTTAAAGGAGAAGGAACGCTTGTCCAGTGAACCAAATCCTTTGACCGATGCAACTCAACGCCGGGATACCATTCAAAGGTGGAATTGGCGATAAAATACTCGCCGTTTACATAACAAATAGAAGGATCGGCATGAAAGCCAGTCAAAATAGGATTGAATACTTTGGACACTTTTTTTTCCTTGGCAAAAAAAAATTGGGCCGACCAAAAGTCGGCCCGTTTTATAAAGATTACTCTTTAACGCCGCCCATTGAGACGCCCGAGATGATGAAGCGTGACATAAAGCAGTAGAAGATGATAATCGGAATCAAAGAAACAGCGATACCCATATAGATGGCGCCGAACTCCGTTCGGTAAATGTCGCCGCGAAGCAACTGAACGAAAATCGGCAATGTCTTCTTGCTGTCGGTCTGGAGCAAAATCATAGGAGTTACAAAGTTGTTCCATGAGCCTACAAAGCCAAAGATTGACTGTGTTGCCAAGGCCGGCGACATAATCGGAAGAACAACCATGTTGAAGATTCTAAACTCGCCCGCTCCGTCGATGCGGCCCGCGTCAACCAATTCCAAAGAAAGGACTGACGCCATGTACTGGCGCATGAACAAAACTGTGGCCGAGCTGGCTATCGCCGGAATGATCAACGGGATAAAGCTGTCAACCAAGTGAATGCTAGACATGAACTGATAGAAACCGACGAACGAAATCGAAGCCGGAATCATCATAACGAACATGATAAAGGCCCAGATAAAGGCGCGTCCCTTAAAGCGGTATACGTGCAAGGCATAGGCTGTCAAAGAAGAGAAGTATACGTTCAATCCAGTAGAGCAAATCGCGATAATGGCCGAGTTAAGGAAGCCCTGCCAAATCTGGAATTTACCAGCTTTGAAGAAGATAATCCAATCGCCGATTTTGGCGAACTTTCCTCTATACTCATTGATGTGCCTTTGAAGCTCGTCAATCAAGCGTCCGCCGGCCGCAACCTTAAGTCCAGAACCTGTTGTAATCAAAATGTTCCAGTTGTTGATAAGGCTTTTGCCGGGGAGCAACGTAACGCCGGCGTTTATTTGCTCAGTTGTGCGAGTGGCGTTTACAAGCATCAACCAAACCGGGATAACCGCAATCAAAATAAACAGAACCATGAAAAAGTAAACTACGCTCTGTTTGGCTGTTTTTGCCGCTTTATAATCCATTTCTTTCCTCCTACTTTCTGCCCTTGGGCTCTGAGCGATCCTGCATAAAGAAGAATACCAACGCAGAGAAGAACATTGTGATTACAAATACACCCATGGCAATGGCCGAAGCGTAGCCATATTTATTGACGCCTTGGAAGGCGGTGTTGTACATGTAAAGAACCATTGTGCGGATTCTGTAGTCAGGTCCGCCGCGCATATCAGTCAGCAAGAACGGAATTTCAAAGAGCTGCATACCGCCGATGATTGAGGTTACGAGCAAGAAGAGCATCATCGGGCGCAAAAGCGGCAAGGTGATGTACCAAGTCTGCTGGCTCTGAGTGGCTCCATCTACAACGGCTGACTCATACAATGAGGGAGAAATAGAAGTGATGCCGGCCATCAACATGATCAATGTCTGTCCGCACCACATCCACCACTGGATGAAGGAAACGATTCCGCGAGACCAAGCGACGCTGCGGAAGAAGTTGATTCCTTCCTTAATTACTTCGCCGTCGCGAATTGTTGTGGCCTGAATTCCAATCTTTGTGAAGAACTGGTTTACAGGTCCGATAGGATATGCAAAAAGGCTTCGGAACAAAATAGCTACTGAAGCCGCTGTAAGCAAGTTTGGAAGATAGAAAATCGCGCGGAAGGCGTTTTTGCCTTTAAGTCCGCTCATTCCCGGATCGGTGAAGATAACCGCGAAAATAAGGGCGATTCCCAACTGCGGAGCGAAGTTAAAGCCCCACATAATGAAAGTATTGATAACTGATCCCCAAAAGTTTGAGTCCTTTACAAGGGCCGCGTAGTTGGCTCCGCCAATCCAATCGGCGTCCTTTAAGGTGTCAAACTTGTTAAGGTCAGTGAAAGAAAGCAAGATTGTGTAGATTGTCGGCCAAAGGTTGAATATAGCGTAAACGCAAAGGAAGGGCAGAACAAAGAACACGCCGTATTTTGCAAGACGCGCTTCGGATCCTTTCGCTTTTTTAGTTTTTAATAAAGGCATGTTTTTCTCCTAAAACCCGTTTTGTGAATCCGTCGCTTGAGAGGGGGGAATCACACAGATAAAACACTAAAAAATAAAAAATTGTTTTTTTGTTTTCTAATAATTAGTTAAAAAAAGGGCGCAGTCCGACAAATCGCGCTGATTAATCTTCCTGCGCCCATTAACGGACACGACCCGCAAAAGCGGACCGCATCCTTAAATTAGGTTGGATTAGAATCCAAGCTCGTCGGCAACGTGCTTCTTGAAATCAGCAATAGCGTCAGCCTTAGACTTTTCGCCGTTTACATAAGATCCTACAGCTTCGCCCCAGAATCCTTCAACAGCCTGGTCAGTTCCCTGGTTCAACTTTCCGTCTACGTTGTTGGCCATAGCGGCGAACTCAGCGTAGTGGTTCTGTCCATTGAGGAACGGCTCAGAGTATGTGTCTTTAATGGCGTTGATAACGTTGTTGTTAGAAACTACGTCACCTGTGTCTTTGGCCCACTTTGTCAAGAATCCGTCGTCTGTGGCAACGTACTTGATGAAGTCTTTGGCCAACTTGGGAACCTTTGTTCCTTTGTAGGCGCCAACCCAAGTACCACCCCAGCGGTAGGGAGCGGGTCCGGCGATCATGCCCCAATCACCAGCTGTGCTGCCAGCGTTGGGCTTAAGAACGTAGTGGAGTCCCCATGTGGGCAAGAATGTTCCGAATACTTCAACCGGCTTTCCGGCTTCGTCCTTCAACTCACCCTTGAATCCAGCGAACCAGCCTTCTGACCACTGTCCCTGGCGTCCTTCAAGTCCTTCGTCCTTGAGAGTCTTGGCCATTTCCATGTAGTCTTCCATGGCGGGGTCAACAACCAATTTTCCACCCTGGATCCACGGTCCCTTGCGGGCGCCCTGGAACGGCTTGAACAAGTCGCCAGTTGTAGAAAGGATAACGCACTTTCCGCCAGAAGCCTTCTTGAGGTTGCGGGCTGTGGCAAGGAATGTGTTCCAGTCGGCGAAAGCCTTCTGAACTGTGGCGGGATCGTCAGATCCGAGGTACTTCTTGGCCAATGAGCGGCGATAGAAGTAGGCGCCAGGACAAGCCTGCCAAGAAAGTCCGTAAACTTTTCCGTCCTTCATACCAACTTCGGCAGGATACGGAATCATCTTGCTCTTAACTTCGTTGTAAACGTCTGTCAAGTCAAGCATGAGCTTGTCGCCCTGTTCAACGTACTTGCGTACGAAAGCGTCTTCCAAAGCGAAAACGTCGGGAGCTCCGTTGCCTGAGGCCAAAACGGGGTCCAACTTGTTGGGGAACTGGTCAGTCGGAGTGAGTGAGTACTCGATCTCGACATCGGGGCGATCAACTTTGTAGTACTTGTCGATCATTGTCTGAAGTTCGTCTGTGAAAGACCAAACAACCAATTTCTTGGCTTCTTCCTTTCCGCCGGCTTTTCCGCAGCTTGTTACTGAAAGAAGCATTGCAGCGGCAGCAACCGATGCAAGAATAACGTGACTTTTCTTCATATTTCCTCCAGGATATATGATTTAATAAAATGACTGGGAATCGACTGTCAAGGCAATCGGTTTCCCTTTTTGTATTTAACATTATCACTCTGTTTTTTCAGTTTGTCAACAAAATTCGTAAAAAAAATGCAAAAAAAACGCTCAAAAAGACATTTTTGGCCTATTTTGAGCGTTTTTAAACCGCTTGCAGCCCTTTTTTCTATTATCTTGACAAAGGGCAAAAAGCGCTTTATACTTTAAAAATCGTTATGGAAGAGCTTAAACAACAAATCAAGGAATTGATCATCAGTTCCTTGGAACTTGAGGACACGACCCCGGAAGACATCAAAGACAACGAGCCCTTGTTCGGCAGCGGATTGGGCTTGGACTCTATTGACGCTCTTGAATTGGGCGTGGCTTTAAAGAAGAAATTCAACGTCAAGCTTTCGGCCGAAAGCGACGACAGCAAAAAGCATTTTGCAAGCGTAAACGCTTTGGCTGAATTCATTCAGTCAGAAAGCGGCAAATAATACGGAGGAAACAAAATGACTAAGGAAGAATTGTTCGGAAAAATTCAGGAAGTTCTTGAAAGCGACTTTGAGATTGAAAAGGACAATGTCAAGATGGACTCAAAGCTTTTTGAGGACTTGGACTTGGACTCAATCGACGCCGTTGACTTGCTTTCTAAAATCAAGCAGTACATGCCCGGAAAGCAGATTGACCCCGAAATGTTCAAGAACGCCAAGACTGTCGAGAACGTAATCGACTTGTTGATCGCCTAATTATGAAAATCTTGCTCGCAATCGCGGGCGTCTTATATCCTGTACTGGTCTTTGTTCTCCTTGTGGTTTTCAAAGCGCCGGTCAGGATTATTTCTTTATGCGCCGTCGCGCTGGCCCTTGTCCTTTTTTTGTCCGCAACGGGCAACGCTTCCAAGGGCGCGGACGGAAAGCGCAAGCTTAATCCAAAAAATTTAATTTCTTCTATTTTCTTCTTGCTGGCTGGAACGGCGTGTTTTGCCACCAACTCCGCCTTGTTTTTAAAGCTGTATCCGCTGGCGGTGTGCGGAACGTTTTTCTTTGTCTTTGCGATGAGCCTGGCCTCGCCGCCAAACATTATTTTTAGGCTTGCCACGCTGCAGGACAAAAGCATTTTGGGCTCGCCCTTTAAGGGCCGGGTGGAAGCGTATTGCAAAAAAGTGACGCTGGTGTGGCTTTGCTTTTTTGCGCTGAACAGCGCGGCGGCTGTCTGGACGGCTTTTTGGGCAAGCGAGCGCGTTTGGGCGGTTTACAACGGCGGCGTTTCGTATATAATAATGGGAATTATATTTGCAATAGAATTTATTGTAAGAAAGAGGGTGAACAAAAAAATGGGCGCTTACATTCCAATCACGCAATTTAAGGCGGACAGCCGCGCGGACGACTATGTTCTTTGCTACGAAGACACTTGGAGCAAGGGCGTTTACAAGACTTGGCTGGACTTTTTGACCGACACCGCCAAAATGAGGAAAGTAATCCAGACCAAAAATGCCGGCGAGTTCATCTTGCACTGCAACGACTACTGGCTTTTTTTGGTCACCTTTGTCGCGCTCTTGCAATGCAAAAAGCAAATTATGCTTACCGCCAACATCACGCCGGAATTCATAAAGGAAATGCGTAAGCCCGGCTACCAGTTTTGGACTGACGCGGAAAACGTTCCCGACACTTTGTTCATTCCGACGGCCTTGAAAAACGCTCCGCAAGTTACGGAAGCGGAAATAAGAACGGCTCCGCAAATTGTCGCCGACGAAACGCGCATCCACATGTTCACTTCGGGCAGCACGGGAAAACCCAAAGACGTAATCCAGCGAATGACGGAATTTAACGAAGACAACGCCTTTGTCTTTAGCAAGTGGGGCGACGAGTTCCAAAAGCGAAAGTTGGTCGCGACCGTAAGCCAGCACCACATCTACGGCTTTTTGTTCACGATCGCGCTGCCCTTTGCGGCAGGAGTTCCGTTCCGCAGGAAGAGAATAGAAATACCCAACGAGTTTGAAAAGCTGACCGACGAGCGCTACATGATTATCGCCGTTCCAGCCTTCCTAAAGCGCACGAACGAAGTTGAAGAAAAGCTTCCCTTGAACGACTGCTTTATCTTTACAAGCGGCGGCGTCCTTTTGCCGGAAGTGGCCAAGAAGACCAACGAGGTTTTTGGCTTTTGGCCGGTGGAAGTTTACGGCAGCACAGAGACCAGCGGCATCGCCTACAGGCAAAGCAAAAACGGCTTGGAGTGGACGCCCTTTGACAACGCGCAAATTTGGAAGAACGAGGACGGCTGCCTTGTAATAAAGTCGCCTTACATCAAAGACCCGGCGGGCTTTGCGACGGCCGACTTGGTAGACATCCACCCGGACGGCCGCTTTATCATGAAGGGCCGCTCGGATTCCATCGTTAAGATAGAAGAAAAGCGCGTTTCGATGACGGAAGTGGAGAACCGCCTTTTGCAGACCGGCCTTGTCCGAGACGTTTGCGTCGTCGCGATGAACGACAGGCGCCAATACTTGGCCGCCGCCATCGCCTTTAACGACGAGGGAAAGAAAAAGTTTGAGGGCGTAAAAAAGTTTGACATCAACATGTTCTTCCACGACTTTTTGATGGACTTTTTTGAGAACGTAGTCATTCCCAAAAAATGGCGCTTCCTTGACGCGCTCCCCAGCGACTTGCAGGGCAAGCACAAAAAGCTTGAGATCCAAGCGCTGTTCGCAAAAGAAGAATAGAATGGACGCGACTGGAAACGATAGCAAGCCTGAAACTGCGGGCGCGACAGAGAGCGTAGGCAAGACCAAAATGGCCGCCGCCAGCGTAAACGGATCACTGACCAAAAAGGCGGCCCTCAACCCGGTGGCCGCGCTTGCCTTGTGCGCGCTCTTGTGGAGCTTTGGCGGCCTTGTCATAAAGTTGATAAAGTGGGACGCGCTTGCCATCGCCGGCGTTAGAAGCCTTTTGGGAATGATAACGGTGACCATTGCGTTTAGGCGGTTGCCAAAAATTTTCGTTAGACAATACGAAAATGGTTTGCAAGACCAAAACGCGGGCGACGGAAATCGTAGGCAAGACCAAAACGCGCGGCCCGCAAAAATCGACTGGCGCGCCACGGTCAACCTGCTCTTAGGCGGAATCCTTTACGCGGCCACAATGCTGCTATTCGTTCCCGCGACAAAAATGACAACCGCCGCCAACGCAATCTTATTGCAATACACAAATCCGATTTACATAATCGCCTTTGGGCCGCTATTGACCGGCGAAAAAAACGACTGGATTGACATCGCCGCAGTGGCGGGCATTTTGGCCGGAATGGTCTTGCTCTTGTGGGGCGACCTTGGCGGCGGCCAAATGGCTGGAAACATTTTGGCGCTTTTGTCCGGCGTGACTTACGGCGGAACCACGATTTTTTTGCGGCGGGCAAAGAACGCCAGGCCTTCCGATTCGTTGAATTTGTCGTGCCTCTTGTCGTTTTTGTTCGCGATTCCGTTCATCGTAAAGGCGGGCGCTCCGCAAAGCGCCATGTCTTATCCCGCCCTTGTGTGCCTGGGCGTTTTTCAAATAGGCTTGCCCGCCGTCCTTCTTTCCATCGGAATAGAAAAAGTTCCGGCGCTAAGCTCGGTCATCATCACGATGATAGAGCCGATGATGAACCCGGTCTGGGTTGCGCTATTCGCCGGCGAAATTCCCAGCGCCTCCAGCATTTTTGGAGGACTAGTGATTTTGGCCTGCATTGTGGCCCACGTGGCGTTAAAACGCGCGGCGGCTGTGCGGAAGATGCGGAACGCCAATCGTTTGCAAGACTAAAAAGCGGCGCGGCAAAGTTCCGTGTAGGGCTTGCAAAGCGCAAGCGAAAGCGCGGCGACGCGGGCCGACTGGGGCAAAACAATTTGCGCGGAACTAGAATCGGTGGCAAGACCCAAACTGGCGCCGCCGCCTTGAGCGCTAGAAAGCCCAAGAAGCAGGGCGCATTTTTCAAACTGTGGGGGCGCAAGCTTTACGGCAAGCGCCGCGTGAGGGATCCAACGCTCCGGCAAATAATTTCTATTGTCGCCCGCTTCAAACAATGGAAGAAATTTTTGGTGGAGAATTTCGTTCAGCCTTTTAACGCAGGCAAAGCTTGACGAATCTTTTTTTAGCCCAAGAAAAAGAACCTTGTTCAAAAAACAATCCGCTCCGCCAAATTCCAAATCAAGGCCCTGGCCGCCCAAGACATCGCGCGCGGACACTGCAAAGTCGTCAAAGGCATTTTGCAAAGCGCTCAGAGCGCCGGGCTCCGCGTGAAAAACACCAAGCGTGACGTGCGGCGGAACGGAATGTTCGATTAAAAAATTGTTTCCGCAAATTTGCGCAAGGCGCTCTTGGACGGCCTTGACGCTTTGGGCAGTGCCGTCGTCAAAACAAAGCGAAACTGCGTAAGTGGAATAAGCGTTCAATCGCGCGGCGACCTTGTCCAAAATCGCCTGGTCGGCCGGAAGCCATTTGACAGAGCGCAAGTCGTCCGCGCCAAGCCAGGCCGCGCTTTGCGCCTCAAGCAAGTCCAAGCCGCCGGAGACAAGGGCGCATTCAAAGCATTGCATGCTAAGGTGAAAGTCCGGGTAGTCCCATTCAACGTCCGCGATTTTTTTTCCAACGCTGATTTGCGACGCAAGCTCTTCGCGGATTTCGCGGACAAGCGCTTCTTGCGCCGACTCGCCGGCCTCAATCTTTCCGCCCGGAAACTCCCACCAGCCCTTCCAGTCGCCGTAACCGCGCGCCGTGGCAAAGACCTGTCGCTGTCCTTGGGTAGTGGCGCGGAATATGACTGCGGCGACGACGCGGAGGGTTTTGCGGTTTGTATTCATGTTTAATAACCCAAAAGAAGAATTCCCTTCATTGGAAGCTTTATGCGATTAGAAATATATAAAGTTTCCAAAAAAGTATATACTTTTTCAAAATCATTTGAATTTCTATATATATTTCTAACGGCGAGCACCAAGTATTCGACGTTGAACATACAACAATTTTTGGCATACAACAATAGTATATCACATTTTGCTTATTTAATAAACATTTCTCTGCCTTTCCACAACAGGGGTTTTAGGGGCGGAGCCCCTAGGAGAGAGGGTGGCGAAAAACGCCGCAGGCGGTTGGAGACAGGGAGAGACTTCTCCCTACAAAATTTCTAGCCCACCATCTCCCCCAACCTCTTTGCGTTCTTGGCGCCGCTGCCGTCGGGGTGGTTGTTGAAAAAGACTTGGACTTGGCGGCCTTCGCGGGCGGCTTGGTGGATGATGGGGACAAAGTCGGAAAGCTCGTCGTCGCTGTAGTCGTAGCGGTAGCGCGCGGAGCCGTTGCGGTCATGGGCGGCGCTTTTGGGGCTTGCGGCCAATCCCGGCAGCGCGTCATGGTCTTGAAGGCATTCTTTTTCTTGAGGGTCGTTTTCTTTTGCGTACCAGGCGGAGGCGTTGCGGCCGTGCAGCCTGATGTAGGCGATTTTTCCGGCAAAGGGCGAGCCGCCTTCTTGGGCATGCAAAAAGTTTTTGTTCGGAAGGTTCTTCAGCTCCGGCAGATCGCAAAAGGCAAGGCTTGCGCCGCGCTCAAAAAGGCCGTCAAAAACGGACGGGCGGATCCATTCGGCGTGGCGGAATTCCACCACCACAGGAAGGCCCCTAAACTGGGCCAGCAGCGCGGAAAGATACATGCGGTTTTGGTCTGTGTAATGAAAGCTTTGCGGAAACTGGAAAAGCGCGGAGGCAAGGCTTTTGTTTTGAGCCAGCGGCTTTAGGGCGGCCAAAAATTCTTGGGCGGAGCTTTTCCAGTCGCGGCCAATTTCGTGGGTCAAAAGCCTATTGGCCTTTACGCTGAACTTTAGCGCGCCCCCGCTCCGTTCCCAAAACTTAGCAAGCGTTCCGCCGTGGGCATATTGTAAAAAGTGTTGTTAAGCTCCAGCGCGTTGAATTGCGTGGCGTAGTAAGGCAAAAAGTCCGCGCGCTTTAGGCCGGCCGGATAAAATACTCCGCGCCATTCCGGGTAGTCGTAGCCGCTTGTTCCGATTAAGATTTCTGGCATCCTAGAGTCGTATCCTGCTGATATGCGCGACGGCGGGGAAGTCGCGCAGCTCGATTTTGCTGCCGTCGGCGCGGAGGACGCTTCCGTTTAAAAAGCCAAAGACGGTGTCGTAGCTGGCGTTGACCAAAATAAAGTTGGCTTTGCGCGAATACGAGTTTTGCGGAACGAAGGACAAGTCCACCATGCTTTCGTAGTCTTGCGCGTTCCAGTCTTTTGCGATTCCAAAGGGATGGGTTATGCAGACGGGCGGGAGCGGTGTGAAGGCGCCGTCAACAAACAGCGCGTTGTCGTTGTGTTTGCTGGTGTTGGGAGCGTCAAGGCTTGTGGTGGAAAGGCGCAGCGAAACGTTCTTTCCGTCAATCACGCCGCTTGCGGTGATCGACTCGCCGCGCGTGATGAATTTGTAGTAGGCGCGGTTTACAAAAAGCAGACTGTTTCCCTTGGCGCTTTCGGCGGCCACTTTTTCCACGCCCTTGACTTCAAACTTTGTCGTTATCGGAACGGATGCGTACCAGGTTGCCGAGCAGCGGCGCGTCGTCGGAGCGGGCTTTACCGAAACTATTTCCTTTGAGGCCGCGTCGTTGAAATTTCCTTGCGAAAAAATTTTTATCTCCGGCCTGTGGCTAAAGCCCTTTACGTTTACGGCAAGGAGCAAGCGGCCGCTTTGATGGTTCCACGAAAATCGCACGCGCCTTCCGGGCGTTCTGACGGAGCAGCGGCCCGCGCCCAACTTTGTCGGAATCATCTTGCGGCGGACGCCCAAAAATTTTCGGTAAACGTATTTGGTTCCCCGCTTGGTGTTCCACAGCGCGAACTCGGCCATATTCAAAATTTTGTTGTCAAAAAACTGGACCACGCCAACGTAGTCGCCGACGCTAAAAACGTAAACCGCGCGCGCTCGGATTCTTAGGCGGGACAAAATCGGCGGATACGGAATTCCCGCGTAAGGCGTGGTCACGCCCTTTATGTCAAGTTTTTTGGGAAGGGTGTCGAATGTTCCAAAAACCGGCTTTCCGTTTTGAACCAATTTTTCTGGGGCCGGCGTAATTTCGCGCGTGTACATTTTTCATTTCTCCAAAAATTTTAAAAGGCGTTTTTGAAAGTCGCGGTAGTACGGAGATTCCACAAAAACGACGTGCGAGCCGCCTTTTATTATTTGCAAGTCCGAACCTTTGGGCAAGTTTTTGAGCGACTTTTTTACCAGCTTGTAATTTAGGTAAGGGTCTTTGTCGCCGCAAATCACAAGCGTCGGGTTTTTTATTTTTGTCAAGTCGATCAATTCCTTTGATTGGGGAACGCAAATGTCGCGCCGGCCGCCGTTGGGGCTGCTCTCTTTGTCGTAACGCCAGCAGCTGGAGCACCAGATTTCTATCAACTCGCGCTCGGCGATTGAATAGTCAAAGCCGCCGCTTTTGTCGCGGGCAAAGTCGTCCGCCGCGTGTTCCCAAGTGTTGTGGTGGAAGGCTTCTTTTACTTTTACATCGCCAACGCCGCTCATAATTGGAGCGTACAAAACAAGCTTGTTGATGCGCTCGCTGTGGGCGGCGGCAAAGCGGCTTACAGTAACCGTTCCCCAAGACCAGCCAAGGACGTCGATTTTGTCCTGGCCTGTAAGTTCCAAGATTTTTTGGACCGCGGCGTTTATGTCTTCCGCGGCGTAGTCGGAATCCGGCATAAAGCCGTCGGAAACTTCTTGCGAGCGGCCAAAGCCCGCTATGTCCAAACGCCAAACCGCCCAGCCTTCGCGCGCCAACTTTCGGACAAGGCTGTAGTCTTTGTAGTCGATGTCAAATTCGTGGGAGGAGTATGTCACGCCGTGGACAAGCAAAATGTTCTTTTTGTTTTTGGCGGAACTGTTTTTTGCCAGTTGAACGCGGTCCAAATGCAGAGCGATTCCTTTTCGCTCCAAGGGAAATTCTTCGTAATCGTAAACCGCCTTCGCTCCGCCGGAACCGCAAGCGGACAAAAATAGCGGCGCAAAAAAAACAGCCAGAGCGGCAAGGACTTTTATACTTTTTATATCGCGTTTCATTTGTTTCTATATTAGCGCATTTTGGGCGCTTTTTCTATAGCATTCTTGTTTGCTTTTTGTATTCGTCAAAGCCGGGCTTGCGGGACTGCCGCTTGTCCGCCATCGGAATGCTGACAAACAAAAAGAGCGCGGTGTTGGCCGCCGCTCCAGCAAGCAAGGTCCAGCGGCTTGGCATGGCAAAAAAGCAGGCAAGCCCAACGCTCCACCACATTAAAATTTCGCAGGCATAATTGGGGTGGCGGGAACGCTTCCACAAGCCCACGCGGCAAAAGCCCCCCGTTCCGCGCTTTCTAAACCTATGCATTTGGATGTCGGCGATTCCTTGCAAGGTCGGAGCGGCAAAGGCCAGCGCCAAAAAGAGAGCGCAAATCGGCTTGAATGCCGCTCCCTCCAAAATCACCGTGGCCGCCGGCAAAACACAAAGGTAAACCACAAGCGTCGGAAAAAGATGGATTCCCAAAAAGTTTATTAGGGGATAAAAGACGCCGATCCGCTCCTTTAGCATCACGTAGCGCCAATCTTGGTATTCAAAGCTTTTAAAGTTATAGCACCAGTTTGCCGTCAACCTTATTCCCCAAAACAAAACGGCCGCGAACAAAATCCACGCAAAGGGAGAACCGCCCCGCCGCGCCAAAGCGGCGAGCAAAATCACCGGCGGCTGGACGCTCCAATAAGGGTCGTAAACGGACGCGTTTCCAAAAATCAAGCTGAACACAAAAACGATTACTGTGGCAAAAACGTCAGCCGCCAAAAGCGCCAGCTGCCACGACAAATCATATCGCGCGCGAACAAAATCGTAGCAAAAAATTCCGCCCGCGATGGCCAAAGCGTACACCGCCGCAATCACGGCAAATGACAATGGTCGGTTTTTAATCATGTATTTTATTCTACTACATTTCCCGCGCTTTTGCTATATGTAAACATTGTTTCCATACATTCTCAACATATACAAGCGTTTCCAAATCATATATTATATAATCACAAAGCGCTTTGAAAAAATGAGGACTTTATGGATTACAGAAATGCGCAGGACATTTTTCCCGAAAATCTTTTGAAGCAGATTCAGCGGTATGTCAGCGGCGAGACGATTTACATTCCGGCCAAAAATGAAAAAAAGGCCTGGGGAGAATCTTCTGGCTACAGGGCATATCTTGCAAAAAGGAATCAGAGCATGAAAGAGGATTTTGCGGACGGGCTAACAATCGAACAGCTAACGGAAAAATATTGTCTTTCGTTTGATTCTGTAAAGCATATAGTCTACACAAAACAGGAGTACATTATGCTGAATTACAACAAGACGCTTTCTTCGGCTTTAAGCTATGCAAAAGAAAATAAAATTGACGAATGGATCCATGCCTATCTTCACGATGCTGAAAAAAGCAATATTCCCTTTTCGGACGGTCTCAAGCTTTTTGAACGCTATTACATCGGCCCAATAAAAATGCCTACCGATTTGTTCGAGCGCAACACTGGTCCCGAAGAAGGCATGAAATATAAAATCGACAAGGACTGGTGGCCCATTCACGTAGCGGCGTTGGAGGATTCAATTAAAAAAGATCCAGACATGCCGCCGCTAATCGCTCACTATGTCGAGCATGGTTTTGAAATGAACGATGGAAACACCCGCCTTCAGGCCTACAAAAATCTCGGCATCCAGGAAGTGAACATCATCATTTGGATTACCGAGCAAGAAGAATACGAGGAGTTTATGTCCCGCTACGGAAATTACGCCGAGGGAGCGCCGGTGATTAGGAGATAGGAGCGTCAGCTTCCGTAAAATTCCTACTCCAATATCGTAATCTCGACGCGGCGGTTTTGGGCCATGCCTTCTTTGGTGGAATTGTCGGCGACGGGGTATTTGCTTCCGCTTCCGCGGCAAATAAATTTATCCGCCGCGATTCCGCGCTTGCAAAGCTGGGCGGCGACTTCTTTTGCGCGCTCAACAGAAAGCGCCATCTCGCCGCTGGGGTTTCCGACGCTGGCGGTGTGGCCGTTTACAAGCAGTTTGTTTTGGCCGGTCTCTTTTAGGATCGCGGCGATTTTGTCCAAGAGCGCGGCCTCTCCCGGCAAAAGCTGGGCGCTGTCGGGCTTAAAGTGAAGGTTTTCCAAAGTGAGCATTATGCCGCCAGCGGTCTCCTTGATTTTTACGGAAGACTCTCCGGCGCCGCCCGACGTTCCCACAACGCGGACTTTTTCAAGCCACTTGCTTTCGTTGACGGGCTTGGCTCCAGTTCCGCCAGCGCCCGAGTCTGCCGAGGCGACGCGGTTTATGGCGGGCAAAAGTTTTGTCCTGTCGATTGCGGGCGGATATTCCGTGAACAAACTAATCGTTCCCTTAAAGGCGACCTTGCTTCCGTCGGAAAATTCGTACAACTCGTCAACGCTGTCCCGGATGACAAGCGCGGCGCAGTCGGCTTTGCGGATGTACATCGTGGCGTTGTTGGAACCGTTGGCGCGCAACAAGTCCGGGTCGCCGTTGGGGTCAACTTCGGAATAACCGTAGCGGGTGGCCCAGCGCGCGCTTAAAACGTAAACTTCCTGTCCGCCAAAAACTTCGTCGCGCAAGTAAGTGTATTCAACGTAAATCGGAACGCGGGTCGGCTTTCCTTTGCTAAGCGGATCCATCGCGCGTGCCGCTCGGGCTTGCCAAGATTGGCCTTGCTGGATTTTCTTCGCGGGGAACGTAGGAAAGCTTCTAAAGCTAGGATAGCCGTTGTCCTCTATCATTGTGAGCGTTCCGTCCGCGCTGATTTTAAAGACCGAACGAATGCTGTCGTGAATTCCGTTGACGACAATTTTTTGATTGTGAACGGTGTCCTGGCTTACAAAAAAATCGCCGTCGTAAACGCCGTTCTCGCAGACAATAAAGGAACGCGCCTCGCGGCTCATAAGACCCACGTACTTTCCATTGTCGTAGCGGCGCAAGTCCGTCCGTTCCACCAAAGAATAATTTTGGCTTCCCGAATACACAAACTGCGTCTCGGCGGCAAACAAGGCCGCGCCAAAAACAAAAAGCGCGCAAAAGCAAATCGCCGCGCGCGTCGCCTTATTTCTTTTAAACATTTTCATTCCTGGAATGCCAAGCGGCCTTGTCGTCGTACATCAAGCAGTCGGCCTTGTGGAAGACGGCGTTAAACTGCTTGTCCGCTCCTTTTTCGTAAACCGCCGCGCCCTTGGAAACGGCCAAAGGCGCCTGCTTTTCGCCATTTCGTAAAAGGCCGCCCCTGTCAGCAAGAGCGCGGTCTATCAAGGCAAAAGTTTTTTCAAAAAAATCTTTTCCGGAATTTTGGGCAATAGCGACAAACTCGTCGCCGCCGATTCTGTAAAGCTTTCCTTCGGCAACGCATTCCTTTAAAATTCCGGCTATCGTCCTAATCAAAAGGTCTCCAAACTCGTGACCCAAATTGTCGTTGGCGCTTTTTAGTCCGTTGATGTCAAAAGCGGCCACAGAAAAATTCGCCCTTCCGCTTACGATTTGCGCGTCAATGCGGTTGATTTCCTCAAAGTAGGCGTTCCTGTTTCCAAGCCCCGTAAGCGCGTCGGTGTAAGCCATCTCGCGCGCGTCGTTGATGTACTGCTTCAACTCGTCGCGTATAAAATGAAGTTTACTTTCCAAAAGCTCAAACTCATCGTTATACTTTGGCTTAAAATCCAGCATGCGCTCGTTGTAACGGCCCGCTCCGGACGCAAGCCGCAATTCGCCCGCAAGGGATTCAACGTCCTCGCCAAGGCGGCTCATTTCTTCGCTGATGGAAAAAAAGCGCTTTCTGATTTTTGCGATTACAAAAAGAACAATCGCCGCTCCGGCCAAAAGCGAAATCACGCAAACAACAGCGGTCGTGTAAACGTTTCCCCTCAGCTGGTCCTCGTACCAATTGGCGTCTATGTCAACCGCCACGATTCCCGCGACTTTTCCGGCGGAATTCAGGACGGGACTGTAGGCGCTGTAAAAGCGGCCCCAATCGTCTTCATAGGGCTTTTCGTCCACCGATGGAATTCCAAGGCTGGCTTGGTACAGCGCGTCGGTGTACATCACAGGCTCGCCAAACTCGCCCGGGTCTTCCACAGTGGGGTCAATAGTAAAGGTGAATTTTTTTCCGCCCATGTCGCGGATTCCGTAGATGTATCGCAGCTCCACCTGCTCTTGAAAGGAGCGAAGAATGCCCAAAGCCTTTTGGTAGGGCTCAGTTTCTTTGTCCTCTTTTTGAAGCTTTTCCAAATCGTCGCCGTCAAGAAGGGCCGCCGCGCTTTTTGCTATGTCCAACATTCTTTCGCGCATGTGCTTTTGCAAAATGTTCTTTGACTGGCTTATCAACAAAACGGCCAAAACCCCGATAACAGCGACCAAAAAAGCTGAGACAAGCATGACAATCTGTTTAGAGAATCTGTTGTTTTTTAACATAATTCAAGCCTGACTTATATCCTTATCATTATATTATGGAAAGGAACATAAAGCAAGACAAATTTTTGCATGCGCAGGCCTTGGCGCTTACGGCAATTTTGCGCTAGAAAAAGCAAGCGCAATTTGTTACTATAAAAAAATGTACTACATTATCGCAAACTTGTTGAGCGGAAAGGGCGCCGGAAAAAAGTGCCTTGAGACCGCGGAAAAATTCCTGACGCAAAACAACCTTCCCTTTAAAACAGAAATCATAGACGGCCACGGCTCCGGCCGCGCTCTGGCCCAAAAAGTTTGCGCGCTGGCAAAAGGCGCCGCCTCCAACAATTTAGGTTCACCCACCGCCGCGGGTACGTCAACCGCTTCCAATACAGTTATCGCAATCGGCGGCGACGGCACCTTCCACGAAGTCTTAAACGGCATGGACTTTAGCGCCGCCCGCTTGGGCCTTGTTCCGGCCGGCCGAGGAAACGACTACGCCGTCGGCGCCAAAATCTCCTTTGACCCAAAAGAGGCGATGAAAGCGATTGTCCACGGAAAGCCCGTAAGCCGCGACTACATACAAGTCGGAGACCGCCGCTGCCTTAACGTTTGCGGAACCGGCCTTGACGTTGAAGTGCTCAAGCTGACCGAAGAAAACAAAAACACGTATATCTTTTCGCTTTCAAAAT
Source organism: Treponema sp. (assembly GCA_045131275.1). GTDB lineage: Bacteria > Spirochaetota > Spirochaetia > Treponematales > Treponemataceae > Treponema_D. The sequence continues at coordinate 38,912 of JBGUQT010000040.1, forward strand.
TGCTTTTGAACTACAAGCCCTACACCGTTCAAATTGAGCGCGACGGCTGGACGCAAGAATACAAGTGCGTAATGGCGGCTTTTTGTAACGGAACGCAATTTGGAGGCGGAATCAAGCTTTGCCCGCCGGCCAAAAACGACGACGGAAAGATGGACTTGATGATTGTAAAGCCGCCAAAAGGCCCGGTCCTTATGGCGATGCCAGCCTTTGTGGCCGGCCAGCATATCGGAAAGCCTTGGGCGGAACACGTCGTTTGCGACAAGGCAAAAATCACGGTGACGAACGCGGCGGCGATTGAGATTGACGGCGAGATTTACCAAGACAACGTTCTTGACGCGCAAATCGTGCCCGGCGGCTTTAAGACATTCGAGCCGCTTTAAGGTCTTGCGACCCGCCCGCATTTTGGCCTTGCCAACAATCTTGGTCACGCGCGGCGCTCATTGCGGATTGCCTCTGGAGTCTTGCCGAAAGTCTTTTTGAACTCGCGGATAAAGACCTTGTAGTTTGCGATGCCGCATTCCTCCAAAAGCGCGGAAATCTTTTGGTTTGTATTCATAAGCGCCTGGTAAAAGGCCGAAATCCTCAACGACATAAGATACTCGTTAAAGGTCATGTCAGTGTACTTTTTAAACAACCTGCAAAGGTGCTCGGGAGAGACGTTTATGATTTCGGCGGCATCGCTTAGGCTGATTTTTTGACGGAACTCTTTTTCCACATAAGCCATGACCGGCGATATTCGGTTGATGCCGTAATAGCCGACGGGGGCCCTCTTCCGTTCCGCCTGAAAATCGCTAAGAATGACGTAAAAGAACTCGTACAAAAGCGAAACGAATTTTATCCGCTGCTCCGGCTCCTTTGAGTCAACGCATTCAAGCATTCTCTCAAGGTAGGGAAAAAGCTTTTTGCCGTCGTCGGAGGAAAGCGCTTCTTTAAAAACGACGTTTTCCATATCCTCGTAGATTCCTTCAAAGGCGCTTAGCGGAACTTGCAGCAAAATGTACTTTACCCGGCCGTTCAACTTTGAGGAATGGATTTTTTCGGAATTGACGATTATCATGTCGCCGCCTTCCAAAAGGTATTTCCGCTGCTCCACCTTAAAGTCAATCTTTCCGTCCAAGACGTAAAGCGCCTCGATGTGGTTGTGCCAGTGGAAGGGCGAATAAAAATTCACGTCGTCAACGACCTCAAAGCGGATCGAAAATTGCAGGTCAAAGTGCCTTTTGTGAAGGATATTCTCGTGTTTGTACTCGTTCATATCAATATTTTACACTATTTTTGCATATTTTGCTAGTTTTTTTGACTAAAATATCAATATTGACCTATTCAAAGCCAATATCGCCGCTTGCAAAAATCCAATTTCGCGCTAAATTCGACCTATCGAAAGACAAAAATAAAAAGGAGGTCTTTTATGAAAGTTATGGTCAATGTTGTCAAGGCGATTTTTGCGGTTGGTCTTTCGCTCGCGCTTTTTTCTTGCGGCGGCGAAAAAATCTCTTTGGGGAACGGAGTTTCAATCGATGTCGTTCAGATTCCCGACAACAACTTTTGCATCACAAAGACAGAAATAACCCAGGACGTTTACCAAGCGGTTATGGGCCAGAATCCTTCGGCCAACAAAGGCGACAAATTCCCGGTAGAAATGGTTAGCTACTACGACGCGATCGTTTTTTGCAACAAGCTTAGCGCCTTGCTTGGAAAAGCTCCTTGCTACAAGGTGAACGGCAGTACAAACCCTGACGATTGGGGCTACGTTCCCCACCAGGGAACAAAAATCCAGGACAAGGTGGAGCTTGACCTTAGCGCCGACGGCTACCGAATCCCCACAATGGACGAATGGGACGTTGCCATCCGCGGCGGCGAAAAATTCACCTATTCCGGCAGCAACGACTTGGACAGCGTGGCTTGGACGGACTGCAACAGCGGCAACCACTCGCACCAAGTGGCCACGCTCAAGCCCAACGGTTATGGCATCTACGACATGTCCGGCAACGTTTTTGAATGGGTTTGGAGCGAGCGAGCGGACGGAAGCCGCTACTACCGCGGCGGAAGCTTCTTTGACGCCGCCCGCGCCGGAAAATGCTCCAACAAGGAGCTCAACTACGCTTCGGGCCAGTTCAAGAGCGTAGGCTTCCGATTTACATGGAACAAGCCGCAGGCGTAAAAACGCTCCGGCTTAAGAAGGCGGACCCGATCTGGGCCCGCTTTTTTTGTTGCGTTTGCGCGCAAAGTATGGTATAATTTTCTGTTAGGAAGTTTATTTTGCTTAAGTTTACAATTACAGACTTATTGGATCCAGATTCTCTTCAAATCATACAGGAAGGCTTTAGCCGTTTTACGGGCCTAAACGCCCTTGTAACCGACACCTCGGCAAACCCTGTCACTGAAGGAAACGACTTTTCGGACTTTATAAGCAAAATCCTAGTCTACAATGAAGACGCCAACGAGCCTGTCCTAAAAAAAGAAATCCTGCAAATCCTTCGTTCCGGAAAAACGATAACGCTAAAGAACGAGTTTGGCTCCTTTGACGCGGCCAGCCCCCTTTTGCTGGAAGGCGACTTGATCGGCCTTTTTATTTGCGGAGCGGGTTCCGAGGGCGGCGAAAAGATCACAGAAGCGCAAGTCGTTCACGGCTCAAAATTTTTGTCGGCGATTTCGCAAGCGCTTTCTCAAATGGCCTATTCAAGCAACTTGTCACTCAACAACTCGCACGCCATGCAACAAAGCGCGCTGGCAGCTTCGGCCGCGGTGACAGAAACCGCGCTCAAGATGAAGCAGTCAATGCAAGAATGGGTCGAGGTTATGAGCGAAGCGCTTGAGTCCAACGACCTTGAGCTGATTAAAAAGCAAGTCGAACAGATTTTGGAAACAGGAACGGACGTCTACACCGCGGTAAGCGATTCCGTCCAAAACATCCAGGACAAAATCGGCTCAACCCATTTGGTGGAAACGGAATACAGCGTCCATCGCTTGGTTTCCCACTACATAGAGCAAGCCCAAAAAACAATGGGCGAAAAATCCCCCAACTTTTCGTTTGACATTGACGAATCCGTTCCACTGTACTTGTTTGGCGACAACGACCGCATTTCGCAAATCGTTTACCTTTTGTTCAAAAGCAGCGCCAGGCAGTTGGAGGCCGGCAAGGCTCGTCTTGAACTTTCGGCGCAAAAGTCTTCGTACTCGACAATGCTGATTTTTAAGTTCACCGACACAACTTACGGTTTTGAGGAAGAAGAGCTTGAAGCCTTGCAAATGTTCATAGAAACGGGCGACCAATCTTATTTGGAAGATACAAGCGTAAAAGGCATGGGCTACAGGACCCTCGCGCGAATCGTCCAGCAAATGTTCGGCTCGATTAACTTTGAAATAACTTCGGACACAGAGATGGAATTCTTGATAAAGATTCCGCAGCTAGAAGTTGAGGTGGAAGAACTTGGAAGTTGATGTTTTAGGCCTTTTTCCTGAGGCTCTTAAAAATGAAGAATTCCTCGTTTATTACCAGCCAAAGGTTTCTCTAAGAAACTATCGCTTGGCCGGAGCGGAAGCGCTTGTCCGCTGGAAGCACGGCGACTCGTTCATCTTCCCCGACCAGTTCATTCCGACATTGGAAAAAGACGGCGCGATTTGCGAGCTTGACTTTTACATGCTTGACCATGTTTGCGCCAATATGCGCCATTGGCTGGACCAAGGCCGCCGTCTGTTTAAGGTCAGCGTAAACCTTTCGCGCGCCCATTTGCGCGACGAAAAATTGGTGGAGCGCATCATACAAACAATCGACAAGCATAACGTTCCGCACGAATACATAGAAATCGAATTGACCGAGACAACGACCGACGTAGGTTTTGCCGAATTGCACAAAGTAATCGACGGACTCCACGCCCAGATGATTTCTACCAGCGTTGACGACTTTGGAATGGGATACTCGTCGATGAACTTAATTCGCGAGCTTCCCTGGGACGTTCTTAAAATCGACAAATGTTTTTTGCCCAAAAACGAAAACGACCATCGCCAATACGTAATGCTTAAGCACATCATTTCTTTGGCGCAAGACATCGGCCTTGACACAATCGTCGAGGGCGTCGAGACTATCGAGCACGTCAAAATGCTCAAAGAAAACAACTGCTTCTTGGCCCAAGGCTACTTCTTTGACAAACCGCTCCCAATAGAAGAATTTGAAAAACGCCTAGACTAGCGTATGGAAAACAAAAAATCGCGCGGCGCGCTCCCAATGACAAAGCTTAGCTTTCCTCTTATCGTCGAACAATTCTTTAGAATTCTTGTCGCTTCAATCGACACCGTCATGCTAAGCTTTTATTCCGAAAAGGCGGTGGCCGCCGTCGGAATGATGACCCAGTATGTTTTTTTCATAAACATTCTTTTTAACGTAATCGCGATTGGAACTTCCATCGTGCTGTCGCAATTCCTTGGCGCGCAAAAAGGCAAGGACGACCTAAACGCAATCGCAAAGTCCAGCGCGATTATGGTGACGGCCGCCGCCGCCGTGATGACGCTTGCCGTAATCTTTGGAATAAAGCCCCTTCTTGGCCGCTACACTTTGGAAGCTGAAGTGCGCCAGTTTGCAAACGACTACTTTTTGATTTTTGGCGGAGCGGGCTCCATCTTCATCGCGTTCGGACTTTTGCAGTCGGCGATATTGCGTTCCTACGGCTACACAAAGGAGGCGATGGTCGTGACTCTGGCCTCCAACTTGATCAACGTCGTAGGAAACGCGATAAGCCTTTACGGACTTTTTGGCCTTCCGATTTTTGGAGTAAAAGGCGTCGCGTGGTCGTCGGTGATTTCCATGATAGCCTCTTGCGTTATTTTGCAAATCATCATATCAAAAAAGAAAGACGTTTGCTTTGACCTTTTTTGCCGCTGCAAAATTCCAGGCCGCTTTTACAAGCTCATACTTTCTGTCGGAGTTCCAACGGCCAGCGAAAGCCTTTCTTACAACGTTTCGCAAATCGTCATCATGGCGATGATTTCCACTTTGGGAACGTTCGCAATGTCGTCGCAAGTTTACACGGCCACAATTTGCCGCTTTGTCTTTGTCATGGCGATCGGAATCGGAAGCGCCGTTCAAATCAAAACCGGCTGGAGCGTAGGCGCCGGACAAGACGACGAGATTTACAAAAAGGTCTACAAGTACGGAGCGGTGGCCACCGCTTGTTCGGTCACGATGATTTTGCTGATAAACCTTTTGCGAAACCCGATCATCGGATTTTTCACTCGGCAGGAAGAAGTCGTCTCGCTTGTAAAAACTTTGCTCTTGCTTTCGATTTACTTGGAATTTGGCCGCTCAAAAAATTTGATTTACATCGGAGCGCTAAAAGGCGCCGGCGACATCAAGTTCCCGGTCCTTTACGGAATGTTCTCCAACTGGGTCATCATGGTTGGCGGCAGCTACTTGCTGGGCCTTAAGCTTGGCCTTGGCGTCGCCGGCTTTTGGCTTGGCATCGGAACCGACGAAACAACCCGCGGCCTTGTAATGATGCTGTGCTGGAAAAGCAAGCGCTGGATGAACAAGGCTCTGGTGTAATTGGTCAACCAGGAAGCGCGACTTTTAGCCCCGCAAGCAATTCCTTCCTTTCGTCGCTAATCTTAAAACTTTCTCGCGCTTTTTGAATCGCCTTGTTATGGGTCCACGCCTCCAAGCGCTTTTGCTTTATGTACGGAAGCGCCGCGTCCCATTGCTTGGCCAAGGCCTCGGCAAAATACCAAGCAACGGCCATTTTGATGTAATAGTCGTCGTTCTTTGTCGCGGCGGCCATTTTTAAGAATTCCGGCTTAAAATCCTGGTCCAAAAAATGACGCATAAGGTTTATAATGCCAAAGCGAACCGTGTAAATACGTTCGCTTTTAATCCAATCCATAATTAGAGGCAAAAGTTTGTCTTTATGGTTTTTAAAACATATGGGCGAGGTCTGGTCGCAAGTGGCCCAGTTGTCGATGCAGGGCAAAAAGCGCTCCAGCTCGGCGACGCACTGGTCAAAGTCCTTTATGCCGCTAACGACAAAGCCGTGCAATTGGTTTTCTTCAAAATACTTATGCGGAAGGTCGGAAAGGAATTTTTGATTTGCGCGAAGTTCCTTGGCCAGAGCGCGCAGTTCCGGCGTTTTTATGCCTAGAATAGTTTTAGGGTCAACGTTGGGAATGATTTTTGCGGTAAAGGCGGCGGTCTTTGGGTCGGCCATTTGCCGCAGCGTTTTTGCGATTGAGTCCATAATTTTATTATACTACAAAATTTGGAAAAAGCGTGTAAAAATTTACTGATTGAGATTCTCTTTTTTTAAATATTTTCGCTCGACTCTTTTTGAAATTCCGCAAACAATTTCGTAACCAATCGTTCCAATCGCCGCCGCCATGTCATCCGCCGTTATACATTCATCACCGTCTTGTCCGATGAGCGTGACTTTTGTTCCCATTTCAACGCCGTCGATATGCGTCACGTCAACCATAAATTGGTCCATGCAAACCCGCCCAAGGACAGGCGCTTTTTTTCCGTTGACAAGCGTGTAGAATTTATTTGAAAGAAGGCGGTTGTAGCCGTCCGCGTAGCCCGCGCACACAGTGGCAACCTTCATGTCCCGCTCGGCCTTAAAGGTCCTTCCGTAACTTATCGTTTCTCCTGCGTGAACGCTCTTGACCATAGAGATAACGCTATGCCAGCTTAAAGCGGGAACAATTCCAGCGGGCAAGCGGTTAAAATAACTGGGCTTTAATCCGTAAAGAATTATGCCCAAGCGCGCGAACGCGGACTTGGACGATTTGTTCCACAAGCCGCCGGCGGAATTTAGGCAGTGAACGTAAGGCAGTTTTAAATCCTCAATACGCTTGGCCACTTCTTCAAACTTTGAAATTTGCTTGTTAGTAAAATCAACTGATTCTTCGTCGTCGGAATCCGCCACGCACAAATGGGTGAAAACTCCTTGAACGCAAAGCTTTCCGCAATAATCGCGAACCACTTTTTCGCAATAATCAGGATTGTCGGCGTCAAGTCCTATGCGGTTCATGCCGGTGTCAAGCGCAAAGACCGCCTTTATATTTTTGTCCGCCGCGCTTAATTTTTGCGCGTGCCTTTCGTCAACAACCGCTTGAGTGATGTCATACTCCGCCAATTCCTCCGCGCGCAAAATCGGAGTGTAGCCCAAGACAAAGACTTGCCCCTTGATTCCGGCAAGCCTAAGTTTTATCGCTTCGTCAATCGTGGCCACCGCAAAATCTTTTACGCCGGCTTCTTGCAAGACGGAGGCGACGTCAACATCGCCGTGTCCGTATGCGTCGGCTTTTACAACTGCCATGACTTTTGTCTTTGCCGGAAGACAATTTTTGTAAATCCGATAATTGTTCAAAATCGCGCAAAGGTTTATTTCTGTCCAGCATCTCTTGTCAGTCACCAGCAATTGTCGCCTCCGTTTTTAGCGCTTTACAACGCTTGCGCTTCTATCTGTTCACGGGCAAACTTGGCGCGCATTATCCTTGCGAGATGCAAGGCTTGCGGCGTGTCGCCGTGAATGCAAATCGTGTCCGCGATTATAGGGATTTCTTTTCCCGATATTGACTTGACCTTTCCAAATTTTATCATTTGAACGGCGCGGTCAGAAGCCTCTTCTTCGTTTGTAATCACGGCGCCGATTTTTGTACGGGGCACAAGGGAGCCGTCGTCTTCGTAAGCGCGGTCGGCAAAAACTTCGCTGGCGCATTTTATGCCAACTTCTTTTGCGGCAGTTAAAAGCGCGCTTCCGCTTAGGCCAATAAGAACAAGATTTTCGTCAACTTGCGCCACAGCTTCTGCGATGGCAAAGGCAAGACGCTCGTCTTTTGCCGCCATATTGTACATGGCGCCGTGCGGCTTTACATGGTTCATCTTAATTTCATTGGCTTTGCAAAAAGCGTTTAAGGCTCCAATTTGATAGATAACCATTGTCTTGAGTTCCTTTGGAGAAACGTTCATGCTTCTACGGCCAAAGCCTGCCAAATCAGGAAAGCCCGGATGCGCGCCAACTTTTACTCCGTTAGCTTTTGCAAGCGCCACTGTTCGTTCCATAACAAGAGGGTCAGAAGCGTGGAAACCGCACGCTATGTTGGCGGAACTGATGTATTTAATCACTTCCTCGTCCATTCCTATTTTGTAATTTCCAAAACTTTCGCCCAAGTCGCAATTCAAATCAATTTTCATATAGCCGTTCCAAGTGAATCAATAATTTCTTTTTCAGTGTCCATGTTGAATCCGTCCACGCTGAGGTTTTGCTTTTTCAAAACGCCGTCAACGCTTCCCATTTCAACAGTCTTTTTAATAAACGCTTTCGCTTCTTCAAAATTCATAAAGACTTTCACGCCGCTCAACTTTTCAAGGTAGGCGATGATTGCGTACGCGCCCCAGTTTGAAACCGTCGCGATCACAAGCTCGTCCACCGTGATGACGCAAGGCTTTAGCGAAAGTTTTTCCTCAATGATTGAGGCGACGTTTCCCATGCCGATTTCGTTTCCGCCGTCGCCAACGCCGATTGTTGGAACTATTCCAAAAGCGATGCGAAAAAACAAGTCGACGCTTGCGGTCTTGTCGCTTATGCTCACTCCGCGCATATTTGCGTATTCGCGGGCGGCGTTCTCTCCGCATCGCTCAACGCTTATCAAACCCACCGGCGTGAATTTTCCAAGAAGCTCCATGCACCAGCCTACATCGGCGTTCATCGGCATGTACAAAACTTCGATTCCCTCCGACTCAAAAAAGCCCTTGCAAAAATCGTCGGTAAGAATCATCGGCTTAAAGCCTAACTTTTGCAAAGCTTTGGCAAGAAACAAAGTTCCCACCGGCCCGTCAGTTTCCGCAAAGCCCGCCACATAAAATCCTGTGGCCAGGAACACAGTTCCCTTTTCCCAGTTGAGAATTGTCTGGGCGGCCTTCTTTGCGTAACTGTCGGTTTTGTAGCCGCGCAGAATGTCCATTCCTCTGCCCGAATGCCGCAAAACTATGTCTTCTATCGATTCCATAATTAAATTATGTCGGCCTTGTATCCCGTTTCTTTTTCAAAATCCTCGACGGCCGCCTTCTGCAATTTTTTCAAAAGCTCGGGCGCCTTTCCTCCGACTTTCTTTCCGTCGATTTCATATGCAGCCAATCCCAACGTTCCGGCCGAAGTGATGAAAATTTCGTCCGCGGCGAAAAGTTCGTCCAAAGTAAAAACCCTTTCTTCGTAAGGAACGACAAGCTTTTGGCAAAGCGAAATAAAGTGGCGGCGTGTGACGCCCGGAAGAATCAATTCGTCCAAGGGCGGCGTGATGAAAACGCCGTCCTTGATTATGTTGACGTTTGTGTGCGCGCATTCAGTGACGCGCTGGCCGCGATGAAAAATCACTTCTTTGGCGCCGGCCTCAAACGCTTTTTGGCTTCCCATAACGCTGGGCAACAAGTTCAATGTTTTTATGTTGCAGTGAAAAAAGCGCGTGTCTTCTTCCGTTATCAGCTTGCAGGGATTTCGCAAGTCGGTCAACTTTGATTCGGTGATGTTAATCAAAAGGTTCGGCTCGACATTCGGAAAAAGGTGGTTTCGCGCTGCCGTTCCTCTTGTGACTTCCCAGTAAACAAAGCAAACGCCGTCAGAGTCCATCGCGTCTATGCACTTTTGCAATTCGGCCACAAGCTCTTCTTTTGTCAGCTTGAACGGAATCTTAACGGCCTTGAGGCTGTTGTAAAAACGTTCGACATGCCAATCCGTCTCAAAAATTTTTCGGTTGGCGCAGTAGGTGGCGTCGTAAACGCCGTCTCCAAAAAACATGGCCCTGTCTAAGAAGGGAATTGTCATCTCTTCCTGCAAACCCATCTTTCCGTTGTAATACGCAACATTCTTCATTTTTTGCCTCCGTTCTATTTAATTTTGCAATTGCGCTTCTGGAATGTCTGTTATCAACATATAGCCCGGCGCGTGCGTGATGCAAAAGCCGGGCTTTGAATTCATCACAACGCTTTGCGGCGTGACTCCGCAACACCAAAAAACCGGAACCTCGCCTTCCCTAATGCCGCTCGGCTCGCCAAAATCCGGCTTGCTTATGTCCTTTATTCCAATCACTTCGGGCGAGCCAATATGGATTGGAGCGCCGTGGACTTTTGGCACCTTGGCCGTAACCGTAACAGCTTTTACGATTTGCTCGTGGCGAATGGGCCGCATCGACACGACCATTTTTCCGCTGAAAATTCCCGCAGCCTTTGTGTCGATGTTCGTAAGGTACATCGGAACGTTGTGGTTTTCGGAAATGTTTCGCACGTCAATTCCGGCGGCCATAAGCGGCGCCTCAAACGAAAAGCTGCAGCCTATCACAAAAGTAACAAGGTCGTCGCGCCAATAACGGCTCGCGTCCTCGCATTCGTCAACAAGAATTCCGTTCTTCCAAATTCTATATTTGGGAACATCCTTCGCGATGTCGCAGTCGGCGGCGGAACTGTTTAAAAACCTCTTGCCTTCGTCGCCCACTTCCAAGAGCGGGCAAGACTGCGGATTGCGCTGGCAAAAAAGCAAAAAATCGTAGGCGTATTTTTTCGGCAAAATGCAAAGGTTGGCCTGCGCCCAGCCGTCGCACATGCCGGAAGTTTGCCCGGTTATTTTTCCTTCGCGTATAAGACGGCGGACTTCCAGCGGGCTTGAGTTTTTGTATGGATTTGCGTTTTTCATTTTGCCTCCTTGCGCCTTGATTAAAAATTAGAGCGTCGGTCTATCTTAAATCTAACTTTTGTTCCAGGAAGCGCCTGCGCCAGCTTATGCATCGACGCTTTTTTAACGCAGGCGATTTTGGCGTAGCCGCCGGTCGTTTGCCTGTCCGCCGCCATCACAAGCGGAAACCCAGCCGACGTTATTTGCACGGCGCCAAAAGGAATCGCATCGGAAATTATGTCGGTCTTTCCGCAATCAAGGCTTGGTCCGTCAAAGCGGATTCCCATCCTGTCGCTTTGCGCGCTGACCGTGTAGACGGCGGCTGAAAATTTTTCCAAGCCATCCGCGCCAAAAAAATCCGACTGCGACGACTTTACGCATTCCAACACCAGCGGATCTTCGCTGGCGCGGCTCATTCCAAAAGCGCCGCTTTCGCCAAGCGCGCTGGCCGAGCGGGGAGTCGCCGCGCCATTCCCGTATCCCAATGCAAGCGCGTCGCCCGCGGCAAGCGGCCTTCCTCCGTAGCCGCCAATCTTGCTCTTTATGTTTGTGGAGGCGCTGCCAAAAACTTTATGCGCAAGAACGCCGCCGCCAAACGCGATGTAGGAGCGAAGGCCTTTTGAGGCGCGGCCGCATTCAAGGACGGAGCCTGCCTTTGCGAAAATTCTTTTATTCATCTCAATATGAACGCCGTCCAAAGCCGCTCCCTCAAAGGCCGCGCCGCAAATCGCAAAAGCGCAGTCGCTCGTAAAACGAATCTTCGGGCCAAGCAATGTCGTTTCAAGGCAGGCGGCGTTCTCTCCGTTCACGCAAAGCGCGTTGGCCAAGTCAAAGCTCGCTTTGTCCATTACGCCGCTTTGCGAGATTCCGTATTTTTGGAATCCAACAACACCGCCGTCTTGAATCGTGGTCATCAAGCCCGCTTCAAGAATTTCTATTCCGCCGCCGCACTCGTATTTTTCTTTTAACACGCTTTTGGCGGCGCCTCCTCCCAAGCCCATTTCTTCAAGCCATTTCTTTTCGTCAAAACGCTCAAAGTCGCTTTTGCTGATGGGTTCAAAGTGGATTTTGTCTCCAGCCTTGTACAAAAAAATCGGATCGCGCTCAAGGTCAAAGACTTTGAGCGGCGTTCTTCCAATTATGTTCCAGCCGCCGGGCGACTCCAACGGATAAAGGCCGGTTTGCTTTCCGCCGATGGCCACGCTTCCCGCGGGGATTTTTGTACGCGGCGTTTCAAGCCTTGGCGTTTCAAGCCGCTCGTCCATTCCGCCCAAATACGGAAAGCCCGGCAAAAATCCCATCATGTAAATTAAGTAGTTGGTTGAAGAATGAATCTTAACCACATCATCTTCCGCAAGCTTCGTCTTGGCGCAAACGCGCTCAAGGTCGGGCGCTAATTCCTTGCCCTCGTAGCAAACCGGAATCCTTATCGTCTTTCCGCAAGCAGCGCCGTCCGCGCCCGCGCCGCAAGTTGTTTCAAGCGCTTCAAGCGCGATTTTTTTTAGCAAAGCCGGATTGCATTTTTTTTCGTCAAAATAAACGCTTGCAGCGCAATATGTCGGAACAATTTCAATGACTTCCGGCATGTCTTTTGTTAAAGACGCGAACTCTTTGACAAAAGCGGAAATTTGTCCGTTCACCTCCGGGCAAATTTTTTGCTCGAATTGAATCTGCAGAGAATCTTCGCTTGCAAGAACAATCTTCGCCGCATCCATTAATTCCCGCCAAGATAAGCCTTTTGCACTTCCGGGTTTGCCGCCAACTCTTCGCTTTTTCCGCTCGCGATTATTTCGCCGGTTTGCAAAACATATCCGCGGTCGGCAAAGTCAAGCGCCACCTTTGCGTTTTGTTCGACCAAAAGAAGCGTCATCTTTTTTTGAATGTTCAAGCGCTTAAGGGCGCGGAACATCTCGAACATCAATTTTGGCGCGAGTCCCATGCTGGGCTCGTCCAACATGATGAAGTCACAGTCAGTCATAAGCGCCCGGCCCACCGCAAGCATTTGCTGCTCGCCGCCCGACAAAAGTTCGCTTCGCTGCTTGCGGCGCTCGTAAAGGCGCGGGAACAAATCATAAAGCAGTTCGTACAATTCCATCGTGCGCATTTCGTGGTGCTCTTCGTTCTTGCGGCCGTAGCACGCCATTTGAAGGTTTTCTTCCACCGTAAGGTTTCCAAAAATGTGGCGTCCTTCAGGCACAAGGCACATCATCTTTTTCTTAATCAAATCCTGCGGCTCGGTTTTGAGAATGCTGCGCCCGTCATAAAGAATGTCTCCTTCAAGAACGGTCGGAGCCTCCGGCTTTGGCAAGCGCGACAGCGTCAGCAAAGTCGAAGTCTTTCCCGCGCCGTTCGCTCCGATTAACGTGACAATCTCTCCCTTGTCAACGTTAAAACTTATGCCGTGCAAGGCCTCTATGTTTCCGTAACCAACCTTTAAATTCTTAACTTCAAGCAACATAATCAAACCCCCTTCGCGCTCTTTGAAGGCAATCCTGAATAAGCGTCCTTAATGCTTATGTCCGCGTTTCCAAGATAAGCCTCGATGACGGCCGGATTTTTTTGAATCTGCTCGGGCGTTCCTTCCGCAAGCTCCTTTCCAAAATTGATTACCTTTACGTTGTCCGCAAGCGTGTTAACGACTTGCATCTGGTGCTCGATCATCCAAATCGTTATGCCAAAGGTGTCGTGAATCCATTTAATGTAAGAAATCAATCCGTCAAGGTCGGAAGTGGAAAGACCGGCGGCTGGTTCGTCCAACATCAAAAGCTTTGGATTCAAGCTAAGGGCGCGGGCGATTTCAACGCGGCGCTGGATTCCGTACGGAAGATTCTTTGGAAAATCCAAAGCCTTGTCCGCAAGGCTGAACTTTTCCAAAAGCTCCCACGCAACTTTATGAATTTGCGCCTCGCGCTCCTTGTATTTTTTTGTTCTAAGAAAAACGTCCTTCAAACCAAAGCCAAGCCGCGAATGTTGCGCGATGCAAATGTTGTCAAGGACAGTCATGTCGCTCCACAGGCGAATGTTCTGAAAGGTTCGTCCAATCTGCAAATCGGCGATGACGTGCGGCCTCATGCCGTTTATTCTTGTTCCGTCAAAAACAATGTCGCCTTCGGACGGAACGTAAAAGCCGCTCACCAAGTTGAACACGGTTGTCTTTCCCGCGCCGTTAGGGCCAATCAAGGCGTTTATCGAGCCCTTCTTGATGTCAACGTTGATGTCCGTCAAAGCCTGCAAACCGCCAAAGCGATGCGTAAGGTGATCTATCTTTAACAATGTTTCGCTCATGCCGCGCCTCCTTCACAAGCCGCGTTCGCTTCCCTAACCAAGTTCTTGTCCACAGGGAAGAGCTTCTTGAGCCGCGGGAAAACCTGCGTCAATTCCTTTGAACCCATAATTCCTTCAGGATGGAATTCCATAATCAAAATCAAAATTAACGGAATGATTACCCACTTCAAAATTTGGGCGGGGCGCAAAAGTTCCAGCAAAATCGTAAACACAACCGCAGAAAGAACCGAGCCGCTCAGCGAACCCATGCCGCCAAGGTAAACCATAACCAAAGACTCGGTTGACTTCATGATTCCAAAGCTTGCCGGATTGATAAAGCCAAGCAAGTGCGCGAACAAGCCGCCCGCGATTCCGGCCAAGAAGGAGCTGAAGGTAAATGCGATAAGCTTCATGTTGTTGGTGTTGACCGACATGATTTCCGCCGAAATCTCGTCGTACTTAACCGCGCTGATTCCCTTTCCTAAAGTTGAATTCATAAGAAAATGAATCGAAACAATCGCAAAGACGGCGAAGACAAGCGCCCAAATCAAAATCCACGGAACGTCAAAAACGTCGCCCATGCTGTTCATTACGCTCTTCATTCCCATAAGGCCGCGGCTTCCGCCAACCAAAGGAATGTTGTTTATCGCCGTCGTGACGATAAAGTTTGCGGCCACCGTGATAATCGCAAGATAGTCGTCGCGCGTCTTGAACGAAGGAATGGCGACGATTAGGCTTACCAACATCGCGCCCAGGCCTCCAAGCAAAATGCAAATCGGAAAGCCGATTACGGCAAGGTTTTCTGGCAAAAGCGCGCTGCCGGTGATTGAGTTTCCGTCCTTGAACAAAATCAGCGACGCGACGGCTGAGACATAAGCGCCGGTGGCCATAAAGCCGCCGTGGCCGCAACTGAATTCTCCCATGTAGCCATTTACGATGTTCAAGCTCGCCGACATTATCGCGTTAATGCAAATCGTCACGATGATTGTCTGAAAGTAATTGTTTATTATTTCAAACTTGGCGAGAACCGTAATGATTAAAATCATCGCGATTGTTGTCAAAGGCATTATCAGCTTTCTATTCATAAGCGCTCCTTAAATCTTTGTGCTCTTGGCCAAGCCAAAAAATCCTGTCGGCTTGATTGTTAGAATAACCAAAAGGATTACAAACGAAACCAAATCCTTGTAGCTTGACGGCAAGAACGCCGTAACAAAAATCTCGATAAATCCAAGCAAGAATCCGCCGATAAAGGCTCCCTTGATGTCGCCAATTCCTCCGACAACCGCGGCGATAAAGGCTTTCCATCCGATAATCATTCCCATGTAAGGATCCATTACAGGATATGACATTCCAAAAAGAATTCCGGCTACAGCCGCCAGCGCGGAGCCAAGCGCAAAAGTAAAAGTGATTACTGTATTTACAGGGATTCCCATAAGAGGAATCGCGAATTTGTCATAAGAAATCGCGCGCATGCTCATTCCCAAAGTGGTCTTTTGAACGATGAACTGCAAAATCGCGAAAATCAAAACGGCGCTGACAATTACCAAAACCTTTAGGCTTGTGATTGTGACAGGACCAATGTTCCAAACATATTTTGGAAGGATGTCCGGAAAGCTTCTTGCCGAAGCGCCAAGAATGGCAAGGTTTCCGTTTTCAAGAATAAAGCCGATCATCAAAGCGGTGATGACAACGTAAAGTCTGTTGGCACCCTTTGCTCTAAGCGGCTTGTAGGCGACCTTTTCTATTCCCACGCCCAAAAGAGCTGTCAGCGCCATCGTGCTAACAAGCGTGATTACAAACAAGGGGATTCCAACCAATCCAGAAATTTTTGCCGTGATAAAAGCGACAACAAAAAACGCGATGTAGGTTGACGTCATGAAGATGTCTCCATGAGCGAAGTTTATGAGCCTCAAAACGCCGTAAACAAGGCAGTATCCGAGAGCGATCATTGAATAAAAACTGCCCCATTGAAGGGCATTGAAAATATTTTGTATAAAAAAGGTCATAGACGCCTCCATCGTGAAAACTGGGGGCCAACCAAATCTCATTCAAAATCTTTTGGCCAGCCCCCGACAACTTAAGAAAAGTTACGGTTGCAAACTCTTTACGAATTCAAACTCGCCGTCCTTTGTTACCTTGACTACAACCGCGTCCTTGATCGGGTCGCCGTCAGGAGTGAACTTCATGTTTCCGGTTACGCCGGCAAAGCTCTTGATTTTTCCCATCGCGTCCTTGATCGCCACGCGGTCCTTTTTCAAGTTGCCTGTGAGCCCAGCGTCTTGAATCGCCTGGAGGACAATGTAAGTCGCGTCGTATGTAAGGGCCGCAACGTCGTCAGGAACATAGCCGTAAGCCTTTTGATACTTTGTGATGAACTCTTTTGTCTTTCCTGTCGCTCCCTTGGCGGCGTAGTGGGTCGTAAAGTAAGCGCCCACAACCGCTCCCTTTGAAAGCGGGAACAAGTCCGCGGAACCCCACGAGTCGGAGCCCATGACCGGCTTTGACCAACCCAAGTCCTTGGCTTGCGAAGTGATCAATCCTACAAAGTTGTAGTAGTCGGGAAGGTAAAGGAAGTCCGCCTTTGAGTTGACAACCTTTGTAAGCTGGACGCTAAAGTCTTGGTCCTTCTGTCCAAAGGATTCAAACACAACGACCTTACCGTACTTTGACTCCCACTCCTTTTTGAAAAGCTCGGCCAAAGTCTTTGAGTAGTCGTCCTCAAGGTTGTAGACGATGGCTACGTTCTTTCCCTTGAATGTTTCGCTCGCGAACTTGGCGGCTACAGGAGCCTGGAAGGGATCAAGGAAGCAGGCGCGGAAACAGAAGGGGCGGCCGGCCGTCGCCTTTGGGTTTGTGGCCCATGGCGTGATCATTGGAACCCTCATGTCGTTGTAGATTTCGCCGGCGGGAATCGCGCGGCCTGAACCTTCGGGACCAATCGAAGCCAAAACTTTGTCAATGTCAATCAACTTGTTGGCGGCGTTGATGGCGGAATCCGACTTGAGTTCGTTGTCAACATAAACAAATTCAAGAAGGTACTTTTCGCCCTTAACGTCCAGGCCGCCGGCGGCGTTGATTTCTTTTTTAATGATTTCGCCCGCGAATTTGGCGCTTTCGCCTACCTTGGGAGAATCGCCAGTGAGAGGAATGTTAAATCCAAGCTTGATTGTTTTCTGCTTAGGGGCAGAAAAAGAACTCGTCATCGCAAAAAGAGCGACAACTCCAAGAACAATTGCCGTCTGAAGTCTCTTCATATTCAGCTCCTTGTTTTTCGCAAAGAACTTTTCTGAAAAGACAGCAAAGATCTTTGCGCGAAAGATTAAGATGCCATACGGCATCTTTTCATGCACAGCGTCTTTGCTGACGTTCTGATGATGCAAACCTAACAAAAATCGGCTTTTATTGCATTATACAAAGCGCACAAATTATTCTTTTTTTTATTGTACGCTTTGACCATACAGTTTTTTGCCTATTTGTTCCTTAACAAATCATAAATTTTTATCTGCTCGTCCTTTGAAAGAATTTTCCAACACTTTGCGGGACTGCCGGAAGCGACGGAATCACCGGCCATCTTGTCTTCCAGCGCGGCGAATTTTTCCAAGTCTATTCCGTATTCCCTAAGCGTCGGAACGCGCAAAGTTTTTGTCAGCGCTTCCAAAGCCGCGATGAACTTTTCGGCGCCATCCCTTGCCGCGCAGCCCTTTTCGGCGGCGCCAATCGTTACGGCTAGCTGGGCAAACCTTTCGCAGCAGCCGTCCATAACCGCCTTAAGGCATTCAACAGCCAGCATCGCGTTTGAAATTCCGTGCGGAACGTGGAAGCAAGCGCCGATAGGACGGCTCATTCCGTGAATGATTGTCGTGGGCGCTCCGTTAATGGCGACGCCAGCTTCGTAAGCCGCAAAGCTCATGTTCTCGCGCGCCTCTTCGTCGCCGCCGTCTTGGCAAGCCCTTGGAAGATATTCAAAAATTCTTTTGACCGCGTCAAGACAAAACATGTCGGTCACGGGATTGGCGGCGCGGCTGGTGTAGCTTTCTACCGCGTGACAAAGAGCGTCCATACCGGTGGCCATCGTGACGCTTTGCGGCGCCGTCATTGTGTACTTGTAATCGATTACAGCGATTTTCGGCAAAAGGGCGTCGCCTTTAAAAAGCAGCTTTTCTTCCGTCGCCGTGTTGGTAAAGACAAAATATCTTGTCGCCTCGGAACCGGTGCCGGCCGTCGTAGGTATCAAAACCAAGGGCGCGAAATTTCCATTTATCTCTTTGCCCTTATAGTCGGCCAGCTTTCCAGGAAGGACGGCCATCGCGGCAATCGCCTTGGCAGTGTCCAGCGGCGTTCCCCCGCCAAGCCCGACGATAAAATCGCATTTCTCGGATTTAAAGACGTCCACGCCGGCCATAACCATTTGGTCGGTCGGCTCGCCCGGCAAATCGTTGAACAAGGCCGAATCGATTCCCAACGAAGCCAAAAGGTCGGCGACCTCTTTTGCCAAGCCGGTTTTTGTGATGATTTTTCCGGTGACAATCAAAGCCTTTTTTCCAAAGGCGGCCATTTCGGGAGCGGCGTTTTTTAGAGCGCCGACCCCAAAATAAATTTTAGGAACAGAGCTAAAAGAAAAATTCATTCCCCAATCCTTTCACAAAACGTATTTTTCGTCAACGATTGTCAAAACCTCGTCCAGCTTGGCAAGCTCTTCGTCGATTTGCTCTTCCGTGATGATGAGGGGCGGCGCGACCATAATGACGTTTTCGTGGGAATAGGTGAAAAAACCGCGGCACTTCAACTCTTTTACAATCGAGCCCATAATGCCCTGCGGGTCTTGCCCCCAAGGAACAAGAGGCTCGCGCGTCTTTCTGTCCTTAACCAGCTCCACGCCGCCAAACAAGCCTATATATCGGACATCGCCGACAGACTTATGCTTTGCCTTTATCGATTCAAGGACTTGCCCCAAATGCTTTCCTACTTTTTGAACGTGAGCCTCTATGTCATTCTTAAGATAAAATTCTTGGCAAGCTACACCCGCCGCGCAGGCAAGCGGATGGCCCGAATAAGTCAAGCCGCAACTCAAATATATGTCGTCAAAAAAATGCGCTATGTCGTTTTTTACAATCGCGCCGCCAAGCGGAATGTAGCCGGAGTTTACGCCCTTGGCAAAAGTAATTATGTCTGGAGTCACGTCAAAGTTCATGTAGGCGAACATTTTACCGGTTCTGTACCAGCCGGCCATAACTTCGTCGCAAATCATCACAATGCCAAACTCGTCGCAAATTTTTCTAACGCCTTTAAGATAATTCTTTGGATAAATGATCACGCCGTTAGAGCCGATTACCGTTTCCAAAATAATCGCCGCGACCCTGTCGCCCCCCTCAAATATAACTTGCTCGCGAAGCTTGTCAACGTAATACTCGCACTCGTCGTCCTCCGACTCGAACTTTATTTTTTCCTGGTAAGAGTACGGCCCCCTAAAATGGATAAAGCCCGGAATCGCGGGCTCCAGCGCAAAGTGCCGCGGCTCGCCCGTAAGGTTTCCCGCGCCAAAAGTGGAGCCGTGGTAAGAACGATACTGGCTCATCACTTTAAAGCGGCCCGTGTACATTCTGGCCATCTTAATCGCGTTTTCGTTTGCGTCCGCTCCGCCGTTGGTAAAAAATATTTTTCCAAAGGATTTCGGAAGGCGGTCGATTATCGACTTGGCAAGAAGCGCCCTTGGCTCCGCTCCCCACGAACCTTGCACATAAGCGTATTTGTCAAGCTGGGCCTTTATCGCTTCGTTCATCTCCTTGTTAGCGTAACCGGCGTTCACGTTAACTTGTTCGGAAGACATGTCGGCGTAGCGGTTTCCTTCCGTGTCGTAAATGTAAATGCCTTCCGCATGGTCAACCACAATTGGATTAAGGCCGCCCTGCTTGCTCCATCCCAACAAAACGTTTGACGTTTGCGTTTGCGCTATTTCACTTGCGTTCATAACATGACCTCCATATTCATTGAATAAACAAAAATTAGCGCAAATATTTTTTTTGGTTGTTGACAATATGCACAATTTTTTTTATTTTCTTATATGAAAATTGACAAACGCGGGGGTGAACAACATGGCTCTTTCCCTACAGACAATCATTAATTTTACCGAAACGCCATTCAAACTAAAACTTTTGGCGGGCCGCCAAGGAATCAAAAAAAACGTCAGCTGGGTTTGCTACGCCGAAGACACCGAGACGATTGAATTCATAAGAGGCAACGAGCTGGCCATCACACTTGGAGTCAACTACGAGCGCAGCAAGGACAACCACGGAATAAAATCCGACAAACACATTTTTGACTACCTAAAAGAATTCGTCGACGAGTTCATCAAGCACGGAGCGACTGGCCTTGTAATAAACACCGGAAAATACATAAAAGAGATTCCAAAAAAACTGATCGACTATTGCGACAAAAAAGGCTTTCCGCTTCTTTCAATGCCCTGGGAAATCCACACGATAGACTTGATGCAAGAGATAGGCAACATGATTGCCAATGACAACCTTAACACAAAGTCCGTGGAAAATTATTTTTACAAGGCTATTTTTGAAAAGAACGAATGCGACCCTTTGCAAATAAAGAACACGCATTTTAGAGACGCAAAAGATTTTCTGATTGTTCTTGTTGAACTGAACGAAGAATTGTTCAACGACGACATGATGAAAATAAAGCGTTACGTTGAATACAACTTTTGCTCGCGCTTGAACATCAACCACAATAAATATGTCTGTTTTGTCCACAACAACAAAATCATTTTTGTATTAAAAGACGCGGGATTTTGCGACATACAGGAAATTTTCAACACCGCCAAAGCGGACAAACTTTTAAAAGACTCAAACGTCTCGATTTCCGACGCCGCAAAATCGATGGAAGGTTTAAGCGAAATTTATGAGCACGCCCAAGCCGCTCTTATAATAAAAGCAAATCCGAAAAAGATGAATTTTTACAACGACTTAGGAATTTATAAAATCCTCATCGACACGCGGAACAAAGAAATACTAAAGAACTTCTACAAAGAAAATCTCGGAAAGCTTGAGGAATTGGAGCCGCTAAAGCGCGAGGACTTTTACAAAACACTACGCGCCTACCTAAAGAACGGCGGAAATATTTTAAAAGTCGCCGAACTTAACCACACTCATAGAAACACAATCATATACAGAATCAACAAAATGGAAGAACTTCTAAACTTGGATTTTTCCGACGGCGAGACAAGGACCGCGCTTCAAATTTCTTTTTACATCAAAAATCTTTTTGAAAAATATTCCGAGGATTAAAATCGCCCGGCTTTCGCATTGCTCGCGATTTTTTGGACCGTTCGCTCCGCTTCGAATCGGCTCGTTAGGCCAAACTTAAACAAAAAAAGGTTCATCGTTTGATGAACCTTATCTTTGAGACTGACACGATTCGAACGTGCGACCTCCACCTCCGCAGGGTGGCGCTCTAATCCAGCTGAGCTACAATCTCATTCAAGCAGAAGCTTGTAAAACGGAAGCGACAGGAGTCGAACCTGCCGGGCCCAAATTGGAACCCACGGATTAGCAATCCGGCGTATTACCGCTCTACCACGCTTCCAAATATGCGGAGCGAGAGGGATTTGAACCCCCGGTACCTTGCGGTACAACGGTTTTCAAGACCGCCGCGTTCGACCACTCTGCCATCGCTCCAAAATGTTCTAGAAGGATAACACAAAAAATAAGACTTTGTCAAGCCCTTTTGAACTTGTTGCATAAAAAGAAATTTTTGACGTCCGGACCTTGCCCAAGCCTTAGTTTAAACTTGCGTTGGCCGCAGTTCCGTGTTATAGTAGAAATATGAACAAGAAACACGCAATCGTTGCGTCGTTTGCCGCCGCGTTAATTTTTCTCTTCGCAGCCTGTTCCAACCCTAACGACGGATCGACGCTCCCGACCCTTGCTTTTGAGAATCAATTAAGATCGCTTCCAAATGTAGAAAGCGTTGAGCCGATCAAAGAAAAATCCGACTTTAAGGGAACCGTTTACAAAGTCTACTTCAAGTCGCAGCTGGATCCCGCGGACATCTCAAAGGGAACGTTCCGCCAAAAAGCCTTTGTCGGCTTTGCCGGATACGAAAGGCCCAACTGCCTTATGACAACCGGCTATATGCTCAGCGACGCCGCGGCCATCAAAAGAATAGCCGAAAACGAGGCCGCCTACATTTTGGAAGGAAACCTTGTCGCCGTTGAGCATCGCTATTTTGGCGATTCAGTCCGAACGGACAAAACGCGCGAGTACGGAAACTACGACGGCAGCTATTGGGAATACCTGACCACAAAGAACGCCGCCGAAGACTTGCACGCGATTGTCAGCCAACTAAAGGTTTTTCTCAAAGGTAAATGGGTGGCGCAGGGAGCGAGCAAGGGCGGCCTCACGGCAAACCTCTTTTGCTATTACCACCCGGAGGACGTGGACGTCACCATGCCCTACGTCGCGCCTCTTTGCAACAGCAAGGCCGACACCCGATTGTTTGAATTTGTCCACACAAAGGCGGGCGACAACGACATTCGTTACAACATGTCCGGAAGCGCCGCTTCATATCGCGATCTGCTTACAAACATTCAATTATGGTATTTGGAAAAACGCGACGAGATATATAAAGACGGCCTCACCTACAAAGAAATACTCAACAATCTGAAAATCCCTGGCGAGGGCAGCCAGCGCATCGAGTATGACCTGGTTTACGAGTTGTACATCGGAAATTTTCCTGTCGGAATTTGGCAGTACAAAGATGACAAATACTTTGCCGAACTAAAAAAATTTTACGAGCTGCCGACAGACGATGACACGGCGGAGGACTCAAGCGGAAAAAGCCAAACCAAAAAGGACTATATTTTTGCCCAATTAACAGCCCTCTCCAGCGGCACTCCAGCCGAGGCCACATTGCCATACTCTTTTCAATCCTATTTAGAACTCGGAAACTATGGGCTAGATTATTCATACTTGCGGGAGGCGGTCAAAAAAGCGAAAGCGCAAGCGCCCGAAAGCATGGCAAAAATCGTAACGCCGGAGGGAACGGAAGCTGATTTGCCCCAACAAGTTTTTTCTGATGCGGAAATACGCCTTTTCGACAATTACACCACCGCGGTTTACGATAATCTTACAAATTGGATTAACACAACCGACGAGCAAGTGATAATGATTTACGGAAACAGCGACCCTTGGTACGCCGTTCGCATTCCAGACGTGAACCGCGACAACGTCCATATTTTTGTCCATCCCGCCAACAACCATTACTCGATGATTGCAAATTTTCCCGAGGCGCAAAAAAATGAGTTGGAAACGTTGCTGCGCAAATACCTTTATTAGGCGGCTTTTGGCCGCGTCTTAAAGCGATTAAAGCGTGTCGTAATTGATGTTTTTAAGCGCCGCGATCGTCTCGTCGTAAAGGGCCAAAAGATTGGGATGCTCGGCAAGGATTGTGGCTTCGTCCTTGTCGCGGGCGGCGTGCTCGCATTTTTCGGCAAGGCTGCCCAAGTCCATTCCGCCAACCAAGCGGGAATTGGATTTAAGGCCGTGAACCTTAATGCGGTAGTTGTCCCAATCCTTTTTTTCAAAGGCTCCGTTTATGTCAGAAAGGTTTTGGTCTCGCTGGTCGATGAAGATTTGAACCATGTCTTTGTACATGTCTTTGTCGTTCATCGAGTATTCCATTCCGTGGGCGGTGTCAATTGCGTTCATGGCGTTTCTCCTTTAGAACGGCCTTTTATCGGCCTTTTTTGCGTCGGCCAACCGTTTAAAAATGTCCGAAATCTTTTGAACCAAAATTCCAGGAGGAGTGTTCTTCAAAAGATAGCCAACCGGCCTGGCCTGAATGACTTGGCGGACAATCTCGCTGTCGTCGTTAGCCGTAAGGAACACAACCGGAATGTTGGCTGTGGACGGGTCGGACTTTATCAACTGGAAAACGTCAAGGCCAGAAAGAACCGGCATTTCGTAGTCCAGCAAAATCATGTCAACTTTGTAATGCGTCAAAAGCGCGATGGCGTTTGTTCCGGATTTTTCGGTGAGAACGTTGTAAAATTTGTTAAGCCAACGGTCCATCGCGTGAAGCTGGACTTGCTCGTCGTCAACGACCAAAATCGTTTTTTTGGCCGGATCCAATTCGTACTCTTTTACGCCGTCAGAGAACGAATAGTCGCCGCCGTCCTTTTCCAAAATCTTAAGGAATTCCGGCATCTCCACGGGGCGTTCAAAGGCGTACTTGACGTACTCCCTTTGAATGTATTCGTAAGCCATGTTGATTTCGCCGGCGTTTCCAATAAAGTAAAGGCGGCACTTTTTTCCCTCGCCGGTTATAAAACCGTTCACCCATTGGAAAAAGACATTGTCGCTGTCTTCAAGACGTTCAAGATACAAAATCAAAATGTTAGGCGGATCGTCGGAAAGCATTCTGGCGTTGATGTACGCTCCGTCCGGAGGGCAAAAGGCCACGCTATAAGAGGCGTCCGTCAAGTTCTTTACCAACGCTTTTATTAGAAAACTTTGCTCATTGTTTCCAATTAACAATACATTTTTGCTCACGGGTAAACTCCAACCAAATGATTAGAATATTATACACCATTTTGTTATATTTTTCAAGGAAAAGTTGCGCAAAACGCAAAAACCGTGCTAGAATTGAAAATATGAACAATTCTAACTATTTTTTGGGAATTATGACGGCAATCGTCGGATTGATGATGCTTTTGGCGGCTGAATCCATGGTTCAGATTTTGGTCGTTGTTTTGGGAATTTCCGCGGTTTTGGACGGAGGCTTTATGCTTGGAGCCGTGGCTCCTTTAAGCGTGGAAAAGAACTTTAAGATTGAATGCTACATTCGCGGAATCGCGGGAATCGTCATAGGAATCCTGTGCATCGTTCTTCCCCTGCGCGTGGCCCAGTTCGCTTGGCAAACCTTGGTTTACATCTTTGCAATTTACTCGATTTTTGCCGCGATCTGCCAGATTCCCATTACGGTGACCCTTCACCAGGACGGCTTGCCCGTAAAGCGCCATGTAATAGAAATCGTGGCCACAATAGTTTTGGCCGTGATTTTGTTCGCCTTGCCAAGCTCTTTTGGCTTTACGATCATCCGCATTGGCGGAGCGGTTCTCCTGCTTGCGGGAGCGGCCATCACCTTTTTGGCCTGGAAAAACCGCGACATCATCGCGGACGATGCAATTGTAAGAGACGAATGACCGACCCGGCGCCTGAACGCGCGAGCTATGCAAGCGCGTTTGTTGGCGTTGCGAGCCGGTCTAACGATTACGGTCGGTTTCCAGTTGCTTTCCGGCTCACGCGACCTCGATCGCGATTTTCTTGGGCTCGGGGAGAGCCTTGCGGGCCATCGTTACGTTCAGCACGCCGTTCTTAAAGCTGGCGGTGACTTTTGTCTCGTCAACGTCGTCCGGCAAAGTAAAGCGGCGGGCAAACTGGCTTGTGGTTCTCTCGCGGATAAGCCACTTGCCTTCCTCTTTCTTTTCGTTCTTTTCTTCTTTTTCGGCAGTCTTGACGGAGCTGATTGTCATAACGCCGTGGTCAATCTCGATGTCAACGTCTTTTTCGGTGGCTCCGGGAAGATCCATCTGCAAGCTGTAAGAATCCTTGTTTTCTTTAACGTCTACCTTTGGCAGGCGGGCTGTTTTCCATGTCAAGTCCGGCATTGAGCAGTCAAACGCGTTGTCAAAAAGTGAATTGAAAAGTGAAAGTTCGTTCATAATAAACTCCTTCGCGCCGTTCCAAGGCGGCCGCGTTTTTAATTAAGTTTTTTTAGAAGCCTCAAGGCCCCTTTCACAGGGTTATGTAGCAAGAACCGCGCCAACTTTAAAAAAATTTGCGAATTTTGCGGAATTTTTGAAAGGAATTGGTTGAAAGCCGACACAAAAATTGCTCGCAAGACCTAAAAGCGGGCAAAATTATGAAATAAAACTGCTTTCAAGGCCAAAAAGGCCGCCAAAAGTGATCGCAAAACTAGAAATTGCTGCAAGACCATAACGCAGGCCGCCAAAATGGGTCAAATTTTCCCAAAATTTGGGTCAGAATTTTTACACAAGTGAGTCATTTTGACACAGAATCCACCCCCAACCCAAAAAGCGCGTAGTCTGCGCGCGTTGGGTCCTCGGGAAAAACTTGCGCCATTTTTTGAGTCAATTCAATCGCGGTCTTGGCGCTGGCCGTTGCGTTTGGCGCGATCAAGCCAAGGCGAGCGCTTTCTTGCAAAACGTGGGTGTCCAGCGGAATCAATAAGTCCCCGGGATTGGCCCATTCCCACAAGCCCAAATCCACAGGCGAGCCTTTGCGAACCATCCAGCGCAAAAACATGTGCAGCTTTTTGCAAGCGCCTTTTGGGTTTTGCGAAACGCATTTTACGCCAGGAAAAAGGCTGATTAGCGCGGCCACTAGCCGCAGTTCCGGGGGAACGGTTGTAAGACCGAGAGGCGCGGCGGATCCTTCGTTTTTGGTCGCGCCTTCCTGACCATAACGCGCGCGGACTGCGGCGCCGAGCGAGCCGTGTTCTTCTACAATTTGCGCAAGGCGGCTACACAACTCCGCCATGTCGGCGTACGAAAAAAATCTGTAAAACTTTTTTTGGCTTTTTGGAAAAAACTTTTTGTAGCCGCCGCCCGTTAGCCAATCGGCGAACGAGGCGCCGCGCGTTTTAGGCTTGCCAACGCTTTCGTCCGCCGCGTCGAACATCGCGTCAAGCTTTGCGATGAACTGTTCCCGCTGGCCAAAAGAAAGCTGCGAGACGACAAAGGCCGCAAGCTCTTGGTCGCGCGGCTGGGAATAACGGCGCAAAAAGCGGCTGGGGTCAGCGTCCATAAACGAGGCCTTTTCGTATTTGTCGGCGAGCGCGCGCAAACGGACGCTTAGTTCCGCGGAAAGCATGACTTAATTTTACCGCAAAAGCCGTCGGGCTTCAACATACGCTCAACTGTGCCACGCAAACTTGCAAACTTTCCCCCAAACTGATACTATATCAATATGAAGAAAAACTCAGCTTTTGACATGCAAAAATTCGCGGAAGACAAGATTTCCGCCATAGACGCAAAATTCGAGGCGCAAAAAATCGCGTTCGCGCCTCTGTGCTTTCAGGCCGTTCGCGCCCTGCTTGAATTGGGAATCATGCAGGCCATAAGCGACGCGGGCGACGCGGGAATCAGCGTACAAGACCTCTGCGACAAAACAAAAATCTCCGAATACGGAATCAAAGTTCTTAGCGAAATGGCCGTCGGAATGAACGTTCTTAAATTGAAGACCGAAAAAGGAACCGAAAAACTCTTCCTTGGAAAAGTAGGCTGGTTCCTTCTTGAAGACAATTTGACAAAGGTCAACTTCAATTTTACCAATGACATTTGTTACAAGGGCGCCTTTGACATGATCGATTCGGTCAAGAACGGAAAGCCAGCGGGCCTAAAAGTTTTTGGCGACCAGTGGACGACAATTTACGAAGCGCTTTCCACCCTTCCCGACCGCGAAAAAAAATCTTGGTTTGACTTTGACCACTTTTACAGCGACATAGCGTTTCCGCAGGCGCTTCCAATCGTTTACGCGCAAAAGCCAAAATTGCTTTTTGACATCGGCGGAAACACGGCCAAATGGGCCATCGCTTCCTGCAAGTTCGATTCCGACGTCAACGTAAAAATCATCGACTTGCCAGGACAAACCGCCGTCGCCGAAAAGAACGCCGCGGCCGCTGGTTTTGCCGACCGCATTTCCACCTACGCCGGAAACATTTTGGCGGAAGAAACTGTTTTGCCTTCCGCTCCCGACGCCGTTTGGATGAGCCAGTTCTTGGACTGCTTTAGCCTCCACCAAGTGACAAAAATTTTAAAGAAAGTCCACGCGGCCGCAACTGACAAAACATTGGTTTACGTTTTGGAGCCCCTTTGGGACCAGCAGCGCTTTGAGGCGGAATCCTACGCCTTGCAAGCCACAAGCCTTTACTTTACTTGCATGGCCAACGGCAACAGCAAAATGTACCGCTACCAAGAATTGGTTGACGCGATCGAGGCCGGCGGCTTTGAGCTAAAGACCGCCCACCACAATTTGGGAAGCAACTGCTACTCCCTGCTTGTGTTCAGGAAAAAATAATGTTCGTAAGCAAGCTTTGCGTTTGGGAGCCGCCGGCGGACGACCTTTCCGCCGCTCCCAAACTTGAATGGACAGAACCGATTTTTCGCCGCCGCCTAAGCCAGCTTACAAAAATGACCGTGCAAGTTGTCCACGACATTTTTTCCGATGGAACGCTAGACAAGAATACCAAGTTGGTTTTTCTTTCCTTCCGCGGCGAGTTAGAGCGCGAATTCAAAGTGAACAAAACGCTCATCGAAGAAGAATCGATCTTGCCCGCCGCCTTTTCATTGTCGGTCTTTAACGCCGCAATCGCGCAAGCGACAATCGCGCTTGGTTTTAAGGGCGGCTACACTTGCGTATTTCCAAGCGGCGCGGATTTTGCAAACGGCGTTTTGTCGGCGGCCGCTCCAGTTTTGGCGCAAGGCGGCGACGCAAAAACAGTTTTGGTTTACGCCGACGAAAACGTTCCCGACTATTACAAGGAATTTTTAAAAGGCCCAAACGAGCCGCTGGCCTTTGCCGCGCTCCTTTCTTCACAAAAAACGAATAATAGTATAGAATTGAATTTGGAAAAGATTCCGCGCTCGCCGCGTGAATTTGTTCAAGCTTTTAAAAGGTAAAGGTAAAAATGAGCGCAAACGATTTGCCGCCAATCAAAAATTATCCCGCTTGGCTTTGGCGAATTTTCAGAAAAATTTTTGTAGTGACTTTTTTTGGAATCGGAACGATTATAATCGGCGTTCTTGTTTTTCCAATTTTGCGATTGTTCAATCCTAAAAAGACAGCATTTAAAAAGGCCGGACATAAATTCATTTCGCTGATTCTTGATTTTTACATTCATTTGATGTCGTGGGTCAGAATCTCAACTTACAAAATCAACGACCTAAAAGCAATGAGAAACTTGCGCGGTTGCGTCATCGTGGCCAACCACCCTTCGCTCTTGGACGTTATTTACACTTTGGCCTTTGTTCGCGACGCCGACTGCATCGTAAAAGCCGGCCTCAAAAAATCCTTGGTCAGCGTCATCGTCAAAAACCTTTACATAACGAACAACATTGACTTTGAAACAATGCAAAAGGAATGCGTCGAGGCCTTGCATAACGGCGGAAACCTAATCATTTTCCCGGAAGGAACGCGCACTCCCCGCCACGGAACAAACCAATACAAAAAAGGCGCCGCAAGAATCGCGCTTGCCGCCGGCGCCAACGTTCAGCCCATGCATATCGGCGGCAACGACAAGTACGGTTTGGGCAAAGGCGAATCCTTGCTTTTGGTTAACCACACCGAGGGCTACAAATACGAGTTTACAGTTTTGCCGCAAATCCAAATGTCAAAGTACGCCGGCCTTAGCGAGACAATCGCCGCCAAGCGCCTGACGGATGACATGAGGGCTGTGATTGATAGCGTAAAGTAAGAACGAAAAAAGACCCGCCATTTTTTGGCGGGCCTTTTTTTCTGAGCGCGACTCTTATTATTGCGCAATACGAGCGGTCAAGGCGCGCTTCGCTCAAGGCCTTGACTCGCTCGTTTTGCGGCGCAAATAAAAATTATTGCGCCGCAATTAGCTTATTCAACTTCTTCACAAAGTCGGCGGGATCCTTGATTTCCGCTCCGCCAAGAAGCAAGGCTTGGTCAAGCAAGACCGTCGCGATGTCGCCGATAAGCGCCTCGTCGTCGGTGGCCTTGACCTTTTGCAAAATCGCGTGGTCGGCGTTTACTTCCAAAATCGGCTTTACCATGCTGGGCATTCCCTGGCCCATCGCCTTCATCATGCGCTCCATCTGAAGAGACGGATCGTTTTCGTCGATGACGATGCAGCAGGGGCTGTCGGTCAAGCGGTTGGAAAGTTTTACGTCCTTTACGCGGTCGCCCAAGGCCTTCTTAAGCTTTTCGACAACCGGCTTAAAGTCCTTTTCCTTCTTTTCGGCTTCGGCCTTGTCAACGCCAAGCTCTTCGTCGCTTCCGGCGCGGTTGACGGCCTTAAGCTCAAAGTCCTTGTATTTTCCAAAGCCCGGAATTACGATTTCATCGATGTCGCCGTCAAGGATAAGAACTTCAAAGCCCTTCTTTGTGTAGGCTTCCAAAAGCGGGCTCTTTCGCAAGTTGTCCTCGTCGCCGCCAGTGATGTAGTAAATGGCCTTTTGGTCGGGCTTCATTCTCTGAACGTAGTCGGCAAAGCTTGTCCACTTGTCTTCGCCTGTACCGCTTGCGTCGGTTGACTTAAAGCGGATGATTTCGGCGATTTCGTCGCGGTTGGCGTAATCACCGTAAAGGCCTTCCTTCATCGGGCGGTTGTAGTTCTTTACGAACTTGTTCCATTTTTCAATCGCCTTCTTTTCGTCGTCGCTTCTTTTGTCCGCCTCAGTTTTGCGCGCCTTGTCGGCTTCCTCGCCCATCTTCTTAAACTCGCCCAGCAATTTTTTTACCGAGGCAGTCTTGATTGTCTCAAGAATTCTGTTCTGCTGCAAAATCTCGCGGCTTACGTTGAGCGGCAAATCTTCGCTGTCGATGATGCCGCGCACAAAGCGCAAGTACGCCGGCAAAAGCTCGCGGTCGTCGTCTGTGATAAAGACGCGCTTTACGTACAACTTTACGCCGCTTTTGTAATCGGCCTGGTACATGTCAAAGGGAGCGGTTTGCGGAACGTAGAAAAGCGTCGTGTATTCCTGCGTTCCTTCCGCATGGGTGTGAACGTAGTGAAGCGGATCCTGGCCGTCGTGGGCGATTGTCTGGTAAAAGTCGTTGTAGTCCTTTTCCTTAAGCTCTGACTTGCTTCTCTTCCACAAGGCGCTGGCTGAGTTCACTTGGTCAACTTTGTTTTCACTAGAAGTGACGTTTCCCTTGTCGTCGTACTTGTTCTGAACGTAATGCAAGTAAATCGGGAAGGCGATGTGGTCGCTGTAGCGCTTAATCAATTCCTCAATCTTCCAGCGCGCGGCGTATTCCTTGCTTTCGTCGTTCAGGCGCATCTCAATCGCCGAGCCGGTTTTTTCCGCGTTGTCAAAGCCGTACTTTTTGGCAGCCTCGCTGTCCGCCGCGACTTCTTCAATCTCGTAAGAGTTTGTGCCGTCGCTTGACCACTTGTAAAGCTTTTTGCTTTGGTCGCCGGCGCGGCGGGTGTAAACGACGATTTCCTTGGCCGCCATAAAGGCTGAGTAAAAGCCAACGCCGAACTGGCCAATAAGCGCCGAGTCCTTTGCCGCGTCGCTGGAAAGTTTTTCCAAAAAGGCCTTGGTTCCCGAGCGGGCGATCGTTCCAAGATTGTTGGTCAAATCCTCTTCGTTCATTCCGATTCCGCTGTCCTGAACGGTAAGAACGGCTTCCTTTTCGTCAAAGGTGATGTCGATGCGGGGGTCAAACTTTATCTGCTTGTAAGCGTCGTCGCTTACCGTAAGGTATTTTAGCTTGTCCAAGGCGTCGCTTGCGTTTGACACAATCTCGCGCAAAAAAATGTCCTTGTTGGAATACATTGAGTGGATGATGAGCTTTAAAAGCTGGTTCACTTCTGTTTGAAACTGATGTTTTGCCATTTTTAGCCTCTGATTTTTGAGTCGGCCGCGCCAAAAAGCGCTGGTCCGCCATGATGTTATACTTTAAAAATAATAAATTTTTGCGGGAAAGTCAAATTTTTGCGGCGGGATTTTGGTCTTGCAAACGCTTTTTATCGCGTCTATCGATTCAACTCATACAATATGACGCTGGCGGCTTGGGCGACGTTGAGGCTTTCCACCGGGGCGACATGGCCGTTAAAGCGGGCGTTTGCGGGGATTACGATAAGCTCGTCGCAGGCGGATTTTACCGCGTCGCTAATGCCATGCTCTTCGTTTCCCAAAATTATCAGGCTGGGCTTTTGTCCGCAAATCAATTGGAGCTTGCTAAGCGGAGTCTTTGCGTCAACTGCCGTTCCAACGCGGACCATTTTGTCCTTGACGGCTTCCAAAAGCGCGGGAATAGACTTGATTGAATAAACGTTGACAAATTCCATTCCGCCCTCGGCGACGCGGTAGCTGCTTGTAGTAATCGAGCTTTGCGCCTCGTCTTCGGGAATGACGATGTTCTTCATTCCAAAAAAAGCGGCGCTGCGGACGATGGCTCCAAGGTTATTGGCGTTTCCAACGCGGTCAAGCAAAAGCGCGCTCTGCTTTTTTTCTATCCATTCGTCAACGATGTCGGTGTTAAGGCGGACAATTTGCGGAGCCTCTATCATGGCCACAACGCCCTGATGGTGGACGGTTCCGCTAAGGCGCTCCAATTCGACGGGGTCTTTTACTTGGTTGTAGGGAGCCTTGCGCGCGGCAAGTTTTTTGCACAAGCCGCCAAAAAGAGGGGCGCGTTCCGCCGTAAAATAAAGGCGGGTTATTCTGTCGGGATTTTTCTTTTCCAAAGATTTGACCGCGGCGAATCCGCAAACGGCCAATTCGTTATTCAGCTTGTTCTTCATTTTTCTTGGAATCTTTGGCGGGCTTTTCTTTTTTTGCCTTTGCCTTTTTTTCTTTTACAGGCTTTTCGACCGCGGGAACGTCGCCTTCCACTTGAACAACGTTGTTAAAAAGCGAATCGATGTATTCTTTTAAGAGGCTCTCAAGGCAATTTGGAGCGCTTGGGTCCTTTTTGTTTTGGCTGGCCTTAAGGTTGGACTTTAAAAGCAAGTTAAAGTCTTTGTCATAAAGCAAAACCAATGCGCTTACGCTTTCAGGGATGTCGTCAAGATTTTTATCCTTCCATTTTTTTACTTGAAAAGTCCAAACGTAATCGTAGTAAGAAACTTTTTCTTTGGGAACAAATTCCGCCAACAACACTCTGCAATCGGTGGAATAATTGTCTAGAAAAAAGCAAAACGCGTTGCCAAACTTTTGCGTGTCGTTAAAATTACGGTTTACGCAAACAATGGATTTTGTGTTTTTGCTTAACGGAAGGATAAAGCCTTCGCTTGGCTTTGTAGAAATGGAAACAGGCGTGGGCTTGGAAGCGGGAGCGGTATCAGAAGCGGGTTCAGAAAAACAAACAGGAGCGGCCAAAAGACAAACAAAAAAAACTACGCTAGAAGCAAAAAACTTTTTCATCATCTTAAGCCGCCCCGCAACGCCAATTAGTCTTTGGCGCGCTCAACAAACGAGCCGTCGCGAGTGTCGATTACGATGCGATCGTTTGTGTCGCAGTAAAGGGGAACCTTTACCTCGGCGCCTGTATCCAAAGTGGCCGGCTTCAAAGACTTGCCAGAAGTGTCGCCCTTGATTCCAGGCTCGCAATATGTGATTACGCGAGTGATGTTGATCGGAAGCTTGATACCCACAGCCTTTTCGTTGTAGTAAGTGATCTTAACTTCGATGTCTTCGTCATCGGGAGAAATGTATCCGGCATAGTCGCCCAAGTCTTCCTTTGTGAGCGGAATGTCGTCGTATGTTTCCTGATCCATGAAGTGATAGTCGTCGCCGTCAATGTAAGAAAGCTTTACGACCTTTTCAACCAAGTCGACTTCCTCAAACTTTTCGCCAGCGTCAAGTCCCAAATCCTGCGTTGAGCCAGTGACGATATTCTTTACGCGGAGCTTTGTTACCATGCCCGCGCGGCCGCCCTTTTGGCCAAGCATGCGCTGTACGATGAACGGAGAGCCTTCGAACATAAAGGCTGTTCCAACTCTGATTTCGTTTGTAGTAATCATAATCTTTTCCTCAAACTTTTAAAAGTGTTCTACAATTTTAGCGAATTATTAAAAAAAATTCAAGCGTCCAAGAGTTCGCGGGCTTTGTCAAATTCCAGCGGCTTGCCCCAAATGTAGCCTTGAATAAAGTCGCTCTTGTTGTCGCTGTCGCGCAAAAGTCGCAGCTGGCCTTCGTTTTCAACGCCTTCGCAAATGACGTCACAGCCCATCAAGTGGCCCATATAGATGACCGCGCTGACAAACTGCTGGCTCTTAAAGTTGCTTTCGATGTCGTCCACAAGGCTTTTGTCGATTTTAAGCAAGTTTATCGGAAGCTTTTCCAAATATGAAAGCGACGAATAGCCCGTTCCAAAGTCGTCCAAAGCCACTTGAACGCCCATCTCGCGCAAAGCCCTGATATTTTCTATCGTTTGGTCAAAAGACTGCAACAAGCAGTATTCGGTGATCTCGACTTCCAAGTTTTTGGCGGGAAAGCCTGTCTTTTCCAAAACTTCTTTTATTTTTGAAACAAAGTGCTTGCTTTCCATATTCTTTGAGGAAATGTTTATGCTGATTGTTAAATCCGTTCCCTTGACGATTTCCGAAAAAGTTTGAAGGGCGTTAAGCAAAACCCAGTCGGTTATTTCCAGAATCAAATCGTTTTTTTCCGCCGCGGGAATGAATTCTCCTGGCGAAAGGCTCTTTCCGTTTGAGTCGCGCAAGCGCAAAAGCGCCTCAAAGCCGCGCAACTTTTTTTCTTGCGTCGAAAACTGAGGCTGGAAGACCAAGTAGAACCAATCGTTTGTCAAAGCCTTTTTGATTATTTTTTCAACCTCAACTTGGCGCTTAAGCTTTTCTTCCATATGCGGCTCATAAACCACAATGCGGTTCTTTTTTGACATGGAAGCGTGGAGCATCGCGATGTCGGAATACTTCATCAAGGTTTCGGCGTCGATCGTGTCGTCCGGGCAAGAAGAAATTCCCGCGTAAGACGAAAGGAAACAGTCGATTTCAACCTCGTCTTTTTTTATCGTAATTTTGTCGCTTATTGTGTGTAGGACTTCGGCCGCCACTTGCTTAGCGTCGCAGTCTCCGTTAAGAATAATCATAAAACTTGAACGGTCCACGCAGCCGGCGATTCCATGGCCTTTGATTATATTCTTGATTCGCTTTGTGACGACCTTTCTAAGCTCGTCGCCAAAGTCAAAGCCGTAATTGTCGTTTAGGAATTTAAAGTTTTCAATCTCAATGTAAATGACAAAAAACTTTTCTTTATTGTAAATTTTATTTTTAAGAGCCAAAATCAAGCCGCGGCCGTTGTGCAGGCTGGTAACGTAGTCAGCCACCATGCGCTTGTCCAATAGTTCAACCTGATAGCTAAAGAGCGTTGCTATAAGGAAGAACATAAGTATCATGAAAAAGCCGGGGATAGCTATCAGCGGTTTTTTAAATATAAGGGCGATTACAATTACGCGCAGCAAAAAAAACATTGAAACGCCAAGACAAAACCAACTTAAGTAGCGGCCGCGCCTGGCGTTTACCTTTATCATTAAAAAGGCAAGAAAAAATTGAAAGCAAACGACAACGCCGTTGTATATGGCCAATTGCCGTCTAGCGCCCATGTAAAAAGTCAGGCCTTGCAGCGCGAAATACGCCAAGAACAAAAAGGCCAGCTGCATGGTTTCTATAAACCGCAATTTAAAAATCGGTCTCGTGTTTTTCATAAACCTCTCTATTGCCGGCACCCAGCCACTTGCAAGCAAACACATTACTATTATAATGCTTTTTTAATAATTTTACAAACAAAAAATGCAAAAATTTTACGCTTCCTCAGGGGGAACCATCGCCCCACCCCATACAGAAGTAGGGAGAAATTTTTACGGCCAGTTGCAATTATTTTTCATTCATTTTATGATGAATTTTGGAGGAAGCATGGACAACGCCAAAAGCGCTAAAGAAGAGTTGTCTCACCTTGTTGAACGGCTGGACGAAAGCGCGGCCGCCCAAACGCTCGTCTTTGCCAAAAGCCTTGCGCAAAAAAACAGCGGCGGTCCAAACCCAAAAACCAGGCGCCAAAAAAGCGTCCAAGAGCGCTTGGCCTCCCTTCGCGCCGAAGTCCGTCAAAATCCCGAAAAATGGAACGTGGATTCCATGGCCGAATCCTTTGGCCTTACCCGCAGCCGTTTTTCGGTCATCTACAAAAAAGCTTTTGGCGCCTCTCCAGACAAAGAAAAGCGCGAATTCTTAAACCAAAAAGCGCGCGACCTGCTTTGTTCCACCAATAAAAGCGTGCAAAAAATAGCCGCGGAATGCGGCTATAACGAGTGCGAAAACTTTATCCGCGCCTTTAGGAAAAGCAACGGCATGTCCCCGCTGCAGTTCCGAAAAACGCGGATTGCGGCGCGATAATTTTAATCGCGCCGCAAAAGGAACGAGTCAAGGCCTTGAGCGTAGCGCGCCTTGACCGTTCCTACTTCTTGTTCTTGCGCGAAAGAACGACGCTTTGGATAACCAAGAACAAGCAAATCATAAAGGCGACTGTGATGTTGGTCCACCAGGCTTCGTCCAAGCCCAACGAGGCGACGATGTTCTTGATTGTGGCCAGCGACAAAACGCCAAAGAAAGTTCCTATGATGTTTCCGACGCCGCCGGTGAGCATCGTTCCTCCGATAATCGACGAGGCGATGGCGTTCATTTCCGCTCCGTCAGCGTGCGAGGGCGAGCCGGAACCTACGTGCAAGAAGTATACAAAGCCGCCGATCGCGGCGAGCATCGAGCAAATAAAGTGGGCCAAGAATTTTGTCTGCTTTACGTTGATGCCAAGCATATTGGCGCTTTGCTGGTTTCCGCCGACAGCGTAAAAGTTGCGGCCAAGCTTTGTCCAGCGCAAAACCAAGAAAAGCAAAATGACCACGACAACAGCCACAACCGCGCCAATTTCAACATACGCGGGAATCCACTTGCCCAATTTGTTGACCGAGCCTACGCCAGGAACGTATATACGGGTTTCGACCAATTTGACGAAGGCTTCGTTTTCTACGTTGAATTGGGTTGAGTTTACAATCGTCGTCATTCCTTTGGCAAAGAACATTCCGGCCAGCGTAACGATAAAGGGCTGTATGTCCAAATACGCGACCAAGTATCCTTGAACCAATCCAAACGCCGCGCCTATAATCAAGGCCAGCAAAATCGCAGAGCCGACATTGCCGCCCTTAAAGTCAAGGTTAACGGCGCAGCTCATGCAGATAAGCGCTGTCATAGTTCCGACCGAAATGTCGATGCCGCCGGTAATCATTACCAAGCTAAGACCGCAAGAAAGAATGACCAACGACGCGTTTTCGTTGAGCATGTTAAAGAATGTCTGCGGCTTTTTAAATCCCGCTCCCAAGAAAATTATCGCGCACAAATACATCACGGCAAAAACAACAAAGGTAATCGCCAAAAGCAAGTTTGTGTCAGAAAGCGGCCGTCTTTTTTTAGCGAGCGGCTTGTTCAATTGAATTGTGTTTTCCATATTAGTTGCCTCCCTGAGTTGCGGCGACCGCTTTCTTCTGCTTAAATTTCTTTGAAACAGCCGTCATCTTTTCGCGGACGGTCGGCGCGCTCAAGACGACCAAGATGATTACTACAATCGCCTTGTAGGCCGGAAGAGCCGTTGACGCTACGTTGAACTTGAACAAAGTCGTGGTCAAGAACTGGATTACATACGCGCCCAAGATTGAAGCCCACATGTTGAACTTTCCGCCGCTCAGAACGTTTCCGCCCAAGGCTACGGCAAGGATCGCGTCCATTTCTATGTCCTTGGCGATTACCGAATAGTTGATAGTCGAGATGCGGCTTACTTTTATAAAGCCGGCGACCGCGACGCAAAGTCCCATGATTACGTATGTGACAAACTTGACCAATTGCGGGTCAACGCCGTTCAACCTTGTGGAATTGGCGTTAATGCCCACAGCCTGCGAGTAAAGGCCCAAGTTTGTGAACTTAAGAACAAGCATAATTATGGCCACGCATACAATCGCGATGAAGACCGGCGTAGGAATTGGAATGCCAGGAATGTAGTTTCCAAAGTAGCCAAAGATCGGTTCGTTTACGATTGGAAGCGTATTGTTGTTGATCCAAGCGCCTATAGAGCGGCCGGCTGTGAACAAAATCAAGGTCGCTACCATCGGCTGAATCTTAAAGTACGCCACCAACATTCCGTTAAAGGCTCCAAATAGCATCGACACAACGCACGCAATTAAGAACGCGACAATTATCGGCGCCTGCATAGTCTCAGGCCTGGGATCGTCTCCGCACAAAACGCGCAAAACAACGCTTCCTGCGATGGCAATCACCGCTCCCACCGAAATGTCCTGTCCGCCGGAGGCCGCGGTCACAAGCGTCATTCCTATTGCCAATATCGCAAGTTCGGAAGCGTTGTCCAAAATTGTAATTAGGTAGCCGGACAAAACTGGATCGCCCGCGCTGTTTTGGCCCAAAGTGATTTTAAAGAACGAAGGATCCGCTATCAAGTTGAACAAAATCAGGACCAAAAGGGCCGCGACAGGGATAAAAATCTGCTGTCTAAAAAGGCCGAATATTTTTTCTTTAGTTGTGTTCGCAGAGCTCATTTGCTTCCTCCCGCAATAGTCGTCATGATTTTCGCTTGCGTCAAATCGCCGCCGGTAAGCTCGCCCACTTGCTTAAAGTCACGCATAACTACAAGGCGGGTGCAAGTGCGGAGCATTTCGTCGATTTCGGAAGAAATAAAGGTAACGCTTTTTCCTTCCTTTGCAAGCTTAAGAACCAATTCCTGGATTTCAGTTTTGGTTCCGATGTCGATTCCGCGAGTCGGCTCGTCCAAAATGAGGTATTGGGGGTTCGACAAAAGCGCGCGGGCCAACAAAACTTTTTGCTGGTTTCCGCCCGAAAGCGACTTGATCGGCGTGTCGGCGCTGGCGGTTTTTATGTCCAAAAGCTTTATGTATTCTTCCGCGAACTTTTGCGCCTGCGCCTTGCTGAAGGGCTTGAAAAAGCCTTTCATTACTTGCAGGGCAAAAATTATGTTGTCGCGAACCGAAAGGTCTCCGATGATTCCGTCGGCCTTGCGGTCTTCGGACAAGTAGCTGATGCCGTTTTTCATCGCGTCGCGCGGCTTTGCGATTTTTACGCTTTTTCCGTTAACCTTAACCTTGCCGCCGGTAACGCGGTCGGCGCCGTAAATCGCGCGTACGCTGTAGCTGCGGCCGCTTCCCAGCAAACCGGCAAAGCCGTTGACCTCGCCCTTGTAAATGGCAAAATCAAAGGGCTTGATTCCCTTGACCGAAGACAAGCCTTCCGATTGGTAAACCGGCTCCTCGTTAATAGCGTGCGTAAAAGCCGCGGGCCGCTTGACCGCGCTAAGGCCGTCCAAAGCCTTTCCGAGCATTTTTGAAACAAGCTCAACTTTGGGAAGCTCGTCCACCGGATATTCGCCGACCAACTGGCCGTCGCGCATTACGGTGATTCTGTCGCAAACTTCGTAAACTTGGTCCAAGAAGTGGGTTACGAAAATAATTCCTACGCCCTTGTCTTTTAGTCCGCGCATAAGCTTGAACAATTTTTGAACTTCTTTTTCGTCAAGCGAAGAAGTGGGTTCGTCAAGAATGAGGATTTTGCATTCCATGTCAACCGCGCGCGCGATGGCGACCATTTGCTGAACTGCAATTGAATAAGTTGAAAGCTGGGCTTGCGGTTCCGCCGGAATCTCAAGCTCGTTCAAAATTTTGGCGGCGTCTTCGTTCATCTTTTTCCAATTAGTAAAGGCGCCCTTTGTTCTTCCGATATATAGATTTTCCGCAACGGTCAAATTGTTGCAGAGAGTGATTTCCTGATAAACTGTGCTGATGCCAAAATTTTGGGCATCTTGCGGCGAGCGGATGTTCAAAGCCTTGTCGTGTCCTTTGACAAAAACCGTTCCTTCGTCCTTTGTGTAAACGCCCGTCAAAACTTTAATAAGCGTTGACTTGCCGGCGCCGTTCTCTCCCATCAAAGCGTGAATCTCGCCCTGCCTCAAAGTAAAGTCAATGTTTTGCAGAGCCTTTACGCCCGGAAAACTTTTGTAAATTCCGCGCATTTCCAATACTGAATTTTCCTGCATGGATTCTTCCTGTTTTTTATCAAGATCGCCGCGGCAATGACAGCGCGCGGCAAAAAAAAGGGGCTGTCCAAATTTTGGGCAGCCCCTAAATCTAACGCAAATTAGATGCCGTACTTGTCAACGTCAGCCTTTGTGATCTTGGCGGCGTCAAATCCCTTTTCTTCCATGATGACAGTCTTCTGGGCAGGAGCCTTTCCTGACTTGATGATTCTGTCGATGTAAGAAGCCTGGAAGGGGTTGCACTGGCCGTCATAGTTCCAGTTCTTCTTGAGCAATTCTTCAAGAGCCCACTTATTGCAGTCAAAGCCCATGATGATTACGTCTTTTCCAACTCCGTGGCTGATGTTGGCCTTGTCCAAAGCGGCAACGGCTCCCTTGGCCATGTCGTCGTTCTCGGCGTAGATTACGTTGAACTTCTTTCCTGAGTCGATAACGGCCTGAACAATCTGCTGGGCTGTTTCGGCGTTCCAAGAAGCTGTCTGCTGAGTAACAATGTTCCAGTTCTTTTCGGCCTTAACTTTGGCTGTCAAAGCGCCTGAGCGTCCAATCTGAGCGGCAGAGCCCATAACGCCCTGAATGTGGATTACATTGTAAACGGGGAGCTTCTGAGAAGCGAGCCAGTCAACGGCTGTCTTTCCTTCCTGAGCCATGTCAGAAACGATAGAAGCTTCGTAGAGGCTTGAAGGAGCGTCGATTGTGCGGTCGAACAAGATTACTTTTACGCCGGCGTCCTGAGCGTCTTTAAGAACGTTGTTCCAGCCAGATGTTCCGGCGGCGCTGATGAGCAAGTAGTCAACTTCGTCCTGAATGAACTTTTTGGCGGCGGCAATCTGCTCGTCGTTCTTAAGGCTGTAAGCGAACTGGGCCTGATAGCCGTTC
Source organism: Treponema sp. (assembly GCA_045131275.1). Taxonomy (GTDB): domain Bacteria; phylum Spirochaetota; class Spirochaetia; order Treponematales; family Treponemataceae; genus Treponema_D. Next base: position 79,553 of record JBGUQT010000040.1, read on the forward strand.
TTCTTTGTGAACGTGGCCTTCATGTCGCGGTCGTTGGCTGTGCGGTAGCCTGATTCGTTGGGGTCATTGTTGATGATTCCAACTTTGATTACTTTGGGTTTGGCCGCAAAAAGCGATGTGGCCAAAAGGGCAGCCATAGCTGTCAAAATTACCTTCTTCATAATATTCTCCTATGTTTTTGAAGATTTGCGGTATCGATACCGCAACTATTATTATTAAGCCATTCCGCCAAAAAAGATATAGTCATTTTGTTTTATTTTTGCTGATTTTCTATCATTTTATTCTAAAAATAGGCTTTTTCCGCGTCTGTCAAGCCGCCGCCAAAGGAATGTCCGCTCATATTGTAGCAAACGCTGTTTCCGCCCTTGAGGAACATTTGCATCTTTGTCGCCGCAGCTTGGCCGCCCGCCGTCTTTCCTTCAACGACGATTTTTTCCAACGCCATTTGGACCGCCGCGTCTTTGGGGAACATTTCTATTTGCCAATTATTATCTTCAGAACGAAATTTAATGTCGGCGGCGTCTTTAGCGGCCGCCAAGTCGCCTTTCCAAAGCGAACTGGTCAGCAAGGCCATTTGTTTGTAAAGAGGATTTTTTTCCGCGTCCGTCTTGATCCGTTTTCCGCCGGCGGATTCGGTCAGAGTAAAGTCTTTGGCTACGACTTGAATCGATTTTATGGGCTTGGCCGTCTTCCAAATGATTCCATAGTCGGAGGCAATGACAAAGTCGCCGCTGGATTTTAGCGACTTTCCGTTGGCCGACGTCCGCTCCAAGACAAAGAAGCCGCGAGTGACATTGTTTTTTGACAACAGTTCCGCCACGCTCTCCAAAGACACTCCGCCAGCTTGCGCGAAGCATGGCGCGCAAAAAAAGGCGAAGGCCAAAACAAAAAGAGTCCTCAAGCCAAAAAAGCGCGGCGAGGACAAAACGCCGGCGGCTGTCCTAGGCTTGCGTTCAATCAAAAGTTTCACAATAAAATCTCCCCGTCGTCAGCCGCGGAAACGTTGTTGGCCTTAAAAATCGCCGCCACCTTGTCCGTCAACTCTTTGGGGCAAACAAAGCAAGCTTCAGTCTGCGGAACTTTTACAGCCAACTGGGTTGTTTCGGCCTTGGTCACAAGAGAGCCGTCTGGAGCGTAAATCTCGTACTTTATTTTTACGCGGTTTTCCCATTCAAGCAATGTGGCCTTTATGGTCGCCGTTTGCTCAAATTTCAGCGAGCGGATGTACTTTACGTTCAGCGTGGCCACGGGAAAAACGTAATTTGTGGCGCGCATTTGATTGTAGCCGTAGCCGATTTTGTCCAAAAGGTCGCAACGGGCCACTTCCAAATATTTTACATAGTTGGCGTGGTAAACGATATCCATGCTATCAACGTCGTAAAACTCGACGCGGACTTTTGATTCCGAACTAATTCGCATTTTCTTCTCCATTTGGAAACATCCAAAAGTCAAAAAAGTTATACCACTGGTAGGGATATTTTTGAACAAAGAACTCCAGCTTGTGGGCGAATTCCGCGCACAAGGCGTTCATCCGTTCCTCCCTGCCCTTTCTGCCGCCGCCAAGTTTTGCCTTTGACTTGATTACGAACATTTCGCAGTCCCTGCGCAATACGATGTTTCCGCGCCTAAAGCCCCAAACAAAATAAGTGGGAGCGGCCACCAAGTCCGCCAAAAAGTAAACGCCGTAAGAAAATGGAGCGGGCTTGCCCAAAAAATTTTGGGTCAGATAACGTTCGCTCTTGTTTTTGCTAAGACGGTCGCCCGCGCAAACGACTAGGCCGCCTTGATTGATGGTGTCCATAATTTTTTCGATCGTGGCCGGCGTTATGTCGTTTACGTCAATCGTGTTCAAAGTAAAATTATGGTTCATTTTGTTCATCGCCTTGGAAAAGTTTGACGACACGTCGCGGTCGGAAAGAACGGCGATGGGAATTGTTTTTCTTATGCCGATTTCGTTTTTGTTGGCAAGCGAGCGCAAAAGCTCCGAGTCGCCCAAATGCGAAATAATGACAAAGGCGCCCTTTCCGTCGTTCAATTGGTCAATCAAGCTTTGCGCGTCGTCGTCGTTAAAGCGAATGTTCTCAAAGGGAATCGGATTTGTCCAGCAGTCGATTTTTTCAACAATAGTGACGGCAAAGGTGGCCACTTGCCTTAAAGGCTTTATCTTGCTAAAAGTCGGGCTGTAGGCTTTTAAATTTTTTTGGTAGCGGACGCTTTCGCGGCGGCAGCGTTTGTCAAAAATAAAAAAGTAAAGCGCGGCGCAGTAAGTGATGAAATTAACAAGCCAGCGGGGAAAATGCTTTAAGCACCAAAATGTCAAACGGTATGGCCTTGTAGAAGTTGAAGCTTCTTTTTCGTCATACCACTCTTTTCCAGCTTTAATTCTTTTCATTTTGCTTCTTTTGTTTTATTTGCCGCGCCTTTAGCCAAGGATAGCGCAACCACATTCCAATCGTAAGCCGCGCGAATGTGAACGAAATATGAATGTTGTCACGCACCACTCTAAAGTTTGACTTGCCTCCAACTGGATATGTCACTCGCACTGACTTGTAAATCACAGGAACGCCAGCCCAAATAAGGCGGACCAAAATTTCAGCGTCAAAGCCCATGTGGCTGTCGATCCAAGCGCGCTTACAAATTTTATAAAACGGCTCCACAGGATAAATTCTATAGCCGCACATTCCGTCCGGGATTTGTCCCTTGCTGAGCGCCGTATATTCTGTCCAAGCGTTGCTGATTTTTTTTGCCTTGGCGCGCGCGGGCGGAAGCGAGGAGTCAAATTCCGGGCAGCCGCAAACCAACGCTTCTGGATGCGCCTTGGACTCCTCCAAAAAATCTTTGCAAGTGGATTTAGTGTCGTGCTGGCCGTCCGCGTCGATTTGGAACAAATGGGTTATTCCCATTTTATGCGCTTCTTTGACGGCTCGGCAAACGGAATAGCCTTTTCCGCGATTGCGCTTGTTTACGATTACGGTAACGTTTTTGTTCGCGCGCGCCGCGCCTTGAATCAATTCTTTGTTGGCTTGGTCGTTTCCGTCGTCAACCACGATTATAGGAAGGTCGTATCGCTCCAGCGCCGAGACAACAGTTCCAAGCGTGTCGCCATGATTGTAAACTGGAATCACAAAGCCTTGGCGCATTTTTCGTCATTCTCCGAGAGCGAAGGTTCCGCTAGAAAAAGTTTTGCTTTCGTCGGGAGCGGTCAATTTATAGGCGTATGAGTTTTTTTCTGAGTTGTATTTTACGTTCAATCTTACTGTGTAACCGGGGAAAATCGGGGCGCCGAATTTTGTTCTCTTTGTGGAAACGGCAAAGCCCTTGTCTCCAAAATATTTTTTAGCAAAATGCATCATTAAATCGATTTGAGCCACAGCGGGAAGCAAATGAATTTCTGGAAAATGACCGTCAAAAAAATCGCATTCTTCGGTGACGGTAAAATCAAGCGTAAGCGTGTCGTCCGTTTTTTCTATTAATGTTTCCGGAGCGATTTTATGCTGTTCCAAGTACATTCCGTCATTTTATTGGATTTTGGCAAAAAATTCAATAGAGCGGGCTTTTTGGCGGGTTTTTAGCGCTCCCTGCGGCGTTCGGAATAGCCGCGAACGGTAAGCTCGTTTGTGACGCGGCGCAAAATTTCGTCGGTTATTTCTTTGGAAGAATTTTGTATGACCTTTTTTACGCTGTCGCTTATCGCAAGCTTTAACTCTTTGTCAACCGCAAAATTCAAGTCCGGCTCGTTGTATATTTCGGCGGGCTTTTTGTTGAATAAATTGCAAATGCTGGCAAGAATTTCGTCGCTTATTCCAGTTTTTCCGCCTTCGATGTTCGCGATATGAGATGTGGAAAAGCCCAATTTTTCTGCAAGACTTTCTTGTGTGTAGCCAGCCGCTTCCCTAAGAGAGCGGATATTTTTGGCCACGGCTTTTCTTATAGTCTGGATGTTGGTCATATTAGTAAAGTAAAATATCGTCCCAGATTTTAGAATAGACTAAAAATATTGCCTCTATTAGTTTTATAAAATATAAAAAAGACCCCGAACCGCCCTTCGACAAGCTCCGGGTTCGTTCGGGGTGATTTTAGCCTTGCGTATGAGCCTTACACGCGCTTAAAGATAAGCGAGGTGTTCACTCCGCCAAAGGCAAAGTTGTTTGACATTACGATGTCGGTTTGGATTTCGCGGCCGCTTCCCATGATGTAGTCAAGCTTTCCGCATTCAGGGTCAAGGTTAGCCTCGGTCAAGTTGAGCGTGGGGTGGAACCAGCCTTCTTTCATCATGTTGATGGCGACCCAAGCCTCAATCGTTCCGCAGGCGCCGAGCGTGTGGCCGGTGTAGCTCTTTGTCGAGCTGATCGGAACGGCGCGCTTGAACACGCCCTCGGTGGCGGTTGTCTCAGCTACGTCTCCGTGGCCGGTCGCCGTTCCATGCGCGTTTACGTAACCGATTTGGTCGGGGCTGATTCCCGCGTCCTCGATGGCAAGCGCGATCGCTTTTCCCATCGTGTCCGGGTTGGGGGTGGTAATGTGGTTTCCGTCCTGGTTTGTGCCAAAGCCGATGATTTCGGCGTAGATCGTCGCGCCGCGCGCCTTGGCATGCTCGTACTCTTCCAAAATCAAAGTGCCGGCGCCTTCTCCGATTACCAAGCCGTCGCGTTCCTTGCTGAAGGGGCTGGGGCTTGTTTTGGGAGCGTCGTTCTTTACGCTGGCCGCAAAGAGGGTGTCAAAAATGTCAGAGTCGGCCGGGCTCAATTCTTCGGCGCCGCCGGCAATCATCATGTCCTGAAAGCCGTAAGCGATTTGCTCGTATGAATATCCGATTGACTGGCTGCCGGAAGTGCAAGCGGTGTTGGTCGTGATGATGCGGCCGCGGATCTGGAAGTAAACGCTGAGGTTTGAAGCGGCTGTCTGGGGCATCGCGCGAACGTAAGTCGTTGCGTTCATCTTTGAGCAGTCGTCGTGCTCAAGCATGTGGCAGAATTCCATGTTGGCGTCCATGCTTCCCATGCAGGAACCGTATGAAATTCCTGTGCGGCCGTTGTGCAATTCCTCAAGGACGTTTCCGTCGGCGTCAAGCAAGCCGGCCATGCGAAGGGCGTCGTCCGTGGCCTGCAAAGCCAAGCGCGAAACGCGGCCCATCGAGCGGGTCTTCTTGCGGTCGTACTTTCGCAAATCTTTTGTATAAGGGGCGGCCAAGCGGGTGTTCATTCCAACGCCAAAGCGGTCCCAATCGTCCATGCGGACGACGCAGTTTTGCAAGCCTTTGAGAGTGGCCAAGATTTCTGGCCAAGTGTCGCCAAGCGAAGAGCAAACTCCGCCGCCTGTTATTACAACTCTTCTTTTATTCATTTTAGATTATTCCTCCATTTACATTTATTACTTGTCTTGTGATGTACGACGCTCCCTCAGAAAGAAGGAAGATTGCCGCGCTTGCGATTTCTTCCGGCTTTCCGGCGCGCTGCATCGGGATTGTGGGCAAAATCATGTCCAGCGGCGCGTCCTTAATCATCTCGGTTTCGATGACGCCGGGCGCGATGCAGTTTACAGTAATCTTTCTCTTGGCCAATTCAACGGCCAGCGCTTTTGTGGCGCCGATGATTCCGGCTTTGGAAGCGCTGTAGTTTACCTGGCCGCGGTTTCCCATGACGCCGCTGACAGAAGCGATTGTAATGATGCGGCCTTTCTTTTGGCGGCACATCGGCATTACGAGCGGCTGGATTACGTTGTAAAAACCGTCAAGGTTTGTGTGAATGACGGCGTCCCAACTTTCGGCGGTCATTCCGGGGAAAGCGGCGTCGCGGCAAATGCCCGCGTTCTGCACGATTCCCCATAGAGCGCCGTTGGCTTCCGTCCAGGCGTTGAGCTTGGCCTCGCAGTCGGCGCGGTCGCTAAGGTTGAACTGAATCAATTCTCCGGATCCGCCCGCCGCCTTTATTTGCTCAAGGACGACTTCGGCTTTTTCTTTTCCGTGATTGTAGTGGGCGACGACATAGTAGCCTTCCTTGGCGGCGGCCAGCGCGATCGCCGCTCCGATTCCGCCAGAGGCTCCAGTCACTAAAACTTTCTTTCCAGAATTTTCTTCGCTCATAAAAACTCCTAGTGCGTGTATAAAATTTTAAGGTCGTCGGTTTCCATCACCGTCACAATCGTCGTGATGACAGGTTCGCCCGGCATCTCGCTGTAAAAGGCCTCGCCCGAATAAGTGAGGATGTCTTCCATCTCATCAACCTTTTTAATCTTTACATGAACGCTTGTTCCCGCCTTAAAAAACGGAACCTTGGCCGTGTAGTTCAAAAGGCTTAGCAAAAAGCCCGGACGCGGCGGCTTTCCGATTTCGTAGCCGGTGACGCCGCTCAAAGCGCTGATGCTTTGCGCGATCATTTCAAAGGCCACGTACGACGGAACTCCGTCAATCTCTTTATCATAAAAGATATGCTCTTTTGTTACAAGTGATTCGCTTTCCAAAGTGCGCGCGTCCGTGTCGTGCTGGGTCAAGCGGTCAAGCAAAAACATTTTGCTTTTGTGCGGAAGCAAATTGATCAACTGTTCCGAAGGAACAATTTGCGGCAATGTGTAAAGTTTTTCAGCCATTTGATTTTCCTATAATTAAACTTACGTTGCATCCGCCAAAGCCAAATGAGTTTGACATGCAAACGTTTATTTCCTTGTTGAATTTTGTCTCGCGCCCAATCAAGTTGAGCCGCGGGAGTTCCGAATCGTAATCGCCGTCGTAAACGTGAAGCGGCAATTTTATTTTGTCCGCCTCCGCTCCGTCATTGTTCACTATGGAACAGTAGCAAGCCGCAAGCTCCACCGCGCTGGAGGCGCCAAGCGTGTGGCCGGTCATCGGCTTTGTGGAACTGCATGGAAGCGCGGCGCAAACTTGTCCAAAGGCCTCAAAAACGGCCTTGGCCTCCATGCTGTCGTTGAGCTTTGTTCCCGTGCCGTGCAAGTTTACGTAATCGATTTTGCTTGCGTCCAAGCCAGACACGGCCAAGGCCTCTTTCATCGCGGCCAAGGCGCCGCTTCCGTCGGCCAAGGGAGCGGTCATGTGGCTTGCGTCGGCGCTTTCGCCCCAGCCCAAAAGCTCAACCGGACCTTTGTCTTTTGACAAAAGAAAAAACGCGGCGCCTTCGCCAAGCGTGATGCCGGAACGAGCCGCGCTAAAAGGGTTTGTCTTTTGTTCGCTCACCGCTTCCAAAGAGTCAAAGCCCAACAAAACGGTGTCGCTTGCAACGTCAACGCCGCCGCAAATGGCCGCGTCAACGATTCCCGCCTGTATCAATTGCGCCGCCTTGATTACCGCGCTGCCGCTTGACGAGCAGGCGGTTGCAAAAACATAAGCCGGCCCCGCAAGGCCGAATTTTTCTTTTGCGTATGAAGCCGGATAGTCGGCGCTCTGGATTTCCAGCGAATAATTTTTGGGAAAGGCGCCTTTTTCAAAATACTCCCGGTGGCCGGCCACGGAAAATTCCGAGCCGTTGTCGCAGCAGCCAACGCAAACGGCAACGCGGGCGGCGCCGTATTTTTCTTTTGCCGCCAAAACTGCCGGCGCGATTTGCTCCAACGCGGCGTCTTCGATTTGAATTACGCGCATGTCGTAACGGGCCTTTGTTTTTTTGAGCGCTCCGTCAGGAATCTTAGCGGCAAAAAATTCGCGTCCAGAATGAGTCTTAACTTTTACAAGCCCGTCTTGGCTTCCTGTCGTAAGCGAGAGCCAAAAATCGGCGGCGTTGTTTCCAGCCGCGCAGGCGATTCCCGGTTCCGACAAATAAAGCGCGCAGTTCACAAGGGAATTATATAGAAAGTGACGGAATTATGGAAGAGCCGACGCTCGCCCCACAACAGGCCGCTTCTTGACACAAGGCCTTTAAATGACTAATATTTTTTTATTCTTATTCTTATGGAGAATATTATGAAAAAAATTTTGCTTTCATTGTTGGCTCTTGCCATGATTTTTGGAGCAGTTTCTTGCTCTAAAAAAGCTAAAAAAGGCGGAAAAACTTGGATTGTCGCGACTGACACAGCGTTCCGCCCCTTTGAGTACACAAACGAAAAGAATCAGTTTGTTGGAATCGACGTTGACCTTTTGGCCGCTGTTGCCGAAGACCAAGGCTTTGCCTACGACTTGCAGTCTCTTGGATGGGACGGAGCGGTTGCCGCCGTTCAGGTTGGACAGGCCGACGGTTTGATCGCCGGAGCCACAATCAAGCAGGAACGCGTTGATTCAGGCTGGATTTTCAGCGAAGGCTACTACAACGCCACGCAGACATTCGTTGTCGCCAAAGATTCTTCTATCGAAAAGTTTGAGGATCTTAAAGGAAAGAGCGTCGCCGTAAAGAACGGAACCGCCGGAATGGACTTTGCCCTTTCGCTCAAGAGCAAGTACGGATTTACAGTCACAGTATTCGAAGACTCGCCCACAATGTACCAGGACGTAGTTTTGGGAAACAGCGACGCTTGCGTTGAGGACACTCCGATCATCGCCTCCAACATCAAGGAAGCCAAGCTCCCGCTCAAGATTCCCGCCGGAATGGAAAGCGAAGGCGCTCCCTACGGATTCGCCATCATGAACGCCAAGAACCAGGAATTGCTCGACATGTTCAACAAGGGCTTGGCCAACATCCGCGCCAACGGCACTTACCAGAAGATTTTGGACAAGTACCTCAAGTAATTATTGCGCCGCAATAATTTGCGCGCCATTGCGCAAAGGCCGCCTCCGTTTGGGGGCGGTTTTTTTTGTTGCTTGACTTTCTTTATTTTTAGATATACAACAAGGCATTAACATCTTTGGAGGTTTATTGTGAAAAAAGTTTCACGCAAAATTTTTGGTCTTTTGGCCGCGTCAATGCTTCTTGCCGGCGCCGGCGCTTTTGTTTCTTGCTCAAACGGAAGCGATTCTTCTTCCGCTACTGGTTCTGGCTCTGGTTCTAATCCTGCTTCTTCTGGACAAACAACGACTGTATCAGCAGTAGACTCTGTTGCAACATCCGGCACCGCAGCAGTTAGCGGCACCACAGCGACGCTTACCGCTTCTAACGGCAAGTATGTTTTAAAAGCTGGTCAAGGCACACACAATAATATAGCGGCAATAGATTCTCCTTCAGCGACAAACGAAGGCACATGGACATTTACAGAAACTGGCAAAACAAGCCCAAAATACGTAGGAAGCTATGAAGGCAATATTGCAACAATAGGTTTTTCCGCCACATCATTAAAATTGAAAGTTGAAAAGTATCTGATAAACGGTTCGCTGGCCGCTATTGTAAAGGAAGAAACTTTCGACATTTCTTTTGCTTCAACTTCAACTGAGTTCAGCGCGACAATTCCCGCCGTAAAGGTAAGCAATGTAATTTCTTATCTTTTGACGAAAGTAGGCGCAAACTATACAGATGCGCAAAATTATAGCCTCATTGCTAAACTTGAAAGAATTGACGCGTCGCCTAATGAAAAGTGCGTTCTTTCATCACTTCGTTCTTACAGAGCACAAAAAAATGGCGCGTCAAACGAAGCGGCAGATGATAATACACCTCTTAATGCAAATGGAACTTATAAGATCGCTGACGGCAAGTTGACAGGCACTTTTCTTGGCAAAACCAGAACACTAACAGTTAACGAGGATGGAAATCTTTATGGAACGGACGATGGGGAGCCTCTTAAGTATGAGCTAATTAGCGGAAGTTATAAGATTTATGCCAATGTAATGACAGTGCCTGACGGCGCAAATTCTCATGCCCGGATTAGAACTGTTTGGCTCAACGAAGACGCTGGCAAAATTGGACTTATTGTTGACCTTAAAAAAACCGCAACGGACAAAACCAAGCCTATGATTATTGCTACTTATGAAATCAGCGGAAAAACAGTAACATTTACAGGCACTGGCGATAGCGCAGGCCAAACTAAGACTGCGACACTTTCCGATGACGGCAAAAAACTTACTCTTGACGACGTTGAATACCTCAAGATGTAATCTTGAATTAAGCTAATTTTTACCGCGCCGCCCTCCATCCGAGGGCGGTTTTTTTTCGTTGCTTGAATTTATTTATTTTTATATATATAACAAGGGAACACATCTTTGGAGGCTTATTGTGAAAAAAGTTTCACGCAAAATTTTTGGTCTTGTTGCCGTGTCAATGATTCTTGCCGGCGCTTTTGTTTCTTGTTCAAACGGGAGCGATTCTTCTTCCGCTCCTACTGGAACGACAGCCCCTCTCTCAGAGTCTGCCACGGTATCAGAAGTAGCCGATGTAGCAACAACAGGAATTTCCGCATCAGTTACAGGCAACACAGCGACACTTACCGCTTCTAACGGCGTTTATGTTTTAACACCGTCTCAGGGAACAAACAGCAATATAGCGGCAAATGGCGCTTCTGCCACATCTAGTAAAGGCGCATGGAAATTCACAGAAACCGGCGCTTCAAGCCCAAAATACGCGGGAAGCTATACTGGCGACATTTCAACAATTGGTTCTTCTGAAACGTCTTTAAATTTGAAGGTTGAAAAAATTCTTAACAAAGGCTTGCTGTCTGCTGTTGTAGACGCAAAAACTATCAATATGTCTATTCCTCAGACAGGAACATTCGACGCGACAATTCCTGCCGTAAAGGTAAGCAGCGTAGTTTCTTATATGTCGTCAAAAGCAAATGTACAATATAGTTCTGCAAGCAATTATAATATCTATTCTAACAATGAAAGAATTGATTTAGCTGACGGAAAAATTACTTATAACGCAGTCGCTTCCAGAAAAAATCTGACTAACGGCGTGTCCGACGGCGATATAGATGACAATTCATATAAATTCCAAAGTGGAACTTATACAATTTCTAATGGAACGCTTACAGGCACTGTGAATGGTAAAACTTTATCATTTACTATTGACGCTGATGGAAATCTTGCGACAAATGAGGGTGTGGCGTTTTATTTGATTAGCGGCAGCTATAAGATTTATGCTAATTGTGTATCAGTAGCTGACGGCGACAAATCATATGCGCAGCAAAGATACGTTTATTTCAGTCAAGATTCTGGCAAAACTGGACAAGTTATTGATATAAAAGTGTTTGTGCATGGCCAGGGAAACACAATCAGGGACTTTAAAGATATTACTTATGAAAAGAGCGGAGATACATTAACATTGACAGGTACTGGCACTAACGCCGGCTATTCTAAGACTGCGACACTTTCCGATGACGGCAAAAAACTTACTCTTGACGGCGTTGAATATATCAAGTTGTAATCTTAAATTAAGCTGATTTTACCCCGGCGCGTTTTGCTGCCGGGGATTTTTTTCACTTTTCCACCCTTTTTTAGCCCAAATTTTGACACTTTTCCAACTTTTTGCTTCATTTCCTTCAACAAAGCTATCACTGATTTTTGGTCGTTTTGGGAAAAGTATCGGAAATCGCTTTGTTGACAGCGGACGAAATGTTTTTTCTTAGTGAATCGCTTAGTTTTGCATACAGCTTTCTTATGCGGCTTGACTCCAAAGAAGTTTCAGTTGAATTCTCGGATAAAGGCAAAAGGAGTTCAAACGGACTTATATCCAGCGCGTTTGCAAGTTTAGAAAAAGTTTCCGGCGTTCCCCAGCGGCGGCCGCTTTCCAAATCGCAAATATAGCCAACAGAAAGATTCGCCTTTTCCGCCAATTTCATTTGGCTCAAATTCGCTCGATTTCTAGCGTTTTTCAAATTTGTCGAGAAGATTTCCTGCAATTCAACTGAATCCATTACCCCTAATATATACGCTTTTTGCGAACTTGACACTTTGCTATATGCCGTAATATACTACGGCTATATGCGTAATGTATTTTACACATCGCAATAGATTTTTCGGAGGCATTTTATGAAAAAAATTCTTGGCCTGTCGCTATGCGTGTTGTTAGCGACATCTTTTGCATGCATCAGTTGTTCTGGCGGTGGCGACGACAATCCAGCAAACCCGCCTTCATACATGGAAGAACTTTCACCAGAAGACATGGCAAAAACAGATGCCGTTTTGGTAAAAGAAGCAAATTCGGACTTAAGCAACGGAAATTATAAATCGGCTGTCGATAAATTCCGAGTCGCTTACAAAAAAAATCCAAGCGACGCAAACAAAATTTATTACGCTCTTACAGAGATTGCCATACTCAGCGTAGACGACACTGTTGTTGACATTATAAGGAACAAATTAGGCGCGACCTCTTATCCGTCAACTCTAAACGCGTTGTTCAACTCCGAATGGGCAAAAGACAAGTCGCAGCCTGTATTTGGCAACACGGGAACTAAGACTTATCCAATTTATGAATCTGAATATTTTTATAAATTTGTTCAAGACAGCAATGGCTCTTACATCCGCGTTTCCGGAACGCCAACAAACACTTCGTCTACAGAAACAAGATACTTCATTTCCACCTTATACAATGGAGAATGGAAAAACTCAAGGGGATACCTTACAAACATAACGCCTGACGCAAACGGTTTGTATCTTGTTGATAGAGATTCAACAAAAGACGCCTCGGTTTCGGCGGATTATCGTTACAGCGCAATTTCTAAGGCAACCCAAGACAACAATGGCTCTTACATCCGCGTTTCCGGAACACCGACAAGCACGTCATCTTCAGAAACAAGATACTTCAATTACACCTTGTACAATGGCGAATGGAAATACTATAGTGGATATCTTACAAGCATAACGCCTGACGCAAATGGTTTGTATCTTGTCTATAGAGACTCAACAAAAGACGCCTCAGTTTCAGCGGATTATCGTTATAACGTAAGTGGAGGAGAATACAAAGCCGTTCTTGGTAAAAAATCCTATACACTCCCAGAACTTGCGGTGCCGTCATGGGTAACGTCTCAAGATATTTACAAAGCAAAACTCATAGGAACAACACAATCATTTGAAACATGGATTGGTCTGCTCTACGCAAACGCTGTTACAAACAGTGAAAACGGCGTTAACGACTCCGTTGATAAATTGCTTCCCGTAATACACAAAAAAAATGAAACCATTAAAGGCATTGTTGACTCTCTCGGAACAGGAACAGCGACACTTGAACCTTCGTTCTTGTCTAGTCTTAATTTAACGGAACTTTTGGGAGAAGACGCATTCACAATTGGCAAAACAGAAATGAACCTTCTTTCCGCCGCGTTGGAAGGCATTGACGCTGTTTTGCATTATGCAGCTTCATACGATTTGAGCGCCAATCTAAAGATGGCTCAAACAGACATTTATCATAAGCAAAACATTATAAAACTCGTAAAGAATTGTGTCACCGCCAAAACTCTCACAAACCGCGACTCTCAAAAAATGGAAGAATCAAAAAAGCTTTTTATTGACGCGCTTGGTCGCATCATATCAAGCTACGACGGCATAAAAACTTCCACAACATATCCGCAAGTGATAAAAGACAACATTGCGGAATACGGAGACATCTTATACGATGGCGCGGTAAAAGCAAAGGCTGCGTTGGAAAACGGCTCAGTGCTGTGGCTTCCCGAAGAACTTAAAGGCAAAACTTTCCCCGCTGACATAAACTCTGCAAAAGTTGGTTTTGACATGGGAAAATTATTTGCGCCTGGTTATCTTACAAAACTCTTTGAACGAAGCGATGATTTGTCGACAGTAAAAATTTACTACAAAAGATTTCAAACAATAACATCCATTCCATCATATGAGAAAAATGAAACGTCGGGCGAGATTACAGAGATTTCTGACATCGACGCTTTCTTCAACACTACAATAAACGATGCCGGTTATACTAACAATGGAACGTCTTCCACTGAAATTTGGTATCAAGTTGGCATACTTGCAAATCAAAGCGTTCTTTCGGCCGCAATGCCAAGCGCTCAAAATTTAGCTGAAAAATATAAGTTTATAACATCATTTGAGATTCAATAAACTTATATAAACTTCATGAAAAAAAAACTATTGGCCGTTCTCGCGCTGCTTTTTAGCGTGGGAACGGCTTTTTCTGAAATCAATCTTGCTCCAAAATTATCCCTTTGCTCGTCAATAGAATCTCAATTTGGTTTTCTTTTATACGAAACTAACAATTCAAGTTGGTTTCACACAGAAAAACTTGACGCGGAACTTTTCGTTAATTCCGACTATCCACAAGAAAGACATTCTATTTCTCTTGGGGCGCAATATCTGTATGGAAAATCGGACAGAACAGATTTTAACGCTAATTTGCATTTTGGATCAATAAATACTATTTTTTCAAAAGATGTTTATCAAATCAAATTAGGGTTTAGCGCATTTTCGGTTCCTAACTCAATACAAATTCTTAGCGGAAAACCTAGATTCATATTAAAAGATTCAAATGGAATATTCGGCGTCATAGGCGGAAAAGTAAAAATGTATCTTTTTGAAAAAGAATGGAGCGTAAGCGCGGATTTTCTTTTTGGAAATGCGAATGTCGCAAGCGGAGATATGTATTATTTTTATGGTAAACCAAATAATTTTGTTTTATTTGGCGGAAAATCAATCATTACCGCCCCATATGAAATTTCTTTGTTCTTAATGGGAGGGGCTCTTTCTATTGATTTAGATACAAATGAAAATACAAAATTAGGAAATATAGACGCTTCGATTTTTGCGCTCTTCCTTGCAAAAGAAATACAGTTTCAACTTGCAGACTTTTTTTCCATTATGCCGTTTGTGGGATATGCTCATCTTTACGCAAACGGCTCTGCAAAGTTAACATCCGCAAATCAAACATATTCTCTATTCCCATTCAAATATATTGGCGGTTGTTTTGATGAAGAAATGCATTTTCTTTCCGCAGGGACATCATTCATAATAAGAAAAGGCGGTTTTAATTTTTCACTGAACTTTTTGTATCTCTTTTGCGTAAAAAATAATAACTCCGGAAGTTATTCATACCAATATAAAAAAAATCTGTTTTTTGACGGAAGTTCAGACGCCGGCGAGCTTTTTTTGCCTGACGCAGCTGGCTCCCATATTTTTGCAGGTATTTTAGAAGCGTCATATAAATTTAGCGTTCATAAACATTTTATGCCAACTATAAAAATAACAAAAATTATAGCGGCGGCGATTCTTAGTCCAGAAACATTCGATTTTATAAATGGCGCTTTTTCTTCCTATTCCAATGTATCTGGTCCATCATCAGAAAATTTTAACACATCTCCTTCAACTGGAGAAATAGTAAAACGAGCGCTTCTTTCTGGAACATGTATTTCTGTAAGAATTGATTTTTAACAGCTTTCTTTTCCTCTAGCAAAATCGAGCGACGCGTGGTATAATATCCCTAGAGGTTCCTCCATGCCAACAATAACAAAAAAAATAAACGGCGCGATAATCGTATTTACGCTTGCAAGCCTTTTTGCCAATATTGTATTTGACTTTTTTGCGGTCAAAAAAATCTTGAGCGAAACCTACGACACATTTTTGACGCAAATCGCTTATACAGGAGCGTCTTACTTTAAGGGCGACAAGTTGGAGCGGTTCGCTCGCGAAGGCCTAAAGTCGGAGGAATACAAGGACACCCTCATCAAGTTGGCCAACCTCACCGAAAACACCGACATAAGCTTTTTGTACGTCTTTATTCCGGAGATGCCGGACTGCAAGTACAAAACTTACGTCTTTAACGTAGTCAACACAAAGCTGCGCAACAAGTTCAATCCGTACCACGCAGGCTACAAAGAGGACACCTCCGCGTCTTCGGCCGCCCGCTTTAAAAATTTGATGGAAAAGGGCGGAATGGAATTGGACAGCGCGATGTTCTCGCAAACCGGCGCGCGGACAAGAGTTTCGCTCGCCCTGCGCGATTCAACTGGAAAAAAAGTCGGCATCATTTGCGTGGAAAAGCAAATGGACACAGTCACTTCCGTCCTAAAAAATTACATCCGCATTGACTTGCTCTACGCGCCTATCGTTTCGCTCTTGTTCTTCATTTGCTTTGGAGCCTTTATCAGCAAAAAATTTGTGCGCCCAATCGTCTGCATCACAAAAGAAGCCAAGGGCTTTGCCAGCCACGACGCCCACTTTTCCGACAAACTTAAGGGCATCCACTCCAACGATGAAATTGAAACCCTTGCCCGCGCCATAGAAAAAATGGGAATCGACATTCAAGTTTACATCAAAGACTTGATGCGAGTCACAAGCGAAAAGGAGCGCATCGGCGCGGAGCTTTCGGTTGCCAGCGGCATCCAATCTGGAATGCTGCCAAAAAACTTTTCGCCTTATCCCGACCATCACGGCATTCAGCTTTACGCCAGCATGGTTCCCGCCAAGGAAGTTGGCGGCGACTTTTACGACTTTTTCTGGACGGGCAAAGACATGCTTTGGCTTGTTATGGGCGACGTCAGCGGAAAGGGCGTTCCCGCCGCCATGTTCATGGTAATAGCCAAGGCTCTCATACGCAACGAGGCCACGCTGGAATACGAGCCAAGCGAAATTTGCGAACGCGTCAACGACCAGCTTTGCGCGGAGAACGAGCAGGGGCTCTTCGTAACTTGCTGGCTTGGCTGCGTAAACATCGCGACCGGCCAAATGAAGTTCGCCAACGCCGCCCACAATCCGCCGGTTTTGTACGACGGCGACTCCTACAAATTCCTAGAACAAAAAAGCGGCATCATGCTTGCCGCGATGGAAGGCAGCAAATACGTTCAGCACGAAATGCAGTTAAAAAAAGGAAGCCGCCTTTTCATTTACACAGACGGCGTCACCGAAGCGCAAAACAAAAACGGCGATCTTTTTGGCGAGGGCCTCCTTTTGGGAGCGCTTGCAAAAACCGCGGCGCTTTCGTCAAAAGAAACCGTCCAGCTTGTGAACAAAGAAGTGGAGCGTTTTGCGAACGGCGCGGACCAAGCCGACGACATCACGGTTCTTTCGTTTGAGCTGGACGAAATCGGCGAGGAAGCGGAGGGCGGCTCCAACAGTCTTGGCGCGGCCGGCAATTCTAGTCTGCCAACCGATTCCGAGAAATGCCTTGTGGTCGCCGCCGACGACGCGGAATTGCAAAGAGTCACGGACTTTGTCCGAGCGTTCGCGCCGCAAGACATTACGCCGGATGAGGCCAATAAAATTGACTTGGCTGTAGAAGAGATTTTTGTCAACATCAGCCATTACGCTTACGAAAACGGCGGCGACGTTGAAATTGTTTGCAAAAAGTTGGCCGAGCGAAAGATTTCGGTGGCCTTTAAGGATTCTGGAATTGAATTTGACCCGCTCCAAAAGGGCGATCCCGACTTTGAGGAAAGCGCGGAAACAAGAAAGCTGGGCGGATTTGGAATTTACCTTACAAAGAAATTTATGGACAGCGTTTCTTACGAGCGCCAAGACGGCAAAAACATTCTGACGCTCGTAAAGACGTTTGGGTAATCGCGTGCCTTGATTGCCAGCCCGCGCGAGCGGGCAATTGAATCATTTCCTATAGCAAAATGGAGCGCAGCGACATACCGTTCCTACTTCTCAATGTTAAGAAGCTTGTCCATGCTAGTGGCTTCGAGCACTTGCATTACAAAGTCGGACGGCTTCTTGATGACCAATTTTCCGCCGTTGCCGCCCATAATTTTGTGGGCAAGCAAAATGTCGCGCAAGCCGGTGCTCGACATATATTCGATTTGGCTCAAGTCCAAATTCATTATTTTTGAGCCTTGGGCCATCTCTTTAATAACAGCTTCCAATTGAGGGGCGGTTGTCGTGTCCAAGCGGCCGGAAACGGCAAGATCAACATTGGTTCCGTTTTTATTTTTCTTGATATCCATTGCTTTTCCTCTTTATTACATTATACACCAAAAACAATTTTTTTTGAAGAGCAAGTCGATTTTTTGTGCAAAAAAATTAAAAATATGATACAATAATAAAATAAGGATTTTATTATGATGAATTGCGTAAAATGCGGAACGCCGCTTATCCCGGGAGCGAAATTTTGCTCAAATTGCGGAACTCAGGTGGAAAACCCACACAAGTTGATTCCCTGCCCAAGCTGCATGTCAGGCATAACCGACGAGGCTATTTTTTGCCCTTGGTGCGGAAAAATGTACGAAAAGGTTGAAGAGGTCAAAAAGAAGGCCAACATTCCCGAAACAATCCCGAATTTGGTGGACATCCAAGGCGGCACTTTCTTTATGGGAACGGGTGAATTGGCGCATAGCGTTACGCTCAATCCCTTTAAATTGGGAGAGGCGCCCATAACGCAAGACCAGTATTATTATGTAATGGGAACAAATCCTTCAAAATTCTTGCGCGGCGATTATCCGGTAGAAAGCGTAACTTGGTGCGACGCGATTCGCTATTGCAACAAATTGAGCAAAATGTTCAACTTGACGCCTTGCTACATAATCGGAAGCTCATCCGACTTTAGCCAAATAGAGAACACAAGCCCCGTATGGAAGCGCCTGACCTTCGACCTTTCGGCTACAGGCTTTAGGCTTCCGACAGAGGCGGAATGGGAATACGCGGCCCGCGGCGGAAAGAACAAAGACGCCTTTTTGTATTCCGGCTCGGACGACATAAACCAAGTCGCTTGGTACGGCGAAAATTCTCAAATCACAACGCACGGCGTTTGCGAAAAAAAGCCGAACTCTCTTGGGCTTTACGATATGTGCGGAAACGTAGCCGAATGGATTTATGACGAATACAGTGATTACAACAAAACGCCCCAAGTCAATCCGATTGGTCCAGGAACAATGACAGGCGTTCATGTCAAGCGCGGCGGCTCTTGGCTTGACGACACTGAGCAATGCAATGTTTTCTTTAGAAGCGCAAGCCCTATGGGCGGAAAGAGTTCAAGCCTTGGTTTTAGAGTTTGCTGCTCAATTCCTTTGCCTGACGAAGATCCAAGGAAAAAATAGGAACGTAAAATATTATGTTTGAATTATTTAAAATGTATTTTTTTATGTTAGTGGCGTCGCTGGGCAACACGCTTTTGCTTGCCCTGTTCGCGCTGCTTTTTGCCATGATAATCGGCTTGATTTTCGCCTTGATGAACGTCAGCCGCAACAAGGTTCTCAACGCTATTGGAACGGTTTACGTTGACGCTATTCGCGGAGTGCCCTTGATTGTCCTGGCCTTTTTCATTTACTTTGGCGTTCCGCAGGGAATAAAAGTATTTGTAGACAACTTTAGGCTGCCCGCGCTCCAAGCGGGAACGATAGCGCTGGCTATGAATTGCGGCGCGTACATGGCGGAGATTTTCCGCGCCGGAATCGAAAGCATCGACAAGGGACAGATGGAAGCGGCCCGCTCTTTGGGCCTTAGTTATGGAACCAGCATGAGGCGGGTAATTTTGCCCCAAGCTTTTAAAGTAATGATTCCTTCTATAATCAACCAGTTCATCATCACCCTTAAGGACACGTCGATTCTTTCTGTCATCGGCTACCCGGAGTTGACCAACACGGGCCGCACAATCGCAGGAAACACTTTCCGCAGTTTGGAAACATGGGCGATTGTCGGAATTCTTTATATGATCGTAATCGTAAGCTTGAGCCGCGCGGCCAAGGCCTTGGAACGGAGGATAAAGGCAAATGAAAAATAGTTCGGAAATTAAAATACATGTGGAAGGCCTTAAAAAGACTTTCGGAAAGCTTGAAGTTTTAAAGGACATCAACATCGACATTGCGCAAGGAGAAGTGCTTGTAGTGATCGGGCCGAGCGGCTCGGGAAAGTCAACCTTCCTCCGCTGCCTTAACCGTTTGGAAACAGCCACCAGCGGAAAAATCATCGTCAACGGAGAGAACATCAGCGACAAAAAAATCAACATCAACAAGGCTCGCGAAAATATCGGAATGGTTTTCCAGCACTTCAACCTGTTCCCCAACATGACCGTCTTGCAAAACGTGGCGCTCGCTCCCGTTGAATTGAAAAAAATGAGCAAGGAAGAGGCCAACAAAACCGGCATGAAATTGCTTGCCCGCGTCGGCTTGGATTCCAAGGCCCACAGCTATCCCCAGCAGCTTTCGGGCGGACAAAAACAGCGCGTGGCCATCGCTCGCGCCCTTGCGATGAATCCTTCGATAATGCTTTTTGACGAACCGACAAGCGCGCTGGACCCGGAAATGGTCGGCGAAGTTCTTGCCGTAATGAAAGAGCTTGCGAAGGGCGGCATGACTATGATTGTCGTCACTCACGAAATGGGATTCGCTCGCGAAGTGGCCGACCGCATCGTCTTTATGGACGGCGGCTACATCATCGAAGAGGGAACGCCCGAAGAGATTTTGAAGAACCCCAAGCAAGAGCGAACGATTAGCTTCTTGAACAAAGTTTTGTGAGGCGGCACATGAAAAAGATAATCACGATAAGCAGAGAATTTGGAGCTGGCGGCGGCGAAATCGGAAGGCGCGTGGCCGACGAGTTGGGATACAATTACTGCGACAAGGAATTGATTTTGCGCGCGGCCCGAGACGCCAACATCGACATCGCCAGAATGTTGACAATAGACGAAAAGCCGCCGCTAGTCTTTGGCTTTACGCAAAGCTTGTTCGACATGTACAACGCGCCGCTTGACCAACGCGTTTTTGACGCCCAAAAAGAAATCATCCGCAAGCTTGGCGAGCGCGGAAAATGCGTTATCGTAGGCCGCAACGCCAACAGCATTTTGCAGGCTTTTGACAATTCCCTGCACGTCTTTGTTCACGCCGACCAATACTGGCGGGCGGCGCGCTTGCAAAAAGAAAAAATGCCCGACAAGTCTGAAAAAGAAATTTTGGACGACATTAAAATCGTTGACAAGCGCCGCCAAAAATACTGTTCCCATTACACCAACACGGAATTTGGCGCGAGCAAGTATTACGACTTGTGCCTTTCAACCTCGTCGTTGGGAATCGGCAAGTGCGTCCAAATCATTTTGGATGTGGCAAGAAGTTAAAACGCGCCGCTCAAACATTTAAGTTCAATAGTATCTCGTCAACCGCCGCGCGCAACTTGCGCTCGCTTTGCGTTCCTGAGATTTCCTTTTTGCGGATAAAGCCAACGTCGTAATATCCCAGCGCGTTTCCCGCCTCGTGAATCACAAACTTTCCTTTGTAGGGTCCGTTCTCCAAAACAATTCTGGGAACGAGCGCGATGCCCAAGCCCAACTGAGCGATGGCCAAAAGCGCTTCGTTTCCTTCCGTTTCCGCGGCGATTTTTGGCTTGACGTTGCGGCTTTTGGTCCACTTGTCAAATCGCTTTCGGGCCAAGCCGGTTTTGGGAAGGACTAGCGGCGCGCTTGAAACTATGTCTTGCGGCGATCCGTCCAATTTTGTCCAAGGTCCGTCCGCGCTGGCCGCGTATATCAATGGAGTTTTTATAACGCTTGTCGCCTCTATCGCCGCGTTGCCCTCCTCTGGAATTGCGGCAACGGCCAAAAGAACGCGGCCCTCTTTTACCGCCCCAAAAGCGCCGGCCTCGCCGCCGGTTTGAACCGACAAGCGCACGGCGGGATATTTTTGCGAAAGCTCCTTTATGAATGGCGGCAAAATAGTGTAGCAGGCGGTGACGCTGGCGTAAACTTTTAGATCGCCCGAAAGCAAGTCGCTGCCTTTTGAAAATTCTTCCAACAAGCCGCGGCGTTTTGCCGCCGCTTCGCGCGCAAAGGCCAAGAATTTTTTTCCGCGATCGGTCAAGGCGACCCTGCGGTTGTCGCGGTCCAAAAGCGCGGTTCCAGCTTCCTCTTCCAGCCGCGCCACCATTCTGCTTAGCGCGGAAGGGCTCATCGCGCATAAATCCGCCGCTCTGGAAAAGTTCAGCGTCTCCGCAAGAGTAATAAAGGCATCCAGTTCATAAAAGTCCATAAGCATAGTATAGCAAAACCGCGCAAAACGCGCTACAATGCTATCGTGAACTTAATTTCAATTAAAAATTGTCGCGTGGAAAATTCCCGCGCGGCGCTAATTAAAAATTTTTCCTGGCAAATGAATTCTGGCGAAGCTTGGCTTGTGATTGGGCCAAACGGCGGCGGCAAGGCGGACTTTTTAAAAGCGCTTTGCGGCCAGCAAAAAATCTTTCCAAACGCGGACGGACTTTATTCAAATATTTTTGACGGCTCGGTTGAAATCGTGTCGCTGGAAAGGGCCGCCGCTCTGATTCAAGAAGAGCGCGCCAACGACGAAAGCGAATTTTTGGAAGGAGGCGTTGACCACGGACGCAGCGCCCGCGTCTTTTTTGCCGAAGCCTTGACAGGAAAAAAAATCAAGCGCGACTCAAAGACCGGCGTTTACGACTTGCCGCCGGCAGCCGCGCGCTTGGAAAGCGATCCGCAGGTAAAGCTTTGCGGCTTGGAAAAAATTCTCGACCGCGGCTTAAAGTATATGTCCACCGGCGAAATCCGCCGAACCCTTTTGTGCCGCGCGCTTTTGAGCGGAAAAAAGCTTTTGATTTTAAGCGACCCCTTTGCCGGCCTTGACGCGCAAAGCCGCAAAATTTTGCTGGACTTTTTTGACGGCGTTGCCAAACGCCAGCTTGCCGCGGGAAATGCCGGCAATCAGTCGCAAGACCAAAAAGCGGGCGGCGGCAATCATGGCCAGGAAGCCGCTTCGGCCTTTCCGCGAATCATTCTTGGCATGGAGCGCTTTAACGAAATCCCCGACGCGATAAACAAAGTTTTGGAATTTACGGATGGACAAGTTTCTTTTTGCGGAGAACGCGCGGATTACGAAAAAATTTTGGCCGACAAAAAATCCGCCGCGCAAAAATCCCGCGATGCTGAAGTGGCCGCGTTTAAAAACCAACTAAACGACGCAAACCAAGAAAGCGCTGTGTTGCAAGCGGCGGCGCGTTTTGGCCAGGACAGCAATCCGTCGCAAGGCCAAAATGCGGCCGCCACCAACGATTCCGAGCTTGCAAGCGCTCTCAATAAGTCCGCGCCTTCTGGTCAGGAAAACATTCTAATCGAAATGCGCGGCGTCAACGTCGGCTGGGGCGACAACCGCGTCTTGCAAGACTTAAACTGGACGCTGCGCAAAAACGAGCATTGGCTGATTCGCGGCCCCAACGGTTCCGGAAAGACAACATTCTTGGAATTGATTACCGGCGACAACATGCAAGTATTCAGCAACGACATAAAAATTTTCGGCGCGCGCCGCGGCTCTGGCGAAACGATTTGGGACATAAAGAAAAAGCTTGGAATCGTTTCTTACCGCCTGCACGTCGAATACAGAATGGTCGGCGCGACCCTTTTGGCCGTAATAGTTTCGGGCTTTAAGGACTCGATTGGCCTTTACGAGCAGGCGACCGACACGGAAATCGCCGCGGCCAAAAAGTGGCTTGCGTTGGGCGGCTTTGTGGGCCGCGAAGGCGAATCGTTCAACAGCTTAAGCTACGGCGAGCAGCGGGCAATTTTGATTTTGCGCGCGGTGGTTAAGGCGCCGCAAATCCTTATTCTTGACGAACCATGCCACGGACTAGACGAAAGCTTCCGACAGAAAATTTTGGACTTGCTTGAGCTTATCGCTCAAAGCGGAACGACTACGCTGCTTCACGTCACCCACGATCCGACGGAAGCGCTTTCCGCCGAAAAGCATATTTTGGAATTCCATCCCGGAGAATTGCCGATGTATAAGATAATTGAGTTATGAGAGCGCGCAAATTTTTATTTATCGGTAAAGCCGCCGCCATCAGTTTTAGGCTTGCAAGCAATTTCGCGGCCTGCAGTCTTAGGCTTGCGACTGTCTCCGCGCTTTTATTAGCCGCGCTTCTTTCGCAGACTGTTTTTGCAAAGGGCGTGAAAATTCCTCATGAAGACAACCTTGAAATTTTTTCCGAAAAAGATTTTCCCGAGGAAGTGAAGCACGAAAGCTATTCGCATCCCTACCGCTGGAACAAGCTAGAAGGCGAAAAAGTTAAGTTTAAGCAAATTTGGGGATACCTTGTAACAAACCGCTTGCGGGACTTTGACAAAAACGCTCCGCTAACCGACTTGGGACTTTTTGGAGTGGACGTCGATTGCTACGGCAAATTGGAAACTCCTCCCAAAAGAAATTTAACGGCGGGCTTTAAAGGCCGCGTTCACCTTGTTGCGGTATGCAATTCCACGTCAACAACGCACTTTATCCTCGATCCAAAATACGGCTTGCGTTCGGAGTTGATAAAAGACTTGATCTTTGCCTCCCGCGAATTTGACGGCCTTCAAATCGACTACGAATTGGTTCCGCAAAAAGATGGAGAAAACTTTTTGGAATTTTTGCGGATTTTAAAGCGCAAGCTGCAAGAAAAGCCTTTGACGGTTTGCGTTCCGGCGCGACACAAAAGTTTTGCCACCGACGTTTACGATTACAAAAAAATCGCGGCCGTCGCCGACAAAGTTATGATTATGGCCTACGACGAGCACTGGTCCACCAGCGCTCCTGGTTCCGTAGCGTCAATCAATTGGTGCAAAAAAATCGTTGACTACGCGCTTGGCGTTTTGCCCGCCGACAAGTATATCATCGGCGTTCCCTTTTACGGCCGCAGCTGGATTGACCGCTCGCTGGCGCAAGCCTGGTACTTTAACGGCGCCAACCGCATCATGCACGAAAACAACGTCAAGCAGTTAAAGCGCAAGGACGGACTTCCGCACTTTGAATACGAGGCAAAGGCAAAAGTGACGCTTTGGTTTGACGACGCGACAAGCCTTTTGCAGCGCGCCAGAATGTACAAAGATTACGGTTTTGATAACATAGCCTTTTGGCGCCTTGGAATGGAAGACGCCGTCTTTTGGGATTGGATAGAGTCGCGATAAACAACGCCTGTTTTATTTTAAAAACAAAACTTTAATTTTAATGTCATTGAGAGTAACTGTATCCACTTGGTCAGCGGGCAAAAACTTAATTTCAAAAGCGCTTGAGTCTGTGTTTTCAATTCCCTCTTTTAAAGTGACCGTTCCGTAATCATTCCAATCAGAGGCCAAGTGCGTGCAAAGCGTAAAAGACCGGGCTAAAATCAATTTCCATTCGTCAAGCTCGCAATTGTAAATGCGCCAAAACGAATAATGGCACCAAAATCCTTTTATCCGCACAATGAACCTTATCTTGCTTCCTTTTGGAATCTTTTTTGACTCTCCAAAAATTTTTGAAAGCGGAATGTCCAATTTAAATCCACTTTGGGTTTTTGTAAAAGGAACTCTTTTTAATTCAACGCTCTTTAAGTGAAAGTATGACTCATTGTCGCTTTCCATAGAAGTCAAAACTTCGTTTTGATCAAGCGCCACAACTTTTCCTGCCAGCTCAAAGTCGTCTATAACTGGAGGCGCGTCATAGGTTTTTGAATCAAAGCGTATCGCCAAATGCGACTTCTTTGTGTTTTGTATTGTATCCTTCAGCAAAATTCTAAACTTGTCTTCAAAACGCTCTCCGGCAACAAAGCCTTGGCCGTCGTTGGCGACTAGCGGCGCGCGGCTGTTGACTTCTTTTTTTGCAGATCCGTTTGTAAACACAGCGTAAAAATCGTATCCGCTTTTTTGGGGAACGCCGGCCATCGACAATTCGATTACCGAACCGGCAGGAATCGATTTGTTTTTTCCAAACATCTTTTGCAATGGAACTTCGTATTGATAATCGTATTCGCCTGTCGCTTCGTTCGTAACATTCTTGGCGAATGTCACGGTGCCGCTCTTTTTCGGCGCGACGACTTCTTCTTGCGCCGCGATGTCTATAACTTCAACTGGAGCCGCGCTTTCATCATCGTCGTCATCTTCTTCGTTTTGCGCGGCGGCAAGCGCGGCTTGTTCGGCCTTAAGCTTTGCCAAACGCTCCGCTTCGGCTTTTTCCGCGGCTCTCTTTTTTGCAAGGGCGGCCGCCTTTTTCTTTGCGGCGAGTTTTCTGGCAGCCTCTTTTTTGGCCCGTTCTTTAGCCGCAGCTTTTGCCAAAGCGGCCTTTTCCGCGGCCTCTCGCTCCGCAGCTTCCTTTAAGGCCGCTTCTCTTTCCGCCTCTATTTTCGCTTCGCGCTCGGCCCGTTCTTGCTCAGCTTTTTGTTTCGCAAGAGCAAGCTCGCGTTTATGGCTTTCTATTGTTGTCTTCGCCACAAAGCCTTCCGGAGCCGCCGCAAGCGCGACAGCGCGATCGCCGGCCTTTAAAACTTGCTTGGCGTTCTTTATTTTCTCTTTAGTCTCGCTTTTCTTTTCCTCTTCGGCGCGAACTTCTTCCAGCGTCATTCCTTGCGCCAAATATGTAGCGTCGCGGGCCGTTTTGTTAGCTGTTTTGTAGAATTTCGCGTAGAACGATTGGCTCGCCGCTTCTGTCGCCGCGGCAAACATTCCTTCAAAAACCGTTCCTTGAACCTTTTGTTGAATTTTTTCGCGAGGCTCTTCGACCAATTTTTTATAAAGTTCCTGGGTTTTGGTCAGTTGTTCAATTCCTTCAACTTTAGCTTCGCCCTCTAATACTTCGACAACAACATCTTGCGGCTCTTGCTCATCGCCTACGCCTGTAGGCTCTGAATTTGAAATTGAAATTTTAACTCTTGAATTTGGCGAGGCGGAAATTTTTTTCTTTCCAACCACCGTAACGGCTCCCTTTTTAGCTCCGCCTAAAAGCCAAATCTCGCCGCTCAAAAAATCAAGCGACTTTCCTTTTGGGTTGTACAAAATTTGAATCAAACTGTTTTCTTTAAGTTGAATTTTGCTGTCAGAGTCTTTAAAGACCGCGAACGCTTCTGAATTTTCTCCAGTTCTAATTTTGTCGCCGTTAAAGACCGGGCTTTTGTTGCTCAACCTTTCCCACAAATCGTCGTCGATAAATTTTCGCTGAACAGTGTTCCGCCTAAAATAAATCGTAGCGACAGCCTTTTCATCGTTCCTTAAACTAAAAGAATTTATGTCTTTGTAAAAAAGTCCCAAAGACAGCGCGGAAAGAATTGGACAAATGACAAAGATGAACAGGTTGGCTTTATTGAGCTTGAATTTTGTATTTCTTTTCTTCGTCATCTGTGTTTACCTTTGACAAATCGGGAGCTTGTGTTCCTATAATTTTTCTAACTTCAGCAAGCGTGGCCGGCCTGACTTTTCCTTTAAGGTTTATTACCGCGAACATTTTTATCGCGTCAGTTTTTCCTTTAACATGAACGCCAGGCATTTCTTCCACGATAACTTTATCCTTGATAAGATTGTAAGTGTTCTCAGTGATCAAAATGTCGGTGGCAAAAGGCTTGTTCAAAGCCTCCGTGCGGCTGGCCAAGTTGACCGCGTCGCCGATTACAGTGTATTCCATCCTTTCGTCGGAGCCAATCTGTCCCGCGACGACTGGGCCGGAATTTATTCCGCAACCGATTTTAACAGGAGGCAAGCCTTTTTCTTTTCTGCTTTTGTTAAAGCGGAACAATGAAACGCGCATCATAAGCGCGGCGGTTACTGCGTTGAGAGCGTCGGCCGCAGGACTACCGGCAGAATCAGGCGCGCCCCAAACAGCCATGATAGCGTCTCCGATGTACTTGTCAACAACACCGTGCGTCTCGTTGACGCAATTGACCATGCGGGTCATGTAGGCGTTCAAAAATTCAACAACCTCTTTTGGCTGCATCGTCTCAGACATAGCTGTAAACGAGCGAATGTCGCTAAAGAAAATCGTCGCGTTGCGGTTTTCGCCGCCAAGAGCCAATTCTCCGCTGGCAGCTTTTTTCGCGATTGTCTTGTTGGTGAATTTGCTGAACGAAACCATTAATTTTTCGCGCTCGGCAAGTCCTTTGCTCATGTGAATGAACGAAGAAGTCAAAAGGCCTATCTCGTCTTGCGAACGCGGCTCGATGTCAAGCGCGAAATCTCCACGCTCGATTTTTGCTGAAGCGTCAACCAAGTCCTCGATTGGATTGGTTATGTTGTTGCTGAAAATTCTTATTATTACAATCGCCGCGAACAAAACAGCGAGCGAAAACAAAATTATTCGGTATGTAGTTTTGTTGATTACCGCGTAAACAGAATTTTCAGACACGCTCGTGATTACAAAAAGGTTGTCGCATGTTCTGTGAACCGAAATAAATTTTCTTCCTTGATTGGTTTCCACCAAGTTTTGCGCATTGTCAGTCTCCGGCTCATTTTTTATTTCGTCTATAATGGGCTGGGCGGCGTAATAATTTTCACTTCTGTTTTCGTAATCGGGGTTTATCAAAACGCGGGATTTATGGTCAACCAACACTGTCGTGTTATTGGCGCCTTCGCTCATCAATTCGGCGAGCGCTTTTGTGTCCAACCCCAAGACAGCGTTTTTTTGGTCATTGGCCGGTCCGTATTTGTAAGAAATTATAACTGAATCAAGCCCTAGAATCACTTTTGAGTTGAAGTATTCGACGGCCGCGCCTTCCGAACCAGCTTTGACAAAATCTTCCACGGCTTTTTTTGTCAGCCCTTTTCCGTAAAAGGCGGGGTTTACCTTAAATCCAATGTCTTGGCCAAGAATAAAAATAATGTTTCCGTTCACTCTAAAAAAATCATCTAGCATGCGAGCGGCAAACTCTTCCATTTTTCCGCCATCCAAACGCCTATTTAAAATAGCGTCAAACAGCATATAAGAATTCTTTTGCGCGTTTGTAAAAGAGATTTGGATAGTCTCAGCGGTGCGCGCGTTGATTGTGTGGTTGTTCTCTTCAGCTTTTATCCTGTCGTTTCCGCGCACAAGAGTGGAAACAAGGAATGTCGTCAAGCCCAAGACCAAGATTATAAGAGAAGAAAACAATAGTATGTGTTTTAATGCAATTGGAAATTTAATTTTTTGTTCCACTTTTTGCTCCTAATTATGGCATATGAATAATCTCTCGCGGCTTGGAGCCGTTGGCAGGGCCTACGATTCCGCGCTCTTCCATCTCTTCCACCAAGCGGGCGGCGCGGTTGTAGCCAATCTTTAGCCTACGCTGAATGTACGACGCGCTGGCTTTTCCAGCTTCGATAACGATGTCCAAAGCCTTTTGGTAAAGGGGATCGTCGCCTTCGTCAAAGAGTCCCGGCTCTGGATTTTCTTCATCTTCGTCGTCAACGAAAATTTCATCGTCAATGTATTCCGGGAATCCGTACTGCTTGACGTAATTGACGACGTTCTCAACTTCGTCATCGCTTACAAGCGTTCCTTGAATTCTTATAGGAACGGGATTGACGGCACTTACAAAAAGCATGTCGCCGCGGCCCAAAAGTTTTTCGGCGCCGACTTGGTCGATGATGATGCGGCTGTCCATCTTTGACGCGACGGCAAACGCGATACGGCTTGGAATGTTGGCCTTGATCAAACCTGTAATTACGTCAACCGACGGACGCTGTGTTGCCAATACCAAGTGGATGCCGACGGCGCGGCTCATGGCGCACAAACGCGCGATTGTGTTTTCCAATTCTTTTCCGGTTGTCGCCATCAAGTCGGCGAACTCGTCTATGATGACAACGATGTACGGAAGTTTTTCGCTCGCGATGTGGCGCTCTTCGATTCGCTTGTTGTAGCTGATGATGTCGCGGACACCCATTCCGTCAAGGAGCGCGTAGCGGCGTTCCATCTCGCACAAACAATATTGCAATGACTGCAAGGCGCGCTTGGGCTCTGTGATTACAGGCGTAAGCAAGTGCGGAATGTCGTTGTACAACTTTAATTCTACGATTTTTGGGTCAACCAAAATCAACTTTACTTGCTCGGGCGAGCGCTTGTAAAGGATGGAAAGAATCAATGAGTTGACGCAAACAGATTTTCCAGAGCCTGTTGAACCGGCGATAAGCAAGTGCGGTGTTTTTGAAAGGTCGATGACTTGCGCCTCGCCCTGGATGTCTTTTCCCAAAATTACAGGAACAGCCATCTTCTTAAATTCCGGCAATTCCTGCTCGATGATTTCGCGGAAGGCTACGACTGCGCGGTCCTTGTTAGGAACTTCAATTCCCACCGCGCGCTTTCCCGGAATCGGAGCGACAATGCGCACAGACTTTGCCGCCAAGCGCAAGGCGATGTTGTCTTGCAACGTGACGATTTTGCTAAGCTTGACGCCGGGCGCCGGCAAAATTTCGAACATCGTGACGACCGGGCCTTTTCGAATTCCGGTGACTTCGGCGCTGATTCTAAATTCCTCAAGCGTTTCCTTTAGCTGGGCGGCGCTGGCGTTGGTTCCTTCGTCGATGACCCAGTAATCGGAGTTTTCAAATTCATTCAATATTTTGTCTGTCGGAATTTTGTAGACGCCGCGGGTAAAGCGCGAGTCAATGATTTTTGGCTCGGGCTTGGGTTCCGGCTTGGGCTTTTCTACCGGCGCTGGAACTGTGTCTGCGCTAGGAGCGGTCGAGGCGGCGGCCTCAACTTTTGCAACCTTTTCTTGCAAGCGCGGATTAACGGCGGTCAAAGTTTTTTCGTCTTCAATCGGAACGGGGCCGTCGTCCTCGTCCTTTTCTGGAGTCACGTCTATTTCGAATTCGTCTTCGTCAAGTTCAGTGCCTTCGACAGTGTCGTCGCCGCTTTCGTCAACTTCAATGTCAAAGTCGTCGCCTTCTTCGATCAATTCTCGTTGGTTGGGGTCGTCCTCTATTTCCTCTTGCGACTCCTCGTCATTGTTCTCTGCGTCAATGTCGGCTTCCGACTCTTCTTCGATTTCTTCTTCCTCTTCGTAGTTGGGGTAGTCGTCCGCGTCGTATTCGTTTTCTTCTTCGTCTTCGTTGATTTCAATTCCGTCTGTCGTCACGCGGACTTCTACAGGAACTTCTTCAACCGCGCTCTTTGTCTCGCGGGAAATTTCTATCGGTTCAGGATTTTTTACAGGAGCGGGAGCGACAGGCTCCGCATATGAATACGCGCGCTCAACCGCAGGCTCGGGCTGCGAAACATTTTGCGCGGCGGGAGCGGCTTGCGCGGGCGTTTCTTGGGCTTGCGGAATTTCTTCTTTTTTCTCTTCCTTTGGTTGGAATTTTTCCGGAACCTTTATTCCGGTCAACTGCAAGTCGTCAAACTCATGCAAATATTTTTGGTCAAGCTCTGCGGCCTTTTGCGCTTGCAGGGCGGCAAACTGTTCGGCGGCGCTCAAGCCTTGTTCCGCATCAGCCTCGCTTTCAGCATCGTCGCCGTTCTCGCCTTCAACTTCGTCATCGTAACCGCTTTCGTCTGACGTTTCTTCTTCCGGCTCGTCGTAATGGAGCGGCTCAAACTCTTCTTTGAAGGACTTAATGCGAATGTCGCTCTGCGCTTCTTCCACTCCAAAGAAAATTCGCTCAGCAACGATTCCAGCCAAAAGGTATTCGATGACAACCAACAAAAAGCCTATTACAAAAGCTAAAACCAATTGGACTGTTTTAAACGAAGACACGCCCGCATAGCCGGCAGTCAAGGAGCGGTACACGCGCTCGATTCCAACAGCGGTAAAAAAGGGAATCAAGCTAAAGCTGATGTAAACGCATTTTTTAAAAGTCCTGTGGCCGCTAAAGGCGACCATCGAAGCGCCAAAGAAAAAAATCGGAATCAATACGCTGCAAAAGCCGTACGCTCCCGACAAAATTTTTCCCGTTCCATACAAAAAATCTAAGACAAAACTGTCGCGGCCGGCAAAGCCAAAAAGATGAACTAAAAGAGCGAAAGAAAAAAATGAGGCTAGAACGAACAAAATCGTTCCGGCAACTTTTGAAGATATATTATACTGTTTCATAAAACCCCAATTAAAAATGGACTGCGGACAAAAAGACCGCTTGGCTCAATAGGGCTGGGCCGTCCTTTTTTATTATCGGATTTTTGCAGCGTGATTTTAGCGGAAATTTAATTCCTCCGCCCAATTAAAATAGTAAAATATTTTTATCAAATTCCGAAAATTTTAATATGATTAAAGCAAAGAAATTATTGGCTTTGGCCGTTGTCGCCCTTGCGTTCGTCGGCCACTGCGCCGCAAAAACAATGACAACAGAACAAGCCGCCCAAGCCCGCAAAGACATTGTGGCGCAGGCAAAACAATATATCGGCTGCCCCTACAGATCTGGCGCCATCGGGCCGGACGCCTTTGACTGCTCCGGCTTGATTTACACTGTTTTCCGCGACGCCGCGGGAACGCAAATGCCGCGCTCCGTAAAGGCAATTTACTCAAAGGCAAAAATCATCAAAACCGACGAGGCGGAAGCCGGCGACTTGATTTTCTTTAAGACCACCGGCGACGGATCCATAAGCCATATAGGAATCTACATCGGCAAGAACCAATTCATCCACGCGGCCAGCGACGGAAACAACACTGGCGTTATTGTTTCTTCCCTCAAAGAAAGATATTACGCGTCGTCATTTGCCGCAGTCGGCCGCGTAATTCCTTCCGGCCGCGCGACAAAAGAAGACGTCGCCGACGCCGCTGACGATGAAATCATAAGCGAAGAAGACATTCCCGACCGCGACGACATTAAAAGCGCCGTTGAAGGATCCGACGGCAAAACAAAGCCGCGTGGCAAAAATCCCGACGGCATTTTTATGACCGACGACGGCTCGTCAAATTCCAACGGCAAATGGTATTCAAACCTCGTTTTTGACGCCACCCTTTTTTGCGACTGGAACTTTTTTCTTCCAACCCGCTTTATGCTAAACTGGCGCGGCATTTCTTTGGAATCAAACGTCCGCTACGCAGCTTGGAAATTCCAGCCCGGCGTTGGAACGATTTTCCGCTACAACCACGCCTCAAAAATTTTTCAATTGCCAATAGTATTTTCGCTGAACTTTGGCGACTACGTAAAGGTCTACGCCGGCCCCGTAATCAATTTTGGAAAGCC
>JBGUQT010000041.1:0-22071 GCA_045131275.1 Treponema sp.
GTTTTTCCATTTTTTCCTCCGTGGGTGGCGGCGGCTTTGCGCTTAGCCACGCCTAATTTTACTGTATTTTGTCGGCTTGGGCAAGCAGTTTTGTTTCCCACGCCAATAGTTCCCTTTCTTTTTTTGCGTCCGTCCCCTTGACGTCGCACATGATTCTAAAGACCGGCTCCGTTCCGCTTCCCCGCATCCAAATGAAGGAGTCGGGCTTTTTGGAATTGTTCTCGTAGAGCAAAATTTTTAAGCCGCCTTTGCCGCTTTTTGAAAAGTCCGCGGCTCCCAATTTTTCTTTGGTTCCGTTTGTGAGCGAGGCTTTCCAAGAAGTTATGCCATATTTCTTTACAAGTCCTTCGCCGCCCGCTTTGAAGGAACGCTCGAAGGCCTTTTGAAAATTCTTTTTAAGAACGGCGTGGTCCGTCGTTTTTATTTTAAGAATAGCGCGCTTTTCGCTAACTCCCGTCGTCGTGTATTTTGGAAGCGAGTCCAAAATGTCGTCCAAGGAATAATTTTCGCTGTAGGAAATGCCGCGCGCGCTGGTCCAAAGCGCCCACGCCTCTTTTATTGTCAAAAGCTTTATCAGCGCGAATGCTGTGTTGAGCGGATCACGGACGCAGGCCGGGTAGGTTATTGTTCCGCCGTTGGAGCCTTCGCCCAAGATTGGAACTTCAAAGCCCGCCGCGCGCTTTTCGCGGGCAAGGTTGACGACATTGGCTTCGCCGACTTCGGCCCTAAAGACTTTGGCGCCAAAGGCGGCCGCGATTTCTTCTATGCGCATCGAAGTGGGGCAGTTTACCGCGACGGCGAGGCGCGCTTTTTTGCCGGTCGTTTTTTGTTCGGCCTTTTGCCTAAGCGCGGCGCAGGAAAGCTCTGACAAAACGCTTAGGGCAAAGACTTCTTGCGCCTTAAGTATTTTAGCCTTGCCTTCTTTTTGGCTGTAGTAAACGATGTTTCCGCGGTCGCCGTCGCAGTCGGGCATGTAGCCGATTATGGTTGGAATGCGGAAATCGGTGGAGGCGGCCGCCGCTTTTTGGCCTTGCTTGCCATTTTTGTTGGCCGCGCCAGTCTTGGCCTTGCTTTCGCTTGCGACGCTTTCAACAAAGCGCGCCACGTGGACAAGATTCTCCGGCTCGGGAATTATTTCGTGGACGATTTTTCCGGCCTTGTCGTTCATGGCCTTAAAAGCGACGCCGAGCCGCGCGAAAAACTTTTTGTCTATGCAGAGGGTGCGGGCGCTTCCGTTAAAGTCCGCGCAAACTGTGATTTTGTTTTTCTTTAGCGCCGCTTTTAGGCCGTCAAAAAATTTGTCTTGCGCGCGGCCTTTTTCAAAGCCGCTTATTACGCGGCGTGAAAACGCGTCGTAGGAGGCGAGCGCGGCTTTTTTGTTGGCGGCCTTTGCGGCGGCCGCGTTTTTAGGCTTGCAAACGATTTCTGTTTTGGCCGCGGTCTTGGCCTTGCTTGCGTTTGCCGATTTGGCGCGCTCCAAAACTTCATCCGCGCTCTTTGCCTCTTGCAATTTGCGCTCGAATATTTTCCTGACCTCAAGGTTTTGCGCCGCGTTCAATACGCCGCCGTCGTCAAGGCCAAACTTGATTCCGTTGTGGCCGATTGGATTGTGGCTTGCCGAAATGTAAACAAATGCGTCAAAGCTTCGGGAAAACGCCATGATTTCGGGAGCGGCGGCGACTCCAAGATAAAAGACTTTCGCTTTTCCCGACTCAAGCGCGCGCAAAACATATTCGGCGCATTCTTTTCCTGTGGGGCGGGTGTCTGTGGCCACGACGATTTTTGGGGCGGCCTTCTTGGTCTTGCGACCGTTCCCTGCAATCCATTCCAAAAAAGACTCGGCGGCCAAAAAGCAAAGAGCCTTGTTGTCGTTTCCGATTTTTGTTGTCGTGTCGCTTTCGATTCCGCTTTGCGCGAAAACTTTTCGCCAGCCGGAGGCCGACAAAATCATATTGTGTTCCATATTTAGTAACCTGATATTGTGTAGTTGGCCGTCACCGAATTTTCGAGTATGTCCGATGCGGTTATCGTTATTGTGTTGACTCCGTGCGGCAAAAGGATATGGCCCAAGAGTTCCGCGTCGTCGGAAGGATAGAATTGGCCGCTTGTGTAGTTCTTGTTTCCCGCTATGAGAATTTTTCCGTCCTGCCACTTGAGAACTTCTTTGCTTATTTTTTCCAATTCAGTTCCGTTCACATATACTTTGACTCTGTGGGGCGAGGCGTTTGCCTGTCGCTTTTTGTAAAGTGTGTAGGGGCCCGCGGGAACGGAGCGCAAGGTGGCCAAGTTGTAGGCGCGGCCAAATTGGTTTTCGATTGTGACTCCGTCAAAATAAATTCGGGGAGGCTTTGCCGAGCGGGGCATAAGGATCAAGGGGTTTATGTAAGTCTTTGCCTTTGTGTCGGCGATTTGGAATTCCATCGAGCCGCTTTGCGGATTTTCTGTCCAGGCTGAAAAGGCGATGTCTCCCAGTTCTTGTCCGTCAGACACTTGGAATTTGTCCTGCAAACTTAGGGCGCTCTTTGTGTCAAGGTTCGCGTAGACAGAAATCAAGTCGTCGTTGTGGCTTATGATCGCGGCGTTTCCAAGGGGCGACTCAAACCAGTCTCCGTCGTTTTGATGCTCTGTGATTACCGCGATGATTTTTCCGTTGTCGGCGGCCACCGCCTTTTGCGCGTTTGGGAATATAAACGAGGTGTTGAATTTATTCTTTCTGTTGCGGGCAAAGGACGGAAGCATTTTTTCCGCGTCCAAATTTTTTACAGGCCAGCCAAAAGAGAAGAGCGCCTGTCCAATGACCGCAAGGGCGGCGGCCGCGCATAAAAGTATTTTTTTCATTCCTTAACTCCCGCTCAGCTTTTTGAAATGGACAGCCTTGAAATCTTGTTGTCCTTTCCGACATAAAGGGTGTTGCCGTCAGCCAATATAAAGGCCGCGTCCGCCTCAAAAGAGAACTGGCCGATTTTCTTTGTCCAGTCTTCCAAAATTGTTATAGTGTAATATTTTTGCTGGTAGCGGCTAAGGACAAAGACGCTTTGGTCCACAGGAGATTCCTGGATGTCTAAAATCGTTCCCGTAAGCGGAACGTGAATCGCCTGCGCGCTTTGAGTGTCTACGATTCCAAGCGCGTCGATGGAGTCAAAGTAAACGTAACGGTCGTTTTTGCTAAAGTAAACTTTTGTCTGCCTTGTAAGGTTTACTTTTAAGAATTCGTGGTATATGATTTTTTTGTAGTTGCCTTCGTCTCGGTAAAGGACAAAGCGCTGGGGGTCCAAGCCGGACACGCACGCAAAAAGGTTTCCGTCTTGGCTTATGTCGGCTCCTAAAATCACCGAGTAGTCGCTTCCGCCCGGGAATAGCTCGGCTTTCATTCTGCCGTATTGGTCAAAGACCGTAAGCTGGCCGTCGGCGTAACCGGCCACGCTGCCTTTGGGTGAAGAGTTAAAGGCTGTTATCGGCGCCGAATACTCCCATTCTGACTCGACGTCGCCGCTGTTCTTGTTTACAAAAGCGACTGTGGAGCCTC
Organism: Treponema sp.; assembly: GCA_045131275.1. GTDB lineage: Bacteria > Spirochaetota > Spirochaetia > Treponematales > Treponemataceae > Treponema_D. Next base: position 3,527 of record JBGUQT010000041.1, read on the forward strand.
CCGGCGCGAAAAGGAAAATCCTGTCTTCCTGTATGAATGGAAAACCGGCCGCGTTTATCGCAAAGGCTTCGTTTCCGTTTGGAACGGAAACTTGGGCGCTTTCCGAATTTTCGGAATAGAGGGCGTAAAAGTCTTTTGAAAATGTCGCCTTGTAGGGAATGTCTACGATTGTCGCGATTTTTCCGGAATGGGTAAAGTAGCCGCCCTTGTTTCCAAGGCGGAAGGGCAGCAGGGCCTCTTTGCCGGCGGTTTCCGGCGTTTTTTGTATGTCGCAAGTCCATTCAGGCCGCAACTGCAATTCTGTTTGCAATGGCGTGTAGCTCAAGAAAAAATATGCCAAGGCGATCGTAAGGCAGGCCAGGCATTGAAGCAAGTGTTTGTTTCGCGCTTTCATATTTTTCCATTATAAAGAAAAAAGTGAATGGGCGCAAGGGCGGGCGCTTCTCTTTGTCCGCCGCGCGCTTATTGCAAGAAATTGGAATTTCTGATATAATTTTCTATCTAAATTTAGGGATTTTTTAATGAAGTTTAAGAAAATTTTTACATCTTTCGTCCTTTTCGCGGCCCTTTGCGCCGCCTCTTTTTCGGCGACCAGGCGAGGCTCTGACTTGGTTCCCAGCGGCCACTGGGTTTACGACGCTCTTTCCCAAATAGAAATTGATTTTGGCAGATGGAATTTTGTGGACCACACTCCGCTCACCATAATGGAGCTAAAAGGCATCTTAGAAGAAATCCCCTACGAAAAATTGTCAAAGCCCGCGCAAGAGCAGTACCTTCGCGTCCAGGAATATTTCAGCCAGTTTGACTTTTCGTTGGACGCGGGAATTTTCTCCCTTGGAATTGAGCCCAAGCTTAACGTTGACGTTTTTGCAAAGAGCAACTCGGACTTAAAGTGGCTTTACAACTACCATGACCGTCAGCGCTTGGCCGAGGCTCCGATCCGCATAACTTTGAGCGACTATTTGACCGTTTACATGGGCCTTGCGGTCGGACAAAGGCGTTCCTACATGCTAAAGAACGACAACTACGTAAACCATATTTTTATCGAAGACGCCTTTGACCCAAATCTTACCCACAGCACATATCTTTCCACCGGCTACAGGTGGAACAACGGCGTCGGCGTCAACCTTAACTTTGGCATTGGCCGCCACAACTACGGCCGCGCCTCTTTGGGAAGCGTAATCCAAAGCGATTGGCTTACCGACCTTCCTTATGGAACGCTTAGAGTCTACTCTCCGATTTTCACTTACTCCTTTAACGTCCAGCAGCTGAACCAAAAAGAGACGATGTACAACCACGAGATTGACTTTAGGCTTTGGAAGCGCTTTACCTTTGGCTTTTTGGAAGGCGGCGCGGCCTACGATGTCTTTGACATGAAGTTCTTGAATCCCTTTGGCATCTTCCACGCCTACGAATTGAATGACCAATACGATTGGATTTCATACATGGGAGTGAAGTTCAATTACGTTCCTTGCAAGAACTTGCGCATATACGCTTTGATTTCAAAGACCGAGCACCAAATGTTCACCGAGCAAACGTCGGGGCCCGGCGCTTTGCCTGAAGGCCGCGGCTTGCAGGGCGGAGTTGACTTGCAGTTTCCTGTGGCCGGCGGCTTCCTAAAATTCAATTTGGAAGGCTATTACGCCTCGCCGTACTTGTGGATAAAGCAAAGCCCCAACTGGTCTTTGGTTTCGGCCAAGGGTGACGAAAACGGCCCCGACTATGAATGGATCGGAAGCCCCGTCGGCCCCGACTCGATCGCCGGAAAATTTTCTGTCGGTTACGAAAAGCCCGGAGTTTGGTCGCTTGACTTGAACTACATTTTCGCCGCGCGCGGAGAGTTCGCCTCGGACGACATTTTTAAGGTTTACAACGGCGACGTTTATAATTGGGTGAACGGTCACACAAACCAGCGCTACGAGAAAAGATGGATATACGTTGACAACGAAAAGTACAAGTACGGCCGCGAGTTCTCAAGCCCGCACGGAATCGCCGAATACGTCAACATAATTTACGCCAAGGCTTCGTGGTCGCCGCTAAAGTGGCTTACCTTGGTCGGACAGCCGGCCTACATCTTTGTCTTTAACCACAACCATAAGACCGGAAACTTCCAGCAAGGCTTTGAGATGGCGCTTTCTTGCAGAATCGACTTTTGCCGCATCCTAAAAAAGCCGGTCAACTTTGATTTTTTGCTAAAGGACAAATACGACAAAGAAATGGCTAATGGCGCTTCTTCAGCGGGCGCCTCGTCGTCGGAGGCTCAATGAAAGCGCGCTCGATTTTCTTTGCCGCCGCAATCTTTTTTTCTTTCGCCGCCTTTGCGCAAAAGCCTGGCAGAAGCGGCCAAACTCTTTTAGAGAGCCGCCACTGGATTTACGATTCCCTTCAGATTTTGGAGCAGGAGAGCGGCATCGTCCAGTTCTCCGACCAGTCTCCGATTAGCCTCGCGCAAGTCAAGGCGATGATTGGCGAGATCGACTACGATTCCTTGAGCGAGGCCGGAAAAGCTCATTACGACAACATCATCGACTATATGAAGGACAGCTCTTGCTCTGTAAACGCTTCTATCCTGCAAGTTAGGGCCGAGCCGGCGCTGAACTTGGAAGGATACGTAAAGACAAACAAAAACGTTCCTTGGCTTTACGACCGCTTTGAAAAAAAGCATTTTCTTGAAGCGCCGGTGACGATTGGAGTAGGAGACTACGCGGCTTTTTACGCCGACCTCTTTGCGGGAATCAACAAGAGCGCGGCCAATGACAGCGACACTTATTTTAACGTTCCGTACAGCCCCAAAAATTTTGACGTAAACTTTCCGCACGACGCCTATGGTTCCGTCGGATACGCCTTTACCGACACTGTCGGCTTTAACATTCGCGTGACCAATATGAGCCAGTCTTTTGGCCGCGCGCAAACCGGTTCCATCATACAGTCTGAATATTTAACCGACGCCACAAGCGCGGCTCTTACGGTTTACTCGCCGATCGTTCAGTACACAGGCTCGATAACCCAATACAACAACCGCCGCTACCTTTACGCGCACAAGGTTGACGCGAGGATCGGAAAAAAGTTCCAGATTTCCTTTATGGAAGCCGCGCTTCCTTATGGCGAGATGGACTTGCGCTTCTTTAACCCGATGATGTTCTTGCACAACTACGCCTCTTGGCTTGACTACGAGGCGGAGGGCAGGGATGTCGGAAGCTATTTTGGAATCAAGGCCAACTTCGCTCCGATAAAATATTTGCGAGTCTTTGCTTTGTGGTCGATGACACAGTTCCAGCTTCCTGTTGAATTGGACGACGACAACACGGACAAGGACAACTACGTTCCCAACGCGATGGGAGTCCAGCTGGGCCTTGAGTCCTACATTCCATTGGACAAGGGACACCTTCACTTTAACTTGGAGGGCTATTACGCTCAGCCTTACTTGTACATAAACTCAAGCCCCAATTGGTCTTTTGTCCGAACGTCGTCAGAAAGCAATTCCGGTTCCAAGGATTTTTACGATTGGATAGGAACGCGCTACGGACCCGACACGGTGGCCGCAAGTTTCCTGGCTTCGTACGAGGTTCCAAACAAATGGTCTGCCGGCCTAAAGTTTCTTTTCTTGGCGCGCGGCAAATTGTCCGAGCCGGATATTTTTTCTAAAATCGGTTGGGGCCCGCGAATCCTTAACGTAAGCGACCCGAATATGAAAGGCTGGGTTTATCCCTATACAACTCTTTCTGACGGGTCGACGCCTCTCAACAACAATTCTTATTACAAAAACGGCCGCAACCACGCCGCTCCCACCGGAACGCCTGAGTTTGTCAACGCCCTTACGCTTTACGGAAGCTACAGCCTTAACGAATGGCTTGACTTTATGGGCCAGACGTCTTTGGCCGTCATCCTAAACTCTGGCCACGAAAGCGGAAAGACGGAAGTTTCATTTGAGTTTGCCCTTGGCGCGAGAATAAAGTTCGCGAAAATAAAAAAAAGCATAGCTAACAAAAAGGAGACTTTGCAAAATGCTTCAGAAAATTAAAGCCTTGAATAAAAAAACTTTGGCGCTTGTCGCGTCGCTCTTTCTTGGAGCGGCGGCTTTTTCGCAAGTGGTTATCGACCCCAACCTTGACTTTTACGAAAGCGCCCGCCAATGGCAAATCAAAGGCTATGTGGATTTTCTTCCTCAAATCAGTCCGTATCCGGCCAGCGTTGTAAAAGAAATTCTTGACGCGGCGATAGAAAAGGGAACGGAAGCCGACGTCGAAACCGCCAAATACTATTACGAAAAATATTTTTCAAAACAGTGGCATGTGGGCTTTGAGCTTGGCGCCAGCCTCAAGGCTTCGGACAAGGGCTCGGAGAAGTTGACAAAATTTGTTTTTGCCGAGCCTACGGTTTTTGGCGACGTTTTGTTCAAGGATTGGATCGCCTTGGGCTACAACCTTGGCTTGAACTTGCACAACAAGTCAACCGAGTCGTGCGAAATTCTTAAAACATTTCAAAACGAGCCCTTGAACACTTGGGGCGACGCGGCCACCTTTGGACCTCTTGACGGAAACTGGGACATGGAAGCCGGCCTCAACGTAGGCAACGCCACAATCAACGGCATTGTCGGCGCCAACAGAATCGGCTTTTCAAACATCTTCGGTCACGACAACATCATCTTAAATCCCTATTCCTGCCACATGAACAATCTTCTTGTAAACTACGCTTCGGAAAAGTGGCAGTACAGCCAAACTATTTCGGCGATCGCCGCGTCAAACTATCGCGGCGGCGGAAGCAAAATTGAGTTTACCGCCAATAAATTCTTGGCCTTCCACTCGGTCCGCTTCACTCCGATAAAGCAGCTTTCGATCTCTTACTTTGAGGCGGGAATTGTCGGCGGCCGCTTTGACCCCAGCTATTTGATTCCCGCTCCTTACATTCTCTTGCAGGGAATGTTTGACGCGGGCGACAACGACATTTACGGCTTGCAGTTTGAGGTCCGTCCCTTTGACCGCTTTGAGGCCGCGCTTGCCTTTGCGATTGACGACATAAGCATTGACGATTGGGCCAAGGGAAACTTTGACTCAAAGTTCAAGGCGGCCTTGCAGACAGGCGTAATGTACACGCCGGCCGCTGACTTTTGCAAAAAGCTTTCGTTCGACTACACTTTGGTTTTGCCTTACATGTACTCGCATTGGATCAACTCTCCCGACAAGGACACAGGCCCGCTTCCCGACGGAGCGGAAACGTTCAACTATTCCAACTACACAAACCACGGAGTTTCAATCGGCTCCAACTTGCGGCCCAACTCCGACCGCTTGCGCTTTGAGGCCCATTTTGAGCCGGTCAAGCGCCTTAGCCTTAACGTTTCCACAGACTTTATCCGCCACGCCAACGAGACTGAAAGCTGGAAGAATGACGAAGTCGCCGCCCACTGCGTGAAATTCGCCGAGCACGACAACACGGGCGGAGCGGGAACCGATCCCTATCCAAAGTCCGTTCAAGAAAGAATGAACTTCTTGGACCAAGAGCATAAGATGTACGTGTTCCAGCTTGGCCTTAAAGGCTCTTGGGAAGCCTTTAGGAAGAGCTACGGAACTTTGACGCTGAACTTTGGCTACACCTTTGAGTTCATTTACAACAAGGGAGTGGACACGGCGATTTACACAGGCGACGCCGCCAACGCGATCAACAACGCCAGCGACAAGGCCGCCGCGATTCAGTCCGCCAAAAACGCTTGGGCCGACAAACTGCATAACGAAATCAATAATTACATTACGATTTCGGCAAAATACACCTACTAGTTTTTTAGGAGAATCTTATGGCTAAACGCAAATTTTTATTTTTGTACTTGACTACAGGCGCGGGCCACATTTCAACCGCGCGCGTTTTAAAAGAACAGATTCTCAAGCAAAACCCTGACGCCGAAGTCGTTATGGTGAACGGCTTTGACAAGGCCAACATTATGGGAAAGGTTGGCTTTGAGCTGCTTTATTTTTGGGCAACGAACTTTTTTCACGGCCTCTTTCCCTTGATTTACGACATCAGCCAGCACAGAATTTTCGCCACGACGGTCAGCAAGCTGATGCGCTTTCACACCGTTCACTACTTAAAGAAAGTCTTTAAGCGCGAACAGCCTACCGACATCGTTTCGTTCCACTTCGCTCTTTCGTCTTACGCAAAGTCGGCCGTCATACGCTTGCACAAAAAGATAAACGTCACCGTAATGGTCACCGATCCCTTTACGCTGCCCAACGCTTGGTTCTGGGACAGAAGCTTGGACTACCTTGTCTATTCGGAGGAGGCCAAGCAAACTGGAATCGCGCAAAAGGTTCCGGCGGAACAAATCACAGTCGTTCCTTTTGTGATGAATCCAAAATTCCAAGAGCCTTTTGACTCAAACGACATTTTGGCGCTGCGAAAAAAGCGCGGCTTTGACCCAAACAAAAAGACTGTCCTTTTGGTCGGCGGAGGAGACGGACTTCCTGGCGCGGTTGACATCGTAAATAAATGCATTTTGCGAAAAGCGAAATTTGCGATTGCCGTTGTTTGCGGAAAGGATATGGGAAAATACGCCTATCTAGAAAGCCTTAAGCGCCTGTACCCAAAATTGGACCTTCACGTTTACGGCTTTGTAAACTACCTTGACGAATTGATAAAGCTTTCGGACTGCGTCGTGATGAAGGCCGGCCCCGCGACTTTGCTAGAAGCGCTTTCTTGCCGAAAGCCCATAATCATTTCGCGCTACATCCACAACCAAGAATTGGGCAACATGCGCTTTGCGGTTCGGAACAAAGTGGGCTGGTTCATACAAAAGCCTTCAAAAATCTATGACAAGATCGAAGAGATTTTTGAAGACAATGATTTTGACAGCCGCATGGCCAAGAACTTTGACGCGCTCAAGATTGACACCGACTCCAGCAAAATCGCCAAGATTTTGTTGGACAAGCCGGTCCACTAGTCTTGCGCGGGCGCTTCCTTCCCATCCCAAAAGCGCTTGATGGCGCGCTCTTCCAGGGCTTTGTCCAAAAGGGGCTCGATTTGCATCGCGTCGTAAATCTTTTTTGCCTCTTCCTTGTCGGCTTTTAAGACCGGATGCTTGGGGCTAAAGAGCACGCAGCAATCTTCGTATGGCAAAATAGAGGTGTCGTATGTTCCGATTGTGACGGCGTCGGCTATGATTTCTTCCTTGTCCATTCCAACCAAAGGGCGGATAAGGGGGTAGGCGGCCATGCTTTCTGTAACCGCCATGTTTTCTATTGTCTGGCTAGCCACTTGTCCAAGGGATTCTCCTGTGACAATGCATTGCGCTCCGATGCGCTCGGCGATTTTATTCGCCACGCGCATCATGCACATTCTTAAAAGCAGGGTTGACCAAGATTCCGGAGATGATTTTTTGATTTGCATTTGCGCTTCGGTAAAGCTTACGATGTGCAAGTGGACGCTGATTCCGTAGGCGGAAATTCTCGCCGCCAAGTCTTCCACCTTTTTTTGCGCCTCGTCGCTGGTGTAGGGGTAGGAATGGTAGTAAACCGCGTCGATTTTCATTCCACGCCGCATCATGCGCCAGCCCGCCACTGGACTGTCGATGCCGCCGCTAAGCAGCAAAAGACCGTGTCCGCTAACGCCTACCGGGAGACCTCTGATTCCCTTTTTGTCGTCAGTGTAAACGTAGACTTGGTCGCGAACTTCTATAAACACCTTTATGTCGGGCTTGTGAACGTCAACAAGCAAAACTTTTTGGTCAAAGACGCGGGCGGCGGCTTCTCTGTTGATTTGATACGAGTCTAGGGGGAACGCCTTGTCGGCGCGGCGCGCCTCGCATTTAAAGGTCTTGGCTCCGTTTTGGGCTGCTTGGACGCAAAGCTCGTAAACGATGTCCTTTATGGCCTCGATGTTCTTTTCTACGACTTGCGTTTTTGCCCAGCCGGTGATTCCAACCAAATGGTTAAGGCAAAATTCTATTTTTTCGCAACGGGATTCGTCGGCGCTAATATACATTCTTCCCGCTCGCAAAGTTATTTTCACTTCTTCGTCGCCGCCAAAGTATGAGCGCGCGTTTTGCAAAAGTTTTTTTTCAAATTGCTTTATGTTGGAGCCCTTTAATGTCAGCTCTCCAAGTTTTGCCAAGTATGTAACCATTGTTTCATTATATTTATAATCGCTGATGTTTGCAATATGGAAACACGACACGTTAAGCTAATCGCTTTGCTTGATAAGTACCTCGTTCGCAGCTGTTTGCTTTTCCGCGAAAGTGTTTCCATATTGACAAACAATCGAATTTAGGGGATATTTATAACATTATGAAAAAAGACCATCGTTTGACGCGAGCAAAATTGGAAGCCTTGACATCGGCGGAACTATTGGACATTGCCGATGAATATGGGATTGACGCGCCCGACGATTTGAACAGGCAGTTTATCATCGGCGATTTGCTTGAACTTGCCAACGAGTTGGAAGAAGGCGACAAGGTAAAAGAAACCATCGCGCTTTCGGAAGATGGAGAGCAAGTGATGAACGTAAACACCTTGCCTGACAGCTACAATGAAACAAAAATCAACGTCTTGTTAAGAAATCCGATTTCGCTTTTTGTTTGGTGGGATTTGAGCGAATGGACGATAAAAAAAATCAAGTCCGAGCGCAGCCAGTTGCGCTTGGTTGTTTATTTTTTTGAAAGCATGGAAGACGAAAAGCCCGCCGACGCTTTTGACATTCAAATAACTTATTCCGACCGCGAAAATTATGTCATCATTCCCGGCGGAAAAAAGATTGTTCGCGTTGACTTGGTTTCGGAGTGCGCGGGAAAAAGCGAAGCGCTGGCTTTTTCGGAAAAAATTGTGATTCCAAAAGGCTCTCCGATAATGGCGTTAAAGCCCGGAGAAAAATTGGGCGTGTCCAGAATCGTCGAACATTCCGGCGTTGCTGAATTGCTTAGACGGCACTACAACACTTACCGCCAATCATTTAATTAAAATTAATAGGTAAAAAAATGGCTTCAAAAAATCTTGTTTATGTCCTTAACCTTCATTGCCCTTACATAAAGATTGGCGACCGCGACAACGTTCGTTGCGAAGAAGAGCACTCGTTTCTTTTTCAGCGCTTTACAAACCTTTATTTGCCAACGCTAAGCGTTCTTTCTTTTTTTAAGGAGCAAAAGCTTGATGCAAAACTTGCGCTTGTTTTTTCGGCTCCCACTTGCGAAATTCTTTCAGATCCGGACATAAAGAAAAAATACAACAAATGGTTGGACAACTTGATTGAGCTGGCCAAAAAAGAAGTCGACCGCGTAAAGCGAAATTCCTGCCTAAAGAAAGCCGCCGCCGGCAATTTGCGCCGCGCGATGGAAACCAAAAGGCTCTACAACGAAGTTTGGAATTGCGACTTGCTCAGCGCTTTTTCGTCGTTCGCCCAAGAAGGCTACGCCGAGATTTTGGCCACTTGCGGAACATATTTGTTCATGCCGCATTTTTCCGACATGAAGGAAGTGTTGAACGCGCAAGTGGAAAGCGGCTTGTTTGCGATAAAGCAATATTTTGGCCGGGTCAGCGACGGCTTTTTCTTGCCCGAGATGGGCTACGCTCCTGGAATAGAGGAAGTGATCAAGTCGTACGGCGTTTCGTATATTCTTTTGCCGTCGATGAGTTTTTTGTTTTCGGAAACGCAGCCGCAGAACGGAACCTTTATGCCGGCGCGCTGCCAAAACGGCCTTTCCATTCTGGCCGCCGAAGACTTTATGGCCGACAGGGAATTTAGTCCGCTTTACGTTGATTTGTCAAAAGACGTAGCGTGGGAATTGTCGGCCAAGGAATTGACTCCGTTCATAAAAGAAGGAAAGCCGCGCTCGGCGACTTGTTGGAGTTACCACGACAGGGAAGGAAACGACTACGACATTGACGCCGCCTTGGAGCAGGTCAAGGCTGACGCAAAGGAGTTTGTTGAAGAAAAAGCCCAAGCTCTAAAGAAGGCCGCGATAATTTTGGGCGACGACGCTGACGTTTCTACGACGCTTGTTTTTGACGCTCTGGCCTTGTCTTTAAATTGGGCGGAATTTTTTAATTGGCTTAAAGAGTCCGTTCTTCTTGCCATCCATGAAGGTTTGAGCGTAACGGCGCCAAACGCGCTTTTTGAAGGCAAATTTTACGCGCAAAAGATCGCGCCGTATCCGGCCGCCTTTTCTGAATTCGCTTACGGCGAAGACTTGATTTCAAACAAAAACTCTTGGATGATTAGATATCTAAGAAAGGCTAGCGAAAGAATCGTTGACTTGGTGTCTCGTTTTCCTGGAGACGGCGGCCTAAAAACCCGCTTGCTTAATCTTGGAGCGCGCGAGCTTCTTTTGGTTCAAGACTGCTCGTTGGCCAAAATGGTCGGCCAAAACAATTGCGCCGATTGCGCCGCCGAATTCTTTAAGCGGGGAATCGTTTCCTTTTCAAACATCTTTGACGCCTTGGGCAGCAACACCGTCAGCACTGAATGGTTCTGCAACCTTGAAAAACTACACCCCGTCATGCCTTGGCTCAACTACCGCATATTTTTAAAGAAGCAGTGAAAAAAAAACGGACCCGCCATTGGGGTCCGCAATGTTTTTACTTCTTATTTCTTTGCTTAGAAACTACATCAAAGATAACAGCCAAGAGGAGGACCAAGCCTTTTACGGCTTGCTGCCAGTTGGAGTCAACGCCCATCAAAGACATTCCGTTGTTCAAAACACCCATGAAGATGGCGCCGACAACCGCTCCGCCGATGGTGCCCGATCCGCCGTAAGCTGAGGCGCCGCCGATAAAGCAAGAGCCGATGGCGTCCATTTCGTAGCTCATGCCGGCTGTTGGAGCGGCGGAGTTAAAGCGCGCTACGCAGACCAAGGCGGCGACGGCCGAAAGGAAGCCCATGTTTGTGTAGGCGAACATCATTACGTTGTCGGTGTTTACGCCAGAAAGCTTGGCGGCCTTGGCGTTTCCGCCGATCGCGTAAAGGTAGCGGCCCGGAACAGTGTTCTGCGTGTAGTATGTGTAGAAGGCCACGACAATCGCGATCAAGATCAAGATTGTCGGGATTCCGTGGTGGTGGCCCAACTTCCAAGCTACGGCCAAAACAACGAAAGTGATGATTACAAGGCGGGCAACGAAGGGAACGATTCCTTCAACTGTGTAGCCTTTGCTTTCCTTTGTCTTTCTGCTTACAAAGCTTGAGATGATCATTACGGCGCAAATCGCGATGGCTACAACCATCGTAACTTTGAACGTCAGTGAAGCCAACTGCAATGTGGCCGGTCCGTCAATTCCTTCAAGCGCTTCCTCAGCGACCTTTTCGGTAAGGCCGGGAACCATGACTTCGGGCAAGTAGCTTGCGAACAAGTTAAGGTACTTTTGCGGGAAGGGCGATATCGTCAATCCGTCAAGGACGATCAAAGCAACGCCGCGCCACAAGAGCATTCCCGAAAGGGTTGTGATGAAGGGCGGAATGTGCAGGTAGGCGATAAAGGCTCCGTGCCAAGCGCCGATCAATGTTCCAACGAACAAACAAACTACAATCGCCAAGCCGATCGGCATGTGCGCGTCTACAATCAACTTTCCGGCGATGGCGCCGACCAAGCAGACTACAGAACCTACTGAAAGGTCGATGTTTCCTCCGGTAAGAATGCAGAGGAGCATGCCGGCCGCCAAAATCAGAACGTATGAGTTCTGGGCTATGATGTTGTTCACGTTTGACGGAGCGAAAAGCGCTCCGGTAAAAATTTGGAACAAAACCATTACCGCCACAAGGACCAAAAGCATTGTGTTGTCCTTGAGCAGTTTCTTTACGTCAAAAGACGCGGCTTTTACAGTATTTTCAGCCATACAAATCTCCTTTTATTTTCCTGAATTGATGATGCAGGCCATAATCTTTTCCTGCGTCGCTTCTTTGGCGTTCATTTCGCCAACCATTTTTCCTTCGTTCATGATGTAGATTCTGTCGCTCATGCCCAAAACTTCGGGCATTTCCGAAGAAATCATCAAAACCGACTTTCCTTCCGACACCATCTTGTTGATAAGACAGTAGATTTCGTACTTGGCGCCAACGTCGATTCCTCTTGTCGGCTCGTCCAAAATCAAAATGTCCGGTTCGGCGAAAAGCCACTTTCCGATAAGAACCTTTTGCATGTTTCCGCCGGAAAGGTGGCCTACGTCTTCTTGCACGGTGGCGCACTTTGTGTGCATTTCCTTCGCCATTTCGACAGAGTACTTGTTCTCCAGGTCAAAGTCGATGGCTCCGTACTTGTTGACGATTTTCTTTAGGTTGGCGCTTACGGTGTTCTTTGCGATTGATTCCGTAAGAATCAAGCCGTTGCCCTTGCGGTCTTCGGTGACGTAGGCAAGGCCCGCGTCAATCGCTGATTTTGGAGTGGGGAAGTGAACTTCCTTTCCGTTCATGTAGATGTGGCCGCGAATGTTGGAGCCGTAGCTGTGGCCAAAGATGCTCATCGCAAGCTCTGTTCTTCCTGCGCCCATAAGGCCCGAGATGCCTACGACTTCGCCCCTGCGGATGTTGAAGTTTACGTGGTCGCAAACCGTTATGCCGTCAAAGACTGGGTGTTCAACGCACCAATCCTTGACTTCAAAGCAAACGTCGCCGATTTTTGGCTCGCGCTTTGGAAAGCGGTTTTCCAAGGAGCGGCCGACCATCGCTTTGATAATCTCGTCTTCGTCGATGGCTTCCGTTCCTTTTTTCATTGAAGTGATTGTCGTTCCGTCGCGGATTACGGTGATCGAGTCGGCGACGTAAGAGACTTCGTTCAATTTATGCGATATGATAATAGAAGTGATTCCCTTTTCCGCCTTTAGCTTAAGAAGGAGGTCAAGGAGTTTTTTCGCTTCTGTGTCGTTCAATGAGGCTGTAGGCTCGTCAAGAATCAAAAGGCGCACGTCTTTTGCCAGCGCCTTGGCGATTTCGACAAGCTGCTGCTTTCCAACGCCGATGTCCTTTATAAGCGTGTGAGGATTTTCGTTCAATCCTACAAGGGCCAACGAGTCGGCGCAGCGTTTATATGTTTCGTCCCAGTCGATGCGGGCCTTTGTTCCGCGCTCGTTTCCCAAGAACATATTCTCGGCGATTGACAAAAGCGGAACCAGGGCAAGCTCCTGGTGAATGATTACAATTCCTTTTTTTTCGCTATCTTTAATTGTTTGGAACTGGCAGACTTTTCCGTCAAAGACTATGTCGCCTTCGTAAGTTCCGTACGGGTACACGCCCGAAAGAACGTTCATCAACGTAGATTTGCCGGCGCCGTTTTCTCCTACGATGGCGTGGATTTCTCCGTTGGCCACCTTAAGGTTTACTTTGTTAAGCGCTGTCACATTGATGAATCTCTTTGTGATGTCTTTCATTTCCAATAACATGTCTGCCATGGAATTCCTCCTAAAACTGGTAAAAAAAGGCCGCCCGCCGGACTGGTGGGCGGCCTGACTGCAGATTTCTCCGCTAAAGCCTATTGAAGGTCAGCCGCTGTGTAGTAGCCTGAATCAAGCAAGAGGGCCTTGTAGTTGTTCTTGTCGCCGTAAACCGGTTCGCAGAGGAACGACGGAATGATTCCTGTTCCGTTGTCGTAGGTCTTCTTGTCATTGATCGGGGGCTGTGTTCCCTTGGCGATGGCGTCAACCATCTTTACTACCTGAGAAGCCAATGTGCGAGTATCCTTGAATACTGACATGGCCTGAGTGCCGGCGATCATATTCTTAACTGACGGTTTGTCGCAGTCTTGTCCTGTAACGAGCGGGAAGTTGGCGGCTGTGTAGCCGGCGCCGATCAAGGCGTTTGTGATTCCCTGAGCGCAAGAGTCGTTTGAAGAGTAAACGGCGTCAAGCTTTGTGCCGCGGGGGCCGTACTTCTGGGCTGTGATGAGGTTCTCCATGCGCTTCTGGGCAACTTCTGTAGACCAGTTCAATGTGGCGCACTGGGCCTTTGAAGTCTGTCCTGAGCGGCAAACCAAAACGCCTGACTTGAGGTAGGGAGTCAAAACGTCCATGGCTCCGCCAAAGAAGAAGTTGATGTTGTTGTCATCGGGAGATCCTGTGAAGAACTCGATGTAGGCGGGGTCGGCCTTTGAGCGGCTCTTGAGGTTGAGCTTTTCAACAAGGTAGTTGCCCTGGATTGTTCCAACTTTCCAGTTGTCGAATGTGGCGTAGTAAGAAACGGCGTCGCTGTTCATGATCAAGCGGTCATAAGCGATTACTTTTACGCCCTGCTTTTTGGCTGTGTCAAGAACGCCCTTCAAGGCGCTTCCGTCGATGGCGGCGATAACCAAAATCTTGTCGCCCTTTGTGAGCATGTTCTCAATCTGCTGAGTCTGCATGGCGATGTCGTTGTTGGCGTACTGCAAGTCAACCTGGTATCCGGCCTTCTTGAGTTCCTTAGACATGTTGGCTCCGTCCTGGTTCCAGCGCTGCAAAGACTTTGTCGGCATTGAGACTCCAACCTTTACTTTGGGAGCGGCGAAAACCGCGCCCGCGAGCATTGCCGCTACGGCAAAAGAAATGATTTTTTTCATAAAAATCCTCCATTTGATTTTTATTTGGCCGCTTTTTGCGGCACGACTATACTATAAGGCATAAAAAGCCTTTAAAAACACGGATTTTCTTGATTTTTTTGTTGATTTTGGGAGATTTTTGGGATTTATTGGCAAAATTTTGCCATTTGGATTAGTAATTTTTTGTGGTCAGAAAATTACCAATCCAAATGCGCTGGCCAAAAAGAGCTGCGGTCAATCCTTATACACTTCTTGCCGGGTGTGAAAGCCGCTTTTTATGACGATTTCATCTATATTTTCCGCGGTTACCGCGATCGGATGCAGCCACAAGACCGGGATTTGGCCCGCGCCGTTGTCTATGCTGCCGTTGGCGCCGGAACATTCCTTTAAGGTCTTTCCTTGCGCCAAGGCCACGGCTATTTGCGCGGTCTTTTGCGCCAGATCCGCGATGGGCTTGTAAATCGTCACGGTTTGCTTTCCGCTCACGACGTTTTGGCAGCCTGCGATGTCGGCGTCTTGGCCGCCTACGGCAATGTTGGCTCCGGGAGCGTATTCGCCGATCGCGCGGATTATCGAATCGGCCACGGCGTCGTTTCCGGCAACCACGGCGTCGGGCCTATTTCCGGCGCGCAAAAGGTCGGCCATCTTGCGGTAGGACAAGTCGTAGTTCCAGCCGTCGGTCCAGTAATTGTAGACCACATGGGCGCGCTCGTCCTGCAATTCCGCCTCGACGCCGCGCTGGATAAGGGTCATGTTAAAGTCTTCCTTGGGGCCGTAAAAGCAGAACCAGTCTCCGCGCGGCTTTTTTCGCAAAAGCTCCCGCGCCATAAGGGCGCCGACGGCCTGGCTGTCGATCGTCACGTAAAGGTCGATGGGGGAGTTGCGCAAAAGGCGGTCGTAGGAGATTACTGGTATTCCCTTGCTTCGCGCAAGGCGGACGCTTTCGCCCAAGCTTTCCGCGTCTTTGGGAACGACTACGACAGCCTTTACGCCGCGCTTTACAAGGTATTCTATTTGCTGGTTTTGGACTTCCACGCTGTTTCCAGAATTTTGAACGATGACGTCGGCTCCCAAGTCTTTGGCTGTGTTAAGGAAAACGTCGCAGTCGCGCCTCCAGCGCTCAATCGCAAGCGTGTCGATTGAAAAGCCTATCGTAATTCCGACCTTCTTTTTTTCCTGCTCGCTGGGTTTTGAAAATTCCTTGCTTTTCTTTTGGCAAGACAAAAGGCCCGCCGCGCAAACAGCGATCAAGGCCAACAAGGCCGCCGTCTTTTTTTGTTTTGTAAAAGCCATCGCCGCTAGTCCTCCTTTCCCAACATTCTTTGCCTGTATTCGCTTGGCGTCTCTCCGTATTTTTGGCGGAAGAGTTTGCTAAAATAGTTTTGGTCGTTGTAGCCGACTCCGGCCGAGATTTCCTTTATTATCAAGGCGCCGTCCGACAAAAGCTTTTTGGCTTTTTCCAGCCTGGCCGAAGTTACGTAGTTGATGTAAGTTTCGCCTGTTTGCTCTTTGAAAAGCTTGCTAAGATAGAAGGGGCTCACTCCCAAAATTTCGGCCAGGCCTTCAAGGCTTGGAAGGTCGCCCAAGTGGCCGTCGATGTATTGGCGAGCCTTTTGCACGATCGGGTTTTCCTCGCCGTTTTTGGAAAGAGACGCCGCGGAGGCGCATTCCACCGACCGCTCCGAAAAATATTTTTCAAGTTCGTCCAAACTGTTGGTCTGCGCGAAAAAACTGAACTCGCCCGACGCGGAGTCGTCCTTAAAGTTTGGGTTTGCCTGGCTTGCGGCGCTTCTTTCTTTTACCAAAGTTTCAAAAAGGCCGCCCTTGATTTTGTCCATTTGCCCTTGCCGCGCCGCGCCAAGGCTTGCAAAGTAATCCTTGGCCGCCTGCCTGGCCGACAAGGCGTTGCCCGCCTTTACCGCCGACAAAAGCCGCGAGAGCGTTTTTTCAAGCAAAGAATCTTCCGCGCCGCTTTTTGGACGCGAATCGTTTTCTTGCGCGCAGAGATAAACTCCGCTGTCGTCGCCAATCTTTGAAAGCGCGGCGGCCGCTTCGTTGTAGGCGCTTTGCGCGTTCTTAATGTCGCTCTCGCTTTTGCTGGCGCCGATTTTTACCTTGCCCGAAATTTTTGTGGCGAGCATTGTGTAGATTTCTTTTATAAGTTCCTCAGGATTTTCGTTTTGCGCCAAAGGAAAGTAGACTCCGATTCTGTCTCCCATAAAGGAGCCTGTCACGCAGCGGCATTTGGACGAAAGAACGTCGCGGACTTTTACGTAAACGTCGTAGCGCTTGTCGTTTGAAACGCCTGTGATTTCCACGCAGGCAAAAAAGTAGGGAAGTCCTTGTATTCCAAAATAGTTGAGATATTCCGAAAAATCCGTGGCGTTGTTGTTAAAGACGCAGGAATAGATAAAGTCGCTTTCCACCATTGTTGAGACGACGCTAAGCTTTTGGCGCAGCTCTATGTTGTCGGTCAGTTTTCCGCGTTCGTTGTCAACCAAGTTCATCGCGTCGCGCGCGGTTTGGACAATCAAGTTTCGGTTGACCGGCTTTGTAAGGTATTTAAAGGCGCCAAGGTTCAAGGCCTCTTGCGCGTACTGGAACTGGTCGTAGGCCGAAAGAATGATTATGGCGATGTTTGGATTGATTTGCTTGATAAGGCTTATCGTTTCCAAGCCGTTCATGCCGGGCATGTGGATGTCCATGAAAATTATGTCGATGCCGCCGGAGCGGGCGATTTCCAAGGCCTTTGCGCCGCTTGAGGCGGAAAAGAGCGATATTTGTCCCGCGAAATTTTTGTTTAGGATCATTGTAAGCGAGTCAACTACGATTTGTTCGTCGTCCGTCAAAAGAATGTTATACATTGTCTTCCGCCTTGATTTTTATGTAGAAAGCCGTTCCGCCTTGCTCTCCGTTCCTTATGTCAAAGACTTCGTTGTCCTTAAAGTAAATTTGCAGGCGCGAGATTACGTTTATCAAGCCGCTTGAAACGTGGCCCTTGTCGCTTACCAAAACGCCTTCGCTTCCGGCAGCCGCTTGGTTCAAGACGGTTTTCTTTACGCTTGGGTCAAAGCCCTTTCCGTTGTCTGAAATTTCTATCACGATGGAGTCCGCCTCGCGGCCGACCTTTATCGTTATTTTTCCGTTCTCAGTGATGTCCTTAAGGCCGTGCTTGATGCAGTTCTCCACAAGCGGCTGCAAAATCGTGTTGGGAATCTTTACGTTAAGGCAGCTTTGGTCTATGTCCTTTACGAATTGGTAGCGCTCGCCAAAGCGCGTCTTCATGATGTAAATGTAGTTGTCCAACATTCCAAGCTCTTCGCCGATCGTGGCGTCGCTTCCGGGATGTTGGATGTTGTAGCGCAAAAAGTCCGCCACTTGCTCCAAAAAGTAGCAAGTCTTGTCCGCGCCTTCTATCATCGCAAGCTGCGCTCCTGTGTTGAGCGTGTTGAACAAAAAGTGCGGCTGGATTTGGTCTTGCAAGGCCTTTAGGTGGGCGTCGGTGTAAAGCGCGCGCATTTCTATTTCCTTTTCGCGCAGCTCGTTTTCCTTTAGCGCCTTTTCCCAAATCGTTCCGATGTATTCGCGGATTGAAATGATCATCGAGTCAAAGGCGCGGCAAATGTTTCCAATTTCGTTTTTTTCCTGGCTTTTAAAAAGCGGAACGTCAAAATCTCGGCCGGCCACTTTGAGCGCTACGTTTGAAATGTCGGAGAGCGGCTTTGTAATGCTGACGATGTTTATGTAAATCAAAAGCGCCGAGCAAACGAATATTACGATAAGCGCGATGATGGCCCTTGAGATTATTCTTTCGGCTGCGGCCTTGCTTTGCGTGTAGCTTGAGGCGTTCATCGTAAAGAAAAGCATGTTGAGGTTTACGATTTCGTCGCGCAAAAAAGAGTAGCAGTCCAGGGTTTTGTAGTAGTACAAGTCCGAGTCAAAGGAATTGTTGGCGCGACGGGCGGCGATGGCTTTTCCGCTAAGGTCAAAGAAAGACTTTGAGAGCATTCTTATCGCGTATTCCCTTTGCTCCATCTCCAGTTCCGACGGCGAATCCCTAAAGCGTTCCGCCTTG
>JBGUQT010000042.1:0-2707 GCA_045131275.1 Treponema sp.
CACCAGCAATCCGATATATCTAAGGATTTGGAATCCTGACAAAAGCAATACCAAGAAGCCCAAGCCAACGGCGAGCGCGTTGGTAACAATTCCCATGCCGCTTACGGCGAATGTTTTCATCGTAACTTCCTCAACGTTGTCGCTCTTGGCGCGTTCGGCCTTGTAGCTTTCCATAAAGTGAATCGTGTAGTCGATGCCTACGCCAATCGCGACGCTGGCGATGATGCTTGTAACCAAGTCAAGGTGAATGCCGGTAAAGCCCATCGTCATAAAGTTAAGGATAATCGTAAAGGCAAGCGGAACCGCTCCAAGCAAACCTGCGACAGGCGACTTGAATGAAATCGCTATGATTACGAATACCATCAAGATTGAGAACAAGATGCTGGTGATTTGGCTTGAGATAACCATGTCGGTCATCGAAACTTCCATTTCGCCGTTTCCTGTCGGAACCAATGTGTAGCCTGTGGGGAAATTTTCCTTGGCGTAATCTTGCGCTTCGGTAATGATTTCCTTAATTTTGCGGGTGTCGTGGCTGCGGAGCTGCACTTGCATGCGGATCGTTTTTGGAGCGAGCTGGTCGTCGCTGAATCTGTCGAGCGAGCCGCTGTAAAGAAGCAAGTACTGGCTGACGAGGTTGGACAAGCCTTCGCGTGTGGCGGCTGGATATTTGTCCAAGTCGTAGGGAACTTCGTAGTAGCCGACGCCGTTAAAGTTGAAAAGCTTTTCAAGTTCGTCAACCATGCCTTCGATGGTGGCGTTGCGTCCGCCAGCCGCCGTGTAGGCTTGGTGGAACATGGCCAAAGCTTGCTGAACGGTTATCTGCTGCTGCAAGTCTTTTGAGTACTGGATGTTGGGGTCAACCCATTCTTTTGTCTGAACGGCTGTCTCGGCGCTGTCATCGGCGGCTGCGTCGCCCCAATCGTCTCCGGTGTCGGCCCATTCGTCAGTTGAATCGCCCCAATCATCGCCAGAGTCGCCCCAGTCGTCTTCGGCGTATTCGCCTGAATCCGCGGCGGAAACTTCTTCCAAACTGTCGGCGGCCAACATTGGCGCGTGCATTACTTGGTTCATTCTCTTGATGAAAGTTGTGAACGAAACGGCTTTTCCAATTTCAGGATATTCGTCAAGCAAGTGTTCCTGCAAGTCGTCTACCTTTTTGAGAATTTCGGGCTTGGTCATGTCGCCCTTTTCCTGTCCGCTGATTACAAAGTAAACGTCGTTTGTTCCGGCAAAGGTTTCGTCTACAAAGTCAATGTCCTCGCGGAACTTGCTGTTGGGCGGGAAGTAGCCGACAAGCGACGTGTTGATTACGAGCTTTTTCACTCCAAGGAAAGAGAACAAGCAAATCAACGCCGAGAAGATAACCAAGCGGGGCTTTGTGCCGGCGCAGAAGTGGTAAATGTTGTACAAAGTGCGGCCGCTCGCTTCTGACTTGTGGCCGCCCAAACGCTCGCGCTCGCGCAAAACTTTTGCCTTAATCTTTTCTGAAAGCTTGTTAAAGCGGCGCTTTCCGACGCCGCTGAGCGGTCGCAATGAAAGCGCGGCGGGAATGAAAGTGATGGAAGTGAGCAAAGAGAACGCAACGCCGAGAGCGGAGAACACCGCGAAGCTCTTGAGCGGTTCAATCGGGCTTGTTACAAGAGAAACAAAGCCCGCGATTGTCGTGATGGCGGCAAGAACGACCGCGATCCAAACGTCCTTAAGTCCTGCGCAAATAGCTTCGATGTGGTTTTCTTTTGTGATTTCGCCCTCGATCTTTTTGACAGCGGCTTCGTAGTGGGTGATAACATGGATTCCATAGGCGGAGCCGCAGGCAATCAAGCAAACCGGAATGACGCTGGCCACGATGGTGAACGTTACGCCAAGCAAAGCCATGATTCCGCAAGACCAAATTGTTGACATCAATACAGATATGAGCGGAAGCATCGTTCCAGAGAACGTGTGGAAAGAGAAGTAAAGCGAAAGCAAAACGACGAGCGTTACAAGCGGAATGAGCGTGATCAAGTCGTGGATCATGTAAACCGAGGCGTTATCGCTGAGAACCGGGTCGCCGTAAAAGCGGACCTCAAGGTTGTGGCCGTCGATGGCTTCGTAAGCGATTTCTTGGATTTTGTGCAAAAGATCGATTTGCTGAGTAGAGCCGAATTCCGGATCGATTGTGGCCGCGATTTGGGCTGCCTTAAAGTCGTCATCAATGATTACGCGGTTGTACATGTCCTGCCAATCGATAATCTTTTGCTTTACGGCCTGAATGTCGGCCTTTGAGCCTGTATAGTTGTCATCCACCAACTGGCCGGCGGCAAGGCCTCCGTCAAGGGAATAAACATAGTCAATCTTTGAAATTGAGTTGATAGACTTGATTCCCGGGAGGGCGTCGATCTGGTCGGTGATTTGTCGGATTACGTCGATGTATTCCGAGGTCAAAATCGTTTCGTTGTCGGTTTCCAACGAAATTCCAATAGAAATCATGCTGCCGAACTGGTCTTCAGTTCCAATCAAGCGGGTGTAAGAATCGCTCTTGGGCGGCATGTAGCGGCGGACAGTGTTTTCGATTGACACTGTGACAAGGGGAACAGCCAAAGCCGCCGTTATCGCAAGGCAAAGGATAATGACAAGCTTTGAGTGTTTTAGAAGGTTTTTCATAAAAAAACTCCGTCCTGTTGTATTGGTTTATCCGTTCAAATATTTGAACGGATAAACATAATAT
>JBGUQT010000043.1:0-127550 GCA_045131275.1 Treponema sp.
GGATAAGCGGGAACCTTTTTTGGCGCGGGCAAATTGTAGACAAAAGTTTTTTCGTTCTTTGGCGAAAGCGAAAAGACCTTTGTTCCAAGATGGTTCTTTTGGAACCAATCGTATTTTTCTTCGTCGACAAAAAGCATCTTGGGCTTTGCTGTCTTGATGAGGTTCGCGATTTCGTTGTTGTGTAGGGCGTAGTCCATCGGGCAGGCAATCGCTCCGGCCAACATAGAGGCGATGTAAACCACGGCCCATTCGGGAGAATTCTTTCCGCTGACGGCAACGCGGTCGCCTTTTTTTATTCCGTTGGAAATCATCCACTGGGCCAAAGTTTCCACCTTGCGCCAAACTTGGGTGTAAGTGTAAGATTGCTTGGAGGCTCCGTTCCCCTCAAAATCGACCAAACAAATGTTGTCGGGCCAGCGTTCCACCGAAATGCGGAACATTTGCGGCAGCGTAGGCCAATTTGACTTAAAGAACTTTCCCCGGTATTCGTCCAAGAATTTCCAGCTAACATCGTCTCTTAACGGTTTCATAGGCGCCCTCAAAATTCGCGGCCCCGCAAAAAAATCGGGCCGTTTTAGTCTTATCTTACTATTATAGCGCGCTTTTTATAGAAAATGGGAGAAAATTTCAAAAATCTTTTAGAAAATTGTACAAGGTTGCCGGGCAAACTTGCAGCTTTTTGCTGATGGACACTTTTGTGCAGCCCGCGGACAACATTTGCCGTATGGTTTCCTCCCGCCCCGTAAGCTTTACGTGGGAATTTCGTTTGCCCTTTGGGTGGCCCAAGACGCCGCCTTCCGCTTTTTTTCGCAGCAAAGCCTCTTTTGTCCGCTGGCTTATCAGTTCACGCTCGATTTCTGCGGAGATGCTAAAGGCAAAGGCCAAAACCTTGCTGGTAAGGTCGTCGCCCAAACGATAGCCTTCCTTTACCGTGTAAACGCTGACGTTCATCTCCATAAGGCGGTTCAAAATCGACATAATCATAAAAATGTTCCTTCCCAGGCGCGAAAGTTCCGAACAAATAATGACGTCCTTGCTTTTTGCCATTTGTATCAGTTTGCCCAAATTTCTCTTGTCAGGCGATATCGTTCCGCTAACCGTCTCCTCAATCCACTGGTCGATGGGAAGATTGCTCTTTTTTGCGTACTCCGTAATCTCAAAGCGCTGGTTTTCCACCGTCTGCTTGTCCGTGCTGACTCTAATGTATCCGTAAATCATATAGTTGCCTCCAAGATATTTATCGGTATCTTGAATTTGGGGCGCTCCTTATGTTAGAATAATTCTTATGAGCAAGACTTCTGTGAAAAAGGTGGGAATCCTCACTAGCGGGGGAGACGCCCCTGGATTGAACGCGGCCATCCGCGGAGTTTGCCGGGCTGGAATGGTTCAGTACGGAATGGAATTTTTTGGAATCCAAAACGGCTACCGAGGCCTTGTGCAGGGCAACATGGTTCCGCTCAAGTCCGAAGATTTGCGCGGCATTTTGACAATCGGCGGAACTCTTTTGGGAACCAGCCGCGAAAAGCCCTTTAAGGCCAAGGAGCCCGATCCGGTGGCAAAAATGATGCCGGTCGAAGCGATAAAAAAGAATTACAAAAAATGGGGCTTGGACGCTCTTGTCTGCCTTGGCGGGAACGGAACCAACACCACGGCCAGCCTTTTGGCCGACGAAGGCCTTAACGTCGTTGGCCTTCCAAAAACGATTGACAACGACATCGTTCACACCGACATGACCTTTGGCTTCCACACCGCGCTTGACGTTGCCACAGAAGCGATTGACCGCATCCACACGACGGCGCACAGCCACAGCCGCCTTATGGTTATAGAAGTCATGGGCCACAAGGCCGGTTGGCTTGGCCTTTATTCCGGAGTTGCCGGCGGCGGAGACGTGATTCTCTTGCCGGAAATTCCCTACGACATTGACAGAGTCGCCGAAAAAGTTATGAAGCGCAAGGAAGACGGAAAGGAATTTTCCATCGTCGTTGTCGCCGAAGGAGCGCTTAGCAAAGACGAAGCCAAGCTTGACAAAAAATCATTCAAAAAAGCGCGCGCCGAAATGCCTTACTCCATCGCCTACCGCGTGGCGAAGGAATTGGGCGAGCGCACAAGCCTTGAGTCGCGCGTGACCGTTTTGGGCTATTTGCAGCGAGGCGGAACGCCTTCGCCATACGACAGAGTTTTGGCCAGCCAGTACGGTTGCGCCGCCGCCGACTTTTTGGCGCGCGGAGAATTCGGAAAGCTGGTCGCCTTGCAAGACCAAAAAATTGTCGGCGTTCCGTTAAAGGACGTTGCCGGCAAAGTGAAGAACGTTCCCCTTGACCACCCGATGCTTTTGGCCGCGCGCCACTTGGGAACTTCTTTTGGAGACTAAAATTGTCCGCAAACTTTAAATGCCGCCTTTGCGCTGTTTGCGACGGCGAGGCTTGCGCTGGCGAGCTTCCCGGAATGGGCGGCGTTTTTGACGGAAAGAACCACATCCTTAATTGCAAGGGCTGGGAAAAAATTCTTCCCTTGATTCCGCAAGAAAAACTTGAAGAAGCCGCCGCCTCTTTTAGCGCAAGTAGTTTGCGCCTTGCCCCGATTACCGGAGCGGAGGAAAACGTCGGCTGGCCCGATGAAGAATCCTTTTACGCGCCCTTCTACGAATTTGCCGCAAGCCTTGGCCTAAAGATTAGCGTCGGCGACGGCTGCCCCGACCAAAAATTGCAGGCTGGCATCAGCGCGGTAAAGGTGTTAAACCAAAAAGCTTCACTGACCAAAAAGGCGGCCGTCTTTTTCAAGCCCTACCCGCAGGAAAAACTTTTTGAGCGTCTGGAATGGGCCGCTCCCGTTGCCGAATACGTCGGCGTTGACATTGATTCCTACAACATCGTCACGATGAGAAACAAAGTTCACCTAGAAAAAAAGACGGCCGCCCAGTTGTCCGACTTGCGCCGCGCGGCCAAAGTTCCTTTTGTTGTAAAGGGCGTGTGGACAAAAGACGACCTAAAAATGATAGAAGAGCTAAAGCCGGACGTGGCCTACATCTCAAACCACGGCGGCCGCGTCGAAACCGACATCGGCTCCACCGCCGAATTTTTGCTGGCCAACGTCGCGCGGTTAAAAAATTTTTGCGGCGCCGTGTGGGTTGACGGCGGCGTTAGAAGCAAGCAAGACGTCTGCGCGGCGCTGGCCTTAGGAGCGAAAGAAGTTTTGGTAGGCCGCCCCGCGATCAGCGGCTTTATAGCAAAGACTCAACAAATTCCGCAACCGCAGCCATTTTGGCTGTAGGCTCAAAGCGCGCGGCCACGTTTCCTTCCCGGTCAACGATGAATTTTGTGAAGTTCCATTTTATGTCGGGGTTGTTCTTGTAATCCTTGTCGATTTTTTTAAGCATAAGGCCCATCGCGAGCGCCGCGGGGCCTTTTCCAAAGCCTTCAAAGCCCTTTTGCGATTTTAGGAATTTGTAAAGCTCAAGCTGGTTCTCGCCGTTGACGTCGGACTTTTTCATTTGTGGGAACTGCGTGTTGTAGCGCAGCTGGCAAAATTGGTGGATTTCCTCATCGGTGCCCGGCGTTTGCCCCGCGAACTGGTTGCAGGGAATGTCAATCACTTCAAAGCCGCGCTCATGGAACTTTTCGTACATCGCCTCGATGTCCTTGTATTGCGGAGTGAAGCCGCAGCCAGTGGCCGTGTTCACAATCATCAAAACTTTTCCCTTGTAGTCGGAAAGCTTGACCTCGTTTCCCTTTGCGTCCAAAACTGAATAATCGTATACGCCCATAAATCGCCTCCTTTTTTTTGCAAGCGCTCGGTCGCAAGCCCAAAAAACTTGCGCCGCGTTTAATTGTGTAAAATTATATTGTATTCAATGTAATTTGTCAAGAGGGGGCGCGCTTTTTGGGCTTGCGACCATTCAGTTTTTGCGCAATATTTCCCTCACACCGCCGCTGCAATCCTCTTTCCCAACCAAACGCCTGCAACGCAGCCCGCGACGCTGAGCGCTACATACAAAGCGCAAAGGCAGTAAACTTTGGCCTCCAAAAGATTATAGGCTTCCAGAGAAAATGTCGAAAAGGTTGTCCAACCGCCGCACACGCCGGTTTTCCAAAAGAGAACGGCGTTTTTTGAAACGTTCCGGCTTTGCGCGATTCCGACGACAAAACCGATTAGAATGGCTCCAATCAAATTGGTCAACAGCGTCAAAAGCGGAAACTGCGTTCTTGCCGGAATCAAACTGATCGCATAGCGGCCAACCGCTCCAAGCGCGCCGCCCAACGCAACGCAAACAAAGTTCATTTCATTCCTTCCTCAAATACGCGGCGGAAACCGGGAACTCAAAATAAGTGTCGGG
The DNA here is from genome assembly GCA_045131275.1 of Treponema sp. Taxonomy (GTDB): domain Bacteria; phylum Spirochaetota; class Spirochaetia; order Treponematales; family Treponemataceae; genus Treponema_D. Next base: position 4,334 of record JBGUQT010000043.1, read on the forward strand.
GTACGGCTCGTCCTTTAGCGTAAAGTGCCACCATTCGCAATCCAGCGGAACAAAGCCGTTTCGCGTCATCGCGTCTTGCAAGAACATTCTGTTTTCGTATTGCTCGCGGGTGACGCCCTTGTAGTCGGGGTGGGAACGCTCGCCAAAAAAATCAAAGGGGCCGCCCATGTCAACTTCTTTTCCGGTCTGCATGTCAAGCAAGGTTAGGTCAACAGTGCTTCCGCGAGTGTGGCTTGAGCGCGCGGCGATGTAGCCTTTTTTGAACAAGTCCTGCTTTTCGATTTCGGGATAAAAGAACTGCTTCATTCGCAAGTCCAAGTCTTCCATTCCCCAAAGCTGAAAATGCTTTACCGCGCAAGCCGGCCTGTACGCGTCAAAAACTTTTAGCCTGTAGCCCTGCGCGCAAAGTTCGTTGCTCGTCTCCCTCAAAGCCCGCGCCGCCTCCTTGGTCAAAAGCGCGCACGGCTCCTCGTATCCGTCAATCCTGTCTCCCACAAAATTGTAAGTTGAATAGTAGCGGATCTCCTGCACAATCTGCGGAACAAAATCCGCCAACACCACAAACCCCGAAGGATCCATCGTCATCTTGTCAGACATAATTTTACCTTACCGACAAAGGGAACGGCTGTCAAGGAAATCCTTGAACATTCCGCCCCAATCTGATAGAATGGAAAATTATGGAAAAGTTGAGAATTCTTTTGGCCAAGGGCCGCATTTATGAATCAGTTTACGAATTGCTGGGAGACGTGGGCATTTCAATTTACTTGCCGGACAGAACCTACTTCCCTATAACCAACCAAAAGGATTTGGCCTTTCAGGTTGTAAAGCCGCAAATAGCAAGCGCGCTTTTGGCGGGCGACAAGGCCGACGTGGCTTTTAGCGGAAAAGATTGGGTTTACGAAAACGGCGTTCAGTCCAAGGTGACCGAAATCATGGACTTGGGCTTTGACCCCGTCAGGATCGTGGCCGCCGTTCCCAACACTGTGAACTTTGAAAAGCTTTCAAAGCAGCCCGTGACCATCGCGACCGAATACCAAAACCTCAGCAAAAAATGGCTTAAAGACAAAAAGATAAACGGAACGATTTTCCGCACTTGGGGAACAAGCGAGGGCTTTGTCCAGGACAACGAGGCTTCGTTGGCGCAAATCCTGATCGACAACACAAGCACAGGCTCGTCGCTCAAAGCCAACAACTTAAAAATCGTTGACACTTTGATGGAGTCTTCCACAAGAATGTACGCCTCAAAGGAAGCGCTCAAGGACCCGCAAAAAAAGCAAAAAATCATGGAGCTTAAAATGCTCTTTGAAGCGGTGCTTAGCGCCCGCGACCGCGTCATGCTTGAGATGAACGTTTCGCAAAAAGACTTCAACAAATTGGTCAAAGGCCTTCCTTCGATGAAGAGCCCGACAATCTCGCCGCTTTTTGGCAACAACGGATTTGCGGTAAAGATTGCCGTTCAAAAGTCGGAAGTGCCCACGCTGCTTCCAAAGCTTAAGTCTTTGGGCGCGACGGACATTTTGGAATACGAGTTGCGCAAAGTAATGCCCTGACAAGGAGGAACGCGATGCAAAGAACTGCGACTGTAACGCGCGAGACAGGCGAGACGCAAATCACTCTTACGCTGAACCTTGACGGAAGCGGAAAGTGCGACGTTCAAAATCCAATCGGATTTTTTGACCACATGCTGCGCTCTTTTTGCAAGCACGGCTTGTTTGACCTTAGCGGAACAATCAAGGGCGACCTAAACGTTGACCAGCACCACACGATAGAAGACACCGGAATCGTTTTGGGCCAGTGCTTTGCCAAGGCCTTGGGCGACTGCGCGGGCATTTACCGCAGCGGCTGCTTTTTGTTCCCGATGGACGAAAGCCTTTTGCGCGCGGCGGTTGACTTTGGCGGCCGCCCCTTTTTGGTTTGCGAGGCCGCTCTTACAGGCATTCCGCTTGTAAGCATAGGAGCGGACGGAAAGGAAGCCAGCTTCCAGACAGACTGCTTTGAAGATTTTTGGAACGGCTTTGTCCAGAACGCAAAATGCAACTTGCACTTGGACACAATCCGCGGCCGCAGCGACCACCACAAAATCGAAGGCTTGTTCAAGGCCGCCGCCCGCGCGATTCGCGCCGCGGTGGAAATTGACCCCAGGCGCGGCGGACAAATCCCCAGCGCGAAGGGTGTAATAGTATAATAGCGGCAAAATGACGGAGGCATAAAATGGCGCATTCAATCGTTCCCGAAGCGGAAGAAATTTTGGACAAAGAATATAAGGTTCTCGACAAAGGCTTTGTTCGCCTTGTGGATTATTTGGGAAGCGACCAGAGAATCGTGCAGTCGGCGCGCGTGTCATACGGCAACGGAACAAAAACCGTTTCGCAGGACGCGGGCCTTATCGACTACCTTTTGCGCCACCAGCACACCTCGCCCTTTGAGCAAGTTGTCTTTACCTTTCATGTAAAGATGCCGATTTTTGTCGCGCGCCAATGGGTACGCCACCGCACTGGCCGCATGAACGAAGTGAGCGGCCGCTATTCAATCATGAAGGACGAATTCTACGTTCCCGAAACAAAGGACATAGAGCCGCAAAGCAAAGACAACAAGCAGGGCCGCAGCGACGAACCCTTTGACGAGGCCAAGGCCAAGGAAATCCAGGCCGCGCTCCAAAAAGGCCAAAAGGATTCATACGACTCGTATTCAGAGTTGCTGGACACAGGCCTTGCGCGCGAAGTGGCCCGCATCAACTTGCCCCTTTCGCTCTACACGGAATTTTACTGGCAGATGGATTTGAACAATTTGTTCCGCTTCTTAAAGCTGCGCTTGGACGGCCACGCTCAATACGAAATCCGCCAATACGCCCAAGTCATGCTGGAACTAGTCCGAAAAGTTTGCCCGATGGCCGTAGCCTCTTTTGAAAACGACATGAACCGCGCGGTGTCCTTTACCGGCGAAGAAATGGACGCCTTGCGCAAAGTTCTCAAAGGCGAGGCCAACCCGCTTGAAGGCAAAAAGCTTGAGCGCTTCAACGCCAAGATCGAAAGCGGAACGCAGTTGTAGAGAGGGCTCGTATTTTTGTTGGCAAGACTTTTATAGTTGGTTCGAGCGGACTTGCCGCGTCTTTCAGACGCTGCCTTGCTACTTTTACTACCAGAGTGGATTGAGAAAACAACGCGCGGTTGTGTGACCGCGCGTTGTTTATTTTATTGTGTGTTTGCTTACGAGGAAAACTTTTATTTGCTCTTTTCCAATACATCCAAAAACTCATTTATGTTGGAGAAAACCTTGACATCGCTTACAACATGCGAGATGTTTTTTACGGCATCAAATCTTTTTTCCCACAAAAGATTTTTTTGAGAATCGCTTAGAGCGCCTTTCTTATAATTTTTCCAAGGCGAAACTTTTATCAATCGGCTTAAACATTCATCGCTTGAAAAATCTGTATTAGGAATCTTTTCTGAATGAGCCAAAAACCAAACTTCTATGCAAGGCCGGCTCAGAACCACTTTTGCGCCGCATTTATTTATATTTTCAACAACCTCTTGGACATCAGCGTCATACATCAAAAAGCAATCGATATTCTCCGCGCTGCTGATTTTCAATTCCTTTTTATGTCGGTTTATCAGTTTCTGATTTATCTGCTGACCAACAATTTTAGAAACAATTTTTATCGGAAGCCTGTATTTTTGCTTCAAATGCTCAACGTAACATTCTTCTGTTTCACCCTCGCACAACACAAGGATGACAGGCTTCATTTTTCGCTCAGGGCGACCGCTTCTTCCTCGCGCCATAATCACTCCCCGAACAGTTTTCTGATTTCATCAACAGAAGCCGTTACATAAGGAACAGCGTCAAAGCGTCCCTGCAAATAACCTTTCTCCGCGTCCATATTTTCGCGGAAATCCTTAAAGTCAAAAAGCGAATAAAATTCCGTTGAGCCGTCATCGCGTTTGTTGGTAAAACAAATTTGGTCACGCCGGAATTTCTTGACATCAATCAAATTCGTGTTATGGCTTGTAAAAAGCAGCTGAGCACTTTTAGACGCAAGAACCATATTGATGATGAACTGCGCCAGTTCCGTATGCAAGCGCAAATCAAATTCATCAACTATAAGCGTTTTTCCTCGTTTGCAGATGTCAAGCAATACAATCAAAAGAGAAAAAATCTGAATCGTTCCAGCGGATTCCTCGCCATATAAATCAAACTTAATCTTTGGATTTCTTTTATGTGTAGTTAGAAATCTTGTTATAACTTCCGTTTGAATTGCAGGAATTCCAAATTGCAAATCCGGCACGACAGCTGGAACATTTATTTTTTCTTTTCTAACTTCTATATCGACAATATCGCTGTCAGCCATTCTCAACGCTTCAAGAATCAGAGGTTTATTTTTTTCAAAAAGGCCAACCGCATAATTCGTCCTAATTTGGGGTATTCCTACATAAAATTCCGTCAAAAAGAAATTGTAAATTTTCTTTGCAAGCTCCCTGTCCATTTGGCTCGCGCGGCTGATGAACAATGTGTTCCGCCCTGCGCTCTGAGCGACATCCATCGGCTTTACAAAAGCGCCGTCCGCAAAACTAAAAATCTCCGACTTGGATTTTCCCACTTGTTCATTGCGTGTAAAAATTTTCGCGCGCCGCTTGCCGGGATAATAGTAAAGGCTTTCGGAAATAATTTCCTTTCGCGTCAAAGAAAAAGAATATTCATATTCTGTTCCATCGCAAACAAAATTAATGGAAAACTCGCTAGGCTTCTCATCATATCCGTCAAACTTGAACGGCATAAAATTAAATGCCGCTCCCTCATTGTTCATATAAGAATCCAAGACCAGCCTGTTGCAAAACAAGACCGCCTTAAAAATGCTGGATTTTCCAGAGGCGTTTGGCCCAAAAATTCCTATGGTTTTAAGGTATTTTTTTCCGTCAGTATCAAAAACATTGTCAGAAAGCGATTTTGCCCCTTCCGTAGAAATCCGTTCCGCCTCAAAATCCACCGTTACTGTGTCTTTTATGGAGTAAAAATTGCTAATAGAGAATTTTAACAGCATAAAACACCTCTTTTTGTAGGATTTCTACAAATATAGCACATTCGGAGGCATAAGTCAAGGTAATTATAATTCTGTGTATCATACAGAATGCAAAGATGAACGTTTATATACTAATACGAATTAATAATACCCTTTAATTCCTTTACATTGGTTTTTATAGAACTTATGTGCCAATCACAAATTCTTTCTAATCCATGCACAAGATAATCATTCCGTAATTTTGAAAACAGATCTATAATATTATTAGAATAATCAGTAATTTCAACTCTCTGTTGTTCTGATAATGCCTCCCACCAATCTGGAGAAAAAGCACTGTTTTCACATACAATAGTCAATCGAAATAAATAATCATTGAAATCTGATAACTTATAACATTTTTCCAATAAATTTCCTATATATTTCAAACATATCTCATCATATTCTTTGTGCCACGAAAAAAGGAATCCCCATTCAACATCAGAAATCCATACAGAACTGTATGTAATCAATTGCAGATCTTTGGATAAGTCGCCTAAATCTTGCAATATATTACCACTGAAATCATAATCTGGTTCTATTAAACTAGAAAACACAATATTCATTTTTCCTGAAATAATAAAAAGTAAATAATGGGCATCAGAATAATTTTTCAATCTCAAAGAATTATCATAAAAGTTCTTAGCTTTCTTCAATGAACATAACCCAGAATATTGACCAATTACATGACATCTCAAATCATCTTTTGATTCTTCATTTGAAATTGATTCATATCCAGCCATAACCAATTGATATGCATTTTGTTTTGTATATATTTCTTTGCAAAGTGCACGATATGCATACAGCATAGCCTGTTCGCCGCTGTCGGAAAAGGGATAATCATCTATAGGATGAAAGAGCTCATTATCATGTTTTCCACAAAAACCATGAAAGGTAGACATTTCTTTTATTCCTTTCAATGTATAAGTTCCCATATGTCTTGGGTTATCAAAATTTATTGTATATACATGCGAATTTCGAGCGATGGTATCAAGTTGATGATGATTTTGTATTGAATGAGATTTTATTATGCTATTACACCCTGGACCAGCATTAAAATGAAGACATTCTTTTCTGTTTAATATTTTTCTTTTTTTATTAAAAAAACTTTTATTATCTACAAAACCGTTTCTTTGAAAATTAAATGGTGCCTTATATGATTTTCCATCACGCGATATTCCTACATACAGAAAACCTGAACCAGTTTCTTCAACAGATTTGGCAACATTAATATACTCTGTTCCTGGTGGAAAGACACCATTAGGTAATTCTACTGGGGCGTAATATAAATCTTGAATATTCCATTTGTTTCGTTTTATTTCTAAAGTAGCCCTATCTATTGCATCATTTACATCTTGAGCTTTTATAAAACACTGAATATAACCACTTGAAATCTTATTATATTCAACCACCGTATTCTGAGGTTCGCCATAAAATGTGAAAAAATATGTTTTATAATAAGTTGGAATATACAAATTTTAATTTCCTTTTTTTGGATTAACATTATTTACGAACATATTTTTTGCAATTTCCATAAGCTGAACTTGATTATTTTGAAAAGTCTGTTTTTGCACAAGAGCATGTATCATTCCTTGTGGTAAATAAGGATTTTGAATTGTCTCCCATGAAATGGGATAGTTTAATGATTTAGCCATTTCTTCAAGCAGCTTATTTTTCTCAGTCTCAATTTTTTGCAAATCAGTTTGTGTAGGATTTTCTATAGTTAAACGATCCTTGTATGTTTTCCATTGCTTAATTACTTTTTTGTCTTTCGAAAATACAATTTCTATAACATTCAAAGCGCAAACAGTTTCGTTTGTCCAACCAAAAAATCTATATGTCATAAGAGTTTTAAAAATTTGCATTTTATCATCACGACATTTTGCTCTATTTTGTAAGTATTGCCCAATGACGACAGCAAGAATTGGAATTATTACGATTGCAATTGTATTTATAATTGTAAATAAACTGATATTCTTATCCAAGATTCTTCCCCTTATCATATAAACTGCATAACAAAACTTGCAATCTCTGCAACACTTGCTGCAAATCCAACAGCCTCGGGAACATTTTTTGCAATTTTTTTTAGGGTTTCAACACAACCAGAAACTACTGATTTTCTAGGGCTATCCTTCTTTAATTCCTCTTTTATAAATGTCACATTTTCTTCTGCATCACATTTATCCTTTACTGATGATAACTCTTTTAAATTTTCTAATAATCCTTCAACAAGACTATCAAGTTTCTTAAATTGTTCGTTATTGCTGATTTGTGTTGCATCAATTCTTGAATTGTCTTGAGCAATGTTAACTTGTCCTTGATTATTCGAAATATTAAAAACCGCACTGTCATCCATCCCCATATCTATCCCCAGTTTTGTTAAATAGTCTTCTACATGCATAATCAAAATTTTTGAGATTTTTTCATTAAATCCTTTTATTTTGTCATCAAATTTGTTTGATGATGAAAAACCTATAAAAAAACCAGAATTAAAAGGCACTTGTCTTTCTGTTATATATAACAATAGACTATGCGTATATTTTATTTCTTCTTCAGTAATTCCTGACAACAAAACCTTTTTTCTTCCAAATGAAGTTGCTAACTCATTAAAAATGTTATGAATTTCTTCATCCGAAAAACCTGAAACAAGTTTTTCCTGTGATTCTATATAGTTTTTTATTAATTCTTGAGAATTTAAATATTCCAAAAATCTTTGCAAAGCAGATAGATAGTTATCACTATCACTCTGCAACAAACGATTTGAAATGCTGTTAAAATCGTAAATAATCTTTTTAAGTTTTTTTTTAGTCATTTGCATATTGTATTACTCCGCAAAATGGACAATGCGATGAAACCATTTTTAGCATAGGCTTTATCTTTGCTGTTTTATTACAGCACCTATAATTTTCAATACTCAATGTGTCGATTGAAGAATGAACTTGTTCTTCATAGTGACACTGTTTTTTTACTTTCATTTTGACAGACATTAAATTATTGTTTTTAGAAAGTCCTTTAGTCAGTTTTTTCATTTCTTTTTCAATGATGTCTTCAATTATATTCATACCATGAGCTTCCGCATAGTTCAAAACATCTTGCGTAGCATAGTTTTTAGAAATCAAGCCACAAGTCGGACAATGAACAAAAAGCACTCCGTCGTCTTCAAAATCCGAAGGCCTTAACTTAAAGAAAGATCCGCAATAAGAACATTGCAACAATGCATATCCGTCAACATCAGTTGGAATACCAACCGAAAAAGAAAAATCTTTACCCATATTATATTATTCTCATAAATTTAATATACAAAACTATTTTTAAATCGTCAAATTTTCTACAATCTCTTTTCCACAAACTCTTCAATTTGCGGAATAAGCTCCGAGCAGAGAATCTTTTTTGTGTTTGATACAGTTGTGGAAGCGTTGCGCAGGAATAGGTCGGCGGGATGTATTTTTAGAGCGGCAGCGATTTTTACAATCATTTCAAAAGAAGGTAATTGACGGCAAATTTCGATACATCCTATCGTTGCAGTTGCGCAATCACAAGCTTCCGCAAGTTTTTCTTGTGAAACACCCTTTTGTTTTCGATAGAACTTTAAATTTTCTACAAAAATCTCTTGAAATTCAATCACATTATCATTTTAAACTATAAAATTATACTTTTTTATTGTTTCAAACCGTTAAAAATGGTATATAATATCGGTAATAACAATAATATTGGCAAAATTATTGTCAAAACAAGGAAAAACCGATGTCCACCAACCTGTCAAAACAAAAGCGCGAAGAATTGCTCAGCAAAATCGAAGAGATTCGCAACCACATCAAAACCAAACTATATGATGAAAATGCTGGGAAACTTTTTGGCTATCTGAACGAACTTGCGGCGCAAGTCAATGGTCAAAAATACGGCCTCGTTTTTGAGGAACATCGCGAAAACATTGACGACATGCTTGAAAAAAATCTGCCTGTTCTGGCGGAAGAAAAAAAGCTGTTTGTGGACGGCGGCGGTGAGCTGAACTTTTTGCTAGAAGGAGACAACCTTGCGAGCCTTCAGCTTTTGGAAAAAACGCACAAGGGCAAAATTGACGTGATTTATATTGATCCACCGTATAATACTGGAAGTAATGATTTTGCCTATGACGATAATTACGTAGACAAAGATGATGATTTTGGACATTCAAAATGGCTATCGTTTATGAATAATAGATTAAGAATTGCAAGAAAATTATTGAAAGATAATGGTTGTATTCTTATTTCCATAAATGAAAACGAAGTATTTGGATTAAAATTATTGTGTGATGAAATTTTTGGTTCTGATAATTATCTAACAACTTTTGCTGTAAAAGTAAGACATGAAAACAGAATTCTAAAAGGTGATAAAGATTTTCATGAAGTTTTTGAATATCTTTTATTCTATCGAAAATCAGAAAAACACAAAACTAGTAAAAGAATTTTTGATAATACATCAAATGATGAATATGTTTGGACATTAAAAGAATTAGAAAAGCCTTGTAAAATAATAAAAATGGGCAATAAGGAAGTTTCGGTATTTAAACCGAATCAATACTTGTTACAAAAGACAGAGCCTTCTGTTAAAAATCTTAAACGAATAAGTATTCGTGGCAGCATAAAGGAAGGAAATTCCAGCGGTAGATTTTTTATGGCTAATTTAGACCAATATATTGGCAAAAAAAATGGCTATGTCTTTAAAGTAAAAGACATGGGTGATGATGGATTAGGTTATAGATATTTTATAATTCCAGAAAACAACAATCGTAAAAATGGTGATTATTTGCAAGGTGTTCCACAATCTCGCTCTGACACAAAAGAAGTTCCTTATGCAAATCTCCTTGATTTTGAATATGCGTTTAACAATGTTGGATATGAAGGTAATGTCGAATTTAGAAATGGTAAAAAGCCAATAGACTTTTTACAGCATTGTTTTGACATGAGTGGTTTAACAAACGGAGCAAAAAATATTTTAGATTTCTTTGCAGGAAGTGGCTCTACAGGACATGCTTTATTAGATTATAATGTTAAAAAAGGAACAAAGCATAAATTCATACTGTGTACCAATAATGAAAACAATATATGTCGTGATATTACTTATCAGAGAATAAAAAATGTCATTACAAAAGATGGGCTTCCAGGCTCGCTCAAATACTTCAAAGTGGACTTTGTTCCTGTAGCGGAAAAAGAATATTACGAATACGCCGACAAGCTTTTGCTTCATGTCCGCGAACTCGTGGAACTTGAAAACGCGGTGGACTTTAAGCGCGATAAAAGCGTCGCAATTGTTTTGACGGAAGAAGAATTGGCGGAGTTCACAAATAAAATTGAGGAAACTAGTCAGACAATGACAAAAATCCTATATCTCGGCCACGATGTTCTTCTTTCAAAAGAGCAAAAATTTCTCTTCAAAAAAAACGACGTCAAAGTAAAAATCATTCCTCAATATTATTACCCGGAATTAAATGGATAGGACAAAATTATGAACTTGATGAAATTTCAGTTGAACGCGATGCGAGAACTTTTGATTGCGATGGAAGAGACCGGCCGCGACATTATCTTAAAAAGCCCGACAGGAAGCGGCAAAACCATTACGCTCACGCATTTTATGAGCGAATACATTAAAGGCCACGCGCGGACAGTTTTTATATGGCTCACGCCCGGAAAAGGCAACCTTGAAGAACAAAGCAAACGCAAAATGGACTTGTACATTCACAACGCAGCGACAAAACTTTTAAGCGACGTTATGACCGCGGGCTTTTGCCAAAACGACTGCTGTTTTATCAACTGGGAAAAACTGACCAAAAAAGGCAACAACGCTCTCAAAGACAGCGAGCGCGTAAACTTTTTGGAATGGATTGAAAAGGCTCACAACGCTGGATTGAATTTTAAAGTAATTATAGACGAAAGCCATCAAAACTTTACCGAAAAATCCGACGCGATAGTTCAGCTTTTTAAGACAGACAAGATAATCCGCTGTTCGGCAACTCCGCTTGCGGACAAAACCGCAAAACTTATTGAGGTAACGGAAGCCGATGTAATTGCGGAAGGCTTGATAAAGAAACTGCTTGTTATAAACCAAGATTTTCCAAGCGTTGTTGAATCGGAAAATTCAACCGGATACCTTCTTGAAAAAGCGCTAAAAAAACGCGCCGAACTTGAAGCGGGCTTTTCCGCCCAAGGCTCCAATGTGAATCCATTGATTATAGTACAGCTTCCAAACAGTTCCGACGCGCTTTTTGATTCCGTTATCGAATGGTTTGAAAAGAATGGAATTTCTGTTGAAAACGGAACGCTTTCGGTTTGGCTTTCGGCCCGCCACGACAATCTTGATGGCATAGAAAATAATGACGGAAAGCAAATCGCGGTGATTATAAAGCAAGCCGTTGCGACTGGCTGGGATTGCCCTCGCGCGCATATTCTTGTAAAGCTTCGCGAAGGAATGGACGAAACTTTTGAAATTCAAACAATTGGCCGCATCCGCCGAATGCCGGAAGCGCGCCATTACGGGAACGATTTGCTTGACAGTTGCTATTTATACACCTTTGACAGTAAATTTACTCAAGGCGCTCAAGCCGCTCTTGGAAAAAGCGCTTTGCAAGCAAAAACCATTTTCCTAAAAAATGAATACAAAAAGTTTTCGTTAATAAAAGAACAGCGAACACAAATATCCGACACTCAAGACGACGCTATGGCGTTAAAGGCTATAACCGAATATTTTAAGTCAAAATATGGTTTGGATAAAAAAACCAAAGAAAACAAAACGCGGCTTGAAACCGCCGGATTTGTTTTCCACGAGAAAATTGAGCGGACAACTTATTCAGGCCAAGCGTCAACGATTGCGGAAGCAACCCCAGAAAATTTGAACGCCGTTAAATTCCGCGAAACGATGAACACCCACACTCACGGGCGAGAGTTCCATAACAGAGTAGGAAGAATCGGTCTCGAAATCGGCTTGGAATACGCAAGCGCCGTCACCATTCTTGGAAAACTTTTTGCAAATGAAGGCAAATTTTTGTATAAAGAAAAACTTTTGGAACTTTCGATAAAAGAATGGTATGCTTTTGTAATAAATAATTTTGACGAATTGCGTCATGCGTTCCGCTTTGCGATGGCCGGCGGCGAACAACAAAACGCTCTGGAGTTGGAAAATATAAGCGAAAAAGAATTTTTCATTCCGCAAAGCGTCTTGTTCACTTTCGATGCCACAAGCAAGGTTCAAACTGAATTTAAAAAGAATGTGTACCAAGGCTATTTAAGTTCGGCTGAATTTCGTTCTGCTCCAGAAAAACTTTTTGAAAAATTCTGCGAAAGCTCCAAAGCTGTGGATTGGTGGTATAAAAACGGAGACAAAGGCGATGAATATTTTTCAATCGTTTACGTTGACAATTCTAACCGCCAAAAACTTTTCTACCCCGATTATATTTTGAGTGTTCGCGGCCAGCCGTGGATCGTTGAAACAAAAGGCGGCTTTGACCGCTCCGGTGCAAGCGAAGACATCGACATTTTCTCAGCGCAAAAGTGCGCGGTACTGCAAAAATATCTTGCCAAGCACAAACTGCAAGGCGGATTTGTTCGCCAAGACAAGGCCAGCATGGAACTATTGTTTTGCGCGGACAAATACACCGACGACTTGCATAGCGACGCTTGGAAACTTTTGTCGGAAGCGCTGTGAATTATATTTTCACCGAAATCGTGTTAAAGTCTCGAAGGAATTTTTTGCAGTTCCAGCACTTGCTCTAGGGGCAGGCCGACTGCTTGCGCGATTTGCTCTGGAGTCAAGACATTCATGGCAAGGAGATTCCGCGCGGCTTCCACGGCTTTTTGAGCAGCGCCTTGTTCGCGGCCTTCGATAATTCCGTCCTCGCGCCAGTTGCGGATTGCGATTTCTTCATTGAACTCTGTCAAACACATGCCGATTATGCTCTCCTTTTGTTCGCGGACAAAGCCGTCAAGCAAATCCTGTTCGCAAGCCCATTCAACGGCTTCGCGCACGGCTTGCCCGATTTCCATGTCACTTCCTTTGTTGTCGGAGATTCTCCCCACAAGCCTTACGTAATCATATAGTGGTTTGCATTTTTTGACAAGGCTTTCGTTCTTGTTGGTGTTGATGTTTATCACGTCGGCAGTCCACTCAAATTTGCCGGAGTCGTCCTTTTGCTCAAACGCGCTGGAAAGACGAAGTTCGTAGCGCTCGGCACGGTCAGGCTCCCCGTTGTAAAAGACGACGAAACGCGGGTTCGGAATCTTTATCAGCGACGAGCGGTGCAAGTCCAGTTTGTTGTCGGATATGAACCTTTGATACAACTGCGAAAAATAGAACAACCCCCTTAAGGGCATGTTAGCGTTCGGGCGGCTTTGCTGTTCGTAAAGCGTCATTTGGCTATCAACTAAAAAAGACACGTCGTTGTACATAGTGACGAAAATGACGTTTTCGATTGTGTTGAGCTTTAGCGCGTCTGGGTCTGTGTAGTTTGTGCCGTTCAGGACGTTGTACAAGGCCAGCCGCCAGCGCTTGCTTCGCTCATCGTCCTCTCCAAAGATTGCGATGAAAAGCCTGTCGCGAATTTTGGGCTGCGGCTGGCCTTCGATTGTGTTATTTTGTGGTTCTGACATTTCTGTCCTCCTATAAAAAAATCGGGAACCGCATTTGCAGTTCCCGTATACATATAAGATAGATATTTTTGTTTAAAATTTTGCGTTTTTTTGAAAAAAACGTAAAAAATTTACGCTAATTTTCAAACCTTGCGCAATACATTTGTTTCCCCAAGCGCCGCTACTCCACCCTTCCTCCGTGGAAAAAGCATTCGTAGACTTTTTTGTCGTTCCAATAAATTTCTTCGTAACCCTGGAACCAGTCAAAGGCGCCGTTGACCGAGCACTTGTAGGTGTACTCGCCGTTTTGGTAGTATTCGGGGCCGCGGTAGGGCATTTTTTTGTCGGCCTTGCGGAGAGCTTCCTTTAAGAAGTTTCCGCTGAATTCTTTTTCCAAGACGCGGCCCAGATAGTTCATTGCGTATTGGGCTTTGCCGCTTTTCCAAACGGCTTCTTGGCCGGCAAACTTTTCGCCGCCGACGTATGTGTCGTGGTAAACGTAGTCGCCGTTTTGGTAGCGGTAGTCGTGCGAGTCCAGGCGGGTGGAATCGGTTTCGTTCATAAAGGCCGCGTAGGTGTTGACGTTGGCTTCAAGGCGGAACGTTATCAACTCGTCCAAGTCTGTCTTGTCGGCGGGAACAACGCTCATCATGCACTGCTGGTCGCGAACAAGGTAGTCCACCGTCACGGCCATAAGGTCGCTGATTTGAATCAAGTTTGAAATGTCGGGATAGGCCTGGCCGCTTTCCCACTTGGCCACGGCTTGCCGCGACACGTTCAACTTTTCCGCCAACGCTTCCTGCGTGAAGCCCTTGCTCTTTCTAAGAATCTGAAGTTTTTCCGAAAAATTCATTTTGCCTCCATTCGCGCTGTCGCGCTGACAAAATTATCTTAGCGCGAATTCCGTTCCGCAAAAACCAATCGGAGGTTGCAATAGTGTTACTTTTGGTTGCTCCGCGCGGGGCGCTTTACACGGCTTGCTCGATTGCCTGCGCGAATTGGTCGGCGCAGGAGGTGCCGCGGCCCTTGCAGTCGTTTCCGCGCAGGATGCCGGCGATTTCCTTTGCGTCGCGGCCTTCGACCAAGCGGCCGATCGCCTTTAAGTTTCCGTTGCAGCCGCCCTGGAATTTGACGTTGTGAAGCTTTCCGTCCTCCAAGTCAAAGTCAAGCTGAACCGAGCAAACGCCCTGCGGCTTAAAAGTTACATGTCCCATAAAATACTCCTCGCGCATATTTTGGCGCATCAAACGCGTTCTGTAAATAGTGGCATACACATACTAAAACATAAAACGCTCCCAGTCGCCGTGCGTTCGTCGGAACCGCTAGATATCGTCGCTACTCGCATTTTGCCCCTTGTAACTATCTACGTCTGCCGCTTACGCGGCAGGGGCAAAATGAGAGTTTCCGCCGACCGCCCGACTCCTTCGCGCGTTTTATGTTTGCATGGTCAACCGCATTTACAAGCAATTAAAACGCGTAGGGAGAAGGCGGACGGCCGCTCGCTTTGCGGCTGCCAATTTCGCGAAGCGAAATTGAATTATACGTACATCTTCCCTTGCAGCCGCAACCGCGAGTAAGGCCGTTCGATTCTCCCGGGAGCGTTTTATTTTTCTTATTATTGCGGTTGCCCGTTTAACTACCGACGCGGCTTGACATACCACAAAAAAAAGCGTAATATTCTGTCACCGTGCTCGCGCACGATATGAAAAAAAGGCGAAATTTGAAGGTTTGAGGACATAAATGCCGGTGACGATTAAGGACATTGCGAAGGCCGCGGGAGTTTCGCGGGGAACGGTTGACCGCGTTTTGCACAACCGGCCCGGCGTCAACGCGCAAGTGGCGGAACAAATACGCGAGCTGGCGCAAAAGATGGGCTTTGTTCCAAACCGCGCCGGAAAAATTTTGGCCGCCCGCAAACAGCAGATAACTTTTGGCTGCCTTTTGCCCGACAAGTCCATTCCATTCTTTGACGACGTAATCAAGGGAATCCAACGCGCGCAACGCGAGCTTTCGGACTACAACGTCAGCGTGGAAATCGTTCACGCCGCCCGCTACGACACCGAAACGCATGTAAAGGCCTTGCAGTCGATGGCCAAAAAAAATTACTCGGGTCTTTGCGTAACGACTTTGGATACGCCGCAAGTTCAGCTTGAAGTCAACAAAATCGCGCAAAAAGGAATCCCCGTCGTAAGCGTAAACACAGACATCCCCGACAGCGGCCGCATTTGCTACGTTGGAACGGACTACCAGCGCTCAGGCCAGGCCGCCGCCGGAATGCTAAACTTGATTCATCCGCAAAAACTAAACGCGCTTATCATCGCCGGCTCCTACAATATCCGCGGACACAAGGAGCGCATCAAAGGATTTTTGGCCGGCCTTGACGCGCACAAAATCGAATACACAGTTTGCGCCAAAATCGAGTCCTTGGACAGCGACGACGTCTCCTACAAAGAAACCATTCGCGCGCTAAAAGAAAATCCTTCGATAAATTGCATTTTCATCGCGGCGGCCGGCGTCGGCGGAGTTTGCCGCGCAGTTCAAGATTGCGGAAAAGAAAAAATCCGCGTCTTGGCTTTTGACACCGTTCCGCAAGTAATCCAATATTTGAACAGCGGCCTGATCGACTTTACGATTGACCAAGAGCCGGAGACGCAAGGCTACATGGGAATCCAGCGCCTTTTTTCTTGGCTGATGGAAGAAGGAAAGCGCGAGGCCAAAGACTACATCACAAAGACCGTGATAAAAATCGCGGAAAACATTGACTAAAAATTTTCCCCACAATTCCCCAAAAGGATGGTAGAATTATAATATGGAATATTTTGTAAAAACCACAGGTTCAGACTTTAACGACGGAACGGAATCTTCTCCGTTTAAAACAATTTCAAAGGCCGCGAGCGTTGCAGTTGCCGGCGACATCGTAACCGTCTTTGGCGGAACCTACCGCGAATGGGTGCGCCCGCAAAACGGCGGCCGAAACGACAACGAGCGAATCGTTTACCGCGCGGCCAAGGGCGAGCGCCCTATAATAAAAGGCTCTGAAGAAGTCAGCGGCTGGAAAAACGAAGGCGGCTCCGTTTGGAGCGCAAGCGTTCCCAACACGCTTTGGACAAAGGGCGGCGGAGACGGAACCAATCCATTTGCAAAACCGGTATGGGGCGACTGGGTCGTTTGGCCGCTTGAAAACCCCGTTCACCTTGGCGACGTTTACATAAACGGAAAATCCTTGTACGAAGCGATGTCGCTGGAAGAAGTCCGCTCTCCCAAAAAACGAACGACAGGCTACAATCCGCCGTGGACAAAACACGAAGAGCCGATTTTGGAACCGGAGAAAACCGTGTACCAATGGTTCGCGCAGGTCGGAAACGAAGAGACAAAAATTTACGCAAACTTCCAAGAGCTTGACCCCAACAAAGAATTGGTGGAAATAAGCGTCCGCCAAAGCTGCTTTTATCCCGACAAAACAGGCTTGGACTGGATAACGATTGACGGCTTTGAAATTTGCCAGGCCGCGACTCCTTGGGCGCCGCCAACAGCGGACCAACCGGGAATGATCGGCCCGCACTGGGCCAAGGGTTGGATTATCCAAAACTGCGTGATTCACGACGCCAAGTGCTCGGCGATTAGTCTTGGCAAAGAGGCTTCGACCGGCGACAACGACTGTACCAAGTTCCGCGAAAAACCCGGCTACCAATTCCAAATGGAAGCGGTGTTCAAAGCGTTGCAAGCTGGCTGGAGCAAAGAAAAAATCGGCGGACACATCGTTCGCGACAACGAAATTTACGACTGCGGCCAAAACGGAATCGTGGGCCACATGGGCTGCGCCTTTAGCGTGATTGAGCGGAACCACATTTACAACATCGCGGTCAAGCACGAATACTTTGGCTACGAGATTGGCGGAATAAAATTCCACGCCGCCATCGACACGATAATCAGGAACAACAACATCCACAACTGCACGCTGGGAACTTGGCTTGACTGGGAAACTCAAGGAACAAGAATTTCAAGCAACTTGTATTACGACAACGACCGCGACTTGATGGTTGAAGTTTCGCACGGACCTTATATCGTTGACAACAACATTTTCGCAAGCCCCTACAACTTTGACAACATCTCGCAGGGCGGAGCGTATGTCCACAACTTGTGCTTGGGAACGATGCGACGCGAGCAAGTCATGGACCGGGCCACGCCTTACCACTATCCGCACTCAACAGCTCCCATGGGAACGGCGTTGATTTTTAGCGGCGACGACCGCGTCATGCAAAACATTTACGTTGGCGGGCAAACGACTTACACCGAGCAGTCCAAGAGCGGAACGGATTCCTACAACCAAAACTTGTTCGCGACTTCAATGCGCTCGTGGATCTTTGACTTTATGGGAGCGCCGACCGACGCCAACAGGGAAAAGTACGGCGCGGCGATAAAGGCCGTTGACGAGCTTTTTAAGACAAGCCAGTTCACAAGCTCTGCCAATCCGCCGAGCTTCGCCGACTACAAGGCCAACGTTGCCAAGGCGGGCGAAGGAGACCACGACGTTTTCATGCGCGTCCAGCAAGCGGTTTACATAAAGGACAACCATTACTGTGGCGGCGCCGTTCGGTTTGCGGGCGAAAAAGCGTTTACAGAATGCGACAAAAACCCCAACGCAAAAATTGTCGTTGAAGGCAAAAAGACTTGGCTGGAATTTACCGCGGACGACAAGCTTTTGTCAGCCACAGGCGCGCTTCTTTCTACAAAAGGCTTTGCCGCCACCCGCATAAGCGCCGCGCGTTTTGACGGCGCCGACGGCAATGACATCATTTTTGACAAAGACATTTTGGGAAGCTGCCGCGCTCAAGGCAAAGTCCTCCCCGGCCCCTTCGCGCAACTGAAGAAAGGCGTCAACAAGATTTTGGTCTGGGATTGCGGCGCGAAAATTTGATTCGCGCCGCAAAAGGAACGTGTCAAGGCCTTGAGCGAAGCGCGCCTTGACCGTTCCTATTGCTCCATTTTGCAAGAATAGCTTTTTGCGATTTTGTCAAAGTAGCCGCGGTTGGCCTGATAGTCGTCAGTGTAAACCGCGAGCGAAAAGCAGCCGTAAAGGTTTGTCGAAGCCGCGCCCAAAGTCTTTATGTCAGTGATGACTTTTTGAGTTTTGGGATTGTAAGTTCTTGAACTGATTTTTATCCTTGAGGCGCTAGCGTGAACGTCCAGCGCGGACCAATCGCTGTAAGCGTGATTTTTGCTTGAGGCGAAAAGGCGCAAAAGGCGGGCGGCAGTTTCCTCTTTTCCAAAAGAAACGTTATCTGGAAGCGCCATTGACTGCAAGGACGCGATTGCAATGTCACCGAACATCCAAACGCTTTGTCCGCCCAGAATCCAATTTTTGTCGGCGACAAAAGATTGAAGCAAGGCGGATTTTTTTCCTATTTCAACGCGGAATGTCATCGTCTCTTTTCTTTCGTTTTTGACTTCCTTTGGAGCGCGCTTTGACGCGTTTTGAATGGGAGGAACAAATTCCGCAAAAGACTTGTCCTTTGAATTCTCCAACTGGCCTACCGTGGCAACGACAAAAACGTCGCGGCCGGAATAGTCAACGATTTTCTTTAGATTGAATATTGGAACGGCGGCGTCGTACAGAATTTGAACCGGGCCGCCAAACTGATCGTAGTTTTCGGAAACCTTCGTTCCCGCATCCATAAAGGGGACTTTGCTTTTTGCGTAGTCAACCAAAACGCTTTTTTCCAACTTTGCCCGGCGCGCGCCCAACTCGTAAAGAAGATCGTGAATGTAGTTTACGATTTCTATGTCGTCTTGCTGCGGCGGAGCGACAAAACGCTCGCCAGTCAATTCCAAGCGGTCTTTGTCCGGGTCAACAGTAAAAAGCATGTCGATGTTTTTTGCCGCAAGCGTTTCCGTCGCGGGAGCGTAGTAGCGCGCCTCGTAGGTGGAATCGTCGTAGTAAAGAAAGCCGATGTAGCTTTCGCGGTTGAACGAATTGTCTCGGTAATAAACATATTCTCCGCTCGTATCCGGAACGGGGCTTTGGACGCCCGGCAAGGCGAAAAGTTCCGCTGCCGCAAAAAGCGCGGCGGCGGCGAACATAATTTTTTTAACAAATCCCATCTTTTTCATAAAGGCCATTTTAGCAAAAAAAAGGCCAAATTGCAACGCGGCGAGTAAATACTTACCACTAGCAAAAACGCGCGAAGCTCGTTATTGCCAGTAGTCCGCGCGAGCGGACAGTAAAATATTACCACTAGCAAAAGCGAGCGAAGCTCGCTATAATAGAAGAACAACTTACCGCTTGTCTTTGGAGTCTTACAAATGAAAAAACTTTTATTGGGGAACGCGGCCCTAGCGCGAGGCTTGTACGAGGCCGGTTGCGCTTTGGCCAGCTCCTACCCCGGAACGCCCAGCACCGAGGTTACGGAAGAGGCCGTTAAATTCAACGAAATTTACTGCGAATGGGCGCCCAACGAAAAGGTCGCTTTGGAAACCGCTTTTGGAGCGAGCCTTGCCGGAAAGCGCGCCTTTTGCGCGATGAAGCACGTCGGCCTCAACGTCGCCGCCGACCCGCTCTTTACTATTTCTTACACGGGAGTCAACGCGGGCCTTATAATAAACGTTGCCGACGATCCGGGAATGCACTCTTCGCAAAACGAGCAGGATTCGCGCCACTACGCGCTTGCCTCAAAAATTCCCATGCTGGAACCAAGCGACTCCCAAGAGGCCTTGGACTTTGCCAAAGCCGCCTACGAGATTTCAGAAAAATTTGACACGCCTGTGTTCATCAAAATGTGCACGCGCGTAAGCCACTCCCAGAGCGTCGTCGAACTTGGAGAACGTGTTGAGCCGCCTGCCCGCCCCTACGAAAAGAATCCGCAAAAATACGTAATGGCTCCGGCCAACGCAAAGCGCCGCCATCCCTTTGTGGAGGAACGGACGCAAAAACTTTCAGAGTTCGCCGAGACCTCGCCCCTTAACAAAGTCGAGATGGGCGGAACAAAACTCGGAATCATTTGCGACAGCACTTGTTACCAATACGCCAAGGAAGTTTTTGGCGACGAAGCTTCAATCCTAAAGTTGGGAATGGTCTGGCCCTTCCCTCCAAAATTGATAAAGGACTTCGCTTCAAAAGTGGAGCGTCTTATAGTCTTGGAGGAACTGGATCCCTTCATCGAAGACTACGTGAAGTCCCTGGGCATCAAGGCCGAAGGAAAATCCTTGTTCCCGATCGTTGACGAATTTTCGCAAAGCCTTGTGGCAAGCCGTTTTGGAAAAGCCGCGCCCGCCGCTTGCAAAAAAATCGATGGCCTTCCGGTGCGCCCGCCGGTCATGTGCGCGGGCTGCCCCCACCGCGGCTTGTTCTACACATTGGCGCGGCAAAAGTGCACCGTGCTTGGCGACATCGGCTGCTACACTTTGGGCGCGATGCCTCCGCTTGGCGCGATTGACGCGGTTGAATGCATGGGCGCTTCGGTAAGCTCAATCCACGGCTTTAACAAGGCCACCGGCGGCGCGCTTGCGAACAAGACTGTCGCCGTAATCGGAGACTCAACATTCATGCACTCGGGCATGACCGGCTTGGCCAACATCGCCTACAACCAAAGCGACTCAACCGTAATCATTTTGGACAACTCAATCACCGGCATGACCGGCCACCAGCAAAACCCGACGACAGGCTACAACATTAAAGGCGACCCGGCAGGCAAAATCAACTTGGAGGCGCTTGTCCGCTCTATGGGAATCAACCGCGTCCGCGTAGTTGACCCCTACAACCTAAAGGAAACCGAAGCCGCCGTCAAAGAAGAGTTGGCCGCCAAAGAGCCCAGCGTAATCATAAGCCGCAGGCCCTGCGCGCTTCTAAAATACGTAAAGGCGAATCCGCCCCTTCAGGCCAACGAACAAAAATGCGTCGGCTGCAAGGCTTGCATGAAAATCGGCTGCCCCGCCATCAGCTTTAAGGGCGGAAAAGCCTTTGTGGACCAAACCCAATGCGTTGGCTGCGGCGTTTGCAAACAACTTTGCGCCAAAGACGCTTTTGAGGAGAACTAAATGACAACAAACGTGATGATAGTAGGCGTGGGAGGACAAGGCTCCCTTTTGGCCAGCAAACTTTTGGGACAAGTCTTGTTGAACAAGGGCTACCAAGTGAAGGTCAGCGAAGTTCACGGAATGAGCCAGCGCGGAGGAAGCGTCGTAACATACGCGCGCTTTGGCGACGAAGTTCATTCGCCGATCATCGACAAGGGCCAGGCCGACTACATAATTTCTTTTGAAACCTTGGAAGCCGCGCGATACATGGAAAACCTAAAACTCGGCGGAACAGTGATCGTAAACGACCAACAAATCGACCCTATGCCGGTAATCACAGGAGCGGCGGCTTACCCCGAAAACTTGTTGGACAAAATGCGCGAAGCCGGCGCCAAGGTTGACGCGATCGACGCGCTTTCTTTGGCGTTAAAAGCAGGCTCGGCAAAGAGCGCCAACATCGTTTTGATGGGCCGCTTTTCGACATACTACAAGGACATCGCCGAACAAGATTGGCTTGACGCGCTTGCCCAATGCGTAAAGCCGCAATTTTTGGAAATGAACAAAAAAGCCTTCGCGCTTGGCCGCGGCCAGTCGTAAAGGCAACTGGAGTAAACAGTGACATTAGACGAAGTAAAAAAGTTTTTTGCAAAAGACAATTACGCGACGCAAACCACAGGCATAGAAATCTTGCAGGCGCAAGACGGCCGTTCCAAAATTCACCTTAAGCTTGACGAGCGGCACAAAAACGCCTTGGGCTTTGTGATGGGCGCCGTGTATTTTACAATGGCCGACTTTGCCTTTGCGGTGGCTTCCAATTCCGACGAAACAAGCGGTTATAACGCCGTCACCCTCAGCTCCACAATCAACATGGTCAACTCCGCAAAAAGCGACGAACTCTTTGCAGAAGCCCTTCCCATAAAGGACGGCCACTCAACTTGCTTTTACCAAATCGACATCTACGAAATCATAAACGACAAAAAACGGCCGGTGGCAACGGTCCAAACTGCTGGATATAAAATAGCCAAGGAGAAATAGAAATGTTTTGGAACCAAACAAAAGAGTGCATGGACCGCGCGGAGATTAAAAAGCTCCAGAGCGAGCGCCTTGTAAAAATGGTAAGCTATGTTTACCACAACGTTCCCTACTACAGAGAGAAAATGCAAAAGGCCGGAGTCGAGCCGGGCGACATTCGCGGAGTCGAGGACATCGAAAAGCTTCCCTTCACCACTTACGAAGACTTGAACGCGGCCTATCCCTTTGGCTTGGCTGCAGTTCCCAAGTCGGAACTGGTGCGTGTCCACGCTTCAAGCGGAACGACGGGAAAGCCAAAAATCGCCGTCTACACACGACGCGACATCGACACTTGGTCTGAATGCGCCGCTCGCTGCCTTACAATGGCCGGCGTCACAAAGGACGACGTAATCCAAGTTGGCTACGGCTACGGCTTGTTCACCGGAGGCCTTGGAGCGCATTACGGCGCCGAATACGTTGGCGCCTTGGTTTTGCCGATGTCCACTGGCAACACAAAAAAATTAATCGACATGATGATTGACTGCGGCGCCACTTCAATCGCCTGCACGCCCTCGTATCTTTTGCACGTTGCCGAAGACTTGCAAAAAGCCGGCTTGGTTGACAAGATTAAATTAAAGACAGCCATTTGCGGCGCCGAGCCGTGGACAAACGAGATGCGCGCGTCAATCGAAAAGCAGCTGGGAATCAAGGCCTACGACATTTACGGCTTGACAGAAATTTTGGGCCCCGGAGTCGCCGCCGACTGCGACGCGCACGCTGGCCTCCATATTTGGGAAGACCACTTCTTGCCCGAGATTCTTGACCCGGCCACGCTAAAGGCTGTTCCCGAGGGAGAATGCGGCGAGCTTGTCATAACCACGCTTACCAAAGAAGGAATGCCGATGATCCGCTACCGCACAAAGGATTTGACCAGCCTTGAAACTTCAAAATGTTCTTGCGGAAGAACGATGGCGCGCATTCAGCGCTTTAAGGGCCGCACCGACGACATGCTCATCATTCGCGGCGTGAACGTGTTCCCGTCGCAGGTTGAGGCGGCGCTTTTGACGATTGACGGAACGACGCCCCACTACATGATTATAGTTGACCGCGTTGACAACGCCGACACATTTGAGGTCCAGGTAGAAGTTGACGAGCGCTTCTTTAGCGACGAAGTTTCCAAATTGGAAAACCTTTCAAAGCAAATCAACGCCAAGCTGCGCGAGGCCTTGGGCCTTAACGCGAAGGTCAGCCTGGTCCAGCCCAACGCGCTGGTCCACTCCGACGGAAAGACCAAGCATGTCACCGACAAACGAAAATTGTATCAATAGGAGGATTTTATGTTTATCAAACAGCTTTCAATATTTTTGGAAAACAAGGGCGGCTCGCTTGGCGAAGTCCTTAAGATTTTGAGCGGCCAAAAGATCAACATCGCGTCGGCGAGTTTGGCCGATACCAACGACTTTGGCGTCCTTCGCCTTTTGGTCAGCGACGCCGACAAGGCCTACAACGTCCTTAAGGAAAAAGGAATCACTTCCAAAATCAGCGACGTTGTCGGCGTTTGCGTTCCCAACGAAACCGGCGGCTTTTCCAAAGTGGTCCAATTGATTCTTGACGCGGGCCTCAACATCAGCTACATCTACGGCCTCTCCGTCCAAAACGACGGCGCCAACATCGTCATGAAAACCGACGACTTGGACAAAACAGTTTCCATCCTAAAAGCCGCCGGCGTCAAGTTGTTGGAGCAAAGGGAGCTTTGACTATTCGCGGTTGAAACTATTTTCCAACCGCGAAAAGGAACGAGTCAAGGCTTTAAGCGCAGCGTGCCTTGACCGTTCCTACTTCTTGTAAAATTCCGGAAAAAAGAAAATAATCATCGTGTACAATTCCAAACGTCCTGCAAGCATGGCGAACATGTACCAGCCTTTGAGGGCTACGGGCAAAAAGCCGTAATTGCAGGACGGGCCAAGCAAACCGTAGGCCGGGCCGACGTTTCCCACCATGCTTAAAGCGCCGGTAAACGCCGTTCCCAAATCCAAATTCGCGGCGGCTCCAAAAAGCGTCGTAACGACAATCAAAATCAAATACAAAGTCATAAAGGCGGCCACGTTAAAGACGATGTCCTTGCGGCCTGCGCGGTTGTTCAAGCGGATGCTAAAGACTCCGTGCGGATGCAAGGTCTTTAAAAACTCGTTGTTGGCTTGCTTGGCAAAAATCACCCAGCGGATAATTTTTACGCCGCCGCTTGTCGAGCCGGAACAGCCGCCCGTAAAGAACAAGAAGAAAATAAAGGCTTGGGCAAGCGGCGGCCAAAAAGTGTAGTCCGCCGTTGCAAAGCCGGTTGTGCTAATTATCGTCGCCGTTTGGAACGAAGAAAAGCGGAGCGACTTTAAGAAGCCGCCGTAATGCTGCAAGTTGGCGAACGTGATTCCCAAAACAAAGACAAAAATCAAGGCGATGTAAACTTTAAATTCCGTGTTGTCGCGAATTTCTTGAATCTTTCCCGAAAGCAAATAAAAGTAAAGGGTAAAGTTTATTCCGGCCAAGAACATAAAGACCGTGCAAATCGCGTCAATGGCGACCGAGTTGTAAGCGCCGATGCTTGCGTTCCTGTTGCTAAAGCCTCCAGTTCCTACAGTGGAGAACGAATGCAAGAGCGCGTCATAAAAACTCATGCCCGCTAATTTTAAAAGAACAAGCTCCAGGCAAGTGAACAAAATGTAAATCGTCCAAAGCGCCTTCGCCGTGTTGGTGATTTTTGGAGTGAACTTTCCTTTTTCGGGACCGGTCGTCTCGGCCTTGATAAGCTGGAAGCCGCCAACGCCCAAAAGCGGAAAAAGCGCCACGGTAAGCGCGACGATTCCCATGCCGCCAAGCCAGTGCGTTTCGGTTCGCCACAAGCCGATTGATTTTGGAAGTTTTTCAACGTCGCTCAAAATTGTCGCTCCGGTCGTCGTAAAGCCAGAGACGCTTTCCCAAAGCGCGTCGATGTAATTTGGAATCGAGCCGCTAAAATAAAACGGAATCGAACCGAACACGCTGGCGCAAATCCAAGCGAATGCGACGACCACAAAGGCGCCGCGCGTTGACAACATTATTTTCTTTTTTTTGCCCGATACAAAAAAGACAAGGGCCAAAACGATTGCGGCGGCCATCGGAAGCAAAAATGCCGGCAAGACGCTGTACTCTTTGTAGCAAAGCGCGGCGGCCACAGGAAAAACAAAAGTCGCGGCGATGATTCCCAAAATTGAAAATTCAATTCTCAAAAAAGAAAAGAGGCTCATTTTGTTTCCGCTCCAAAAAGCTTAAGCAGTTTTTCCGTTTCTTCCGCAAGAGCGATGATAATCAATTGGTCGTTGGCGTCAAGAGTCGTGCTTCCGACTGGGATTACGTAATTTTGCGAGCCGGCTTTTTTCTCAAGCATTACAAGGAAGGCGCCGGGGTTCGCGATGTCGAGCAAAGTCTTTCCGACAAGCTTTGAGCTGGGCGACAAAACGCATTCTACGATTTCCAACTGGCCTTCGGAGACGGTGTGGATTCCGGTGACGCTCTTTCCGCGCAAGTGGCTCATGATCGAGTCTACTACCGTGTCTCTCAAAGGAACGGGAACGTCAACGCCAAGTTTTCTAGCAATTTGCGCGAATGTCGAGCTTTCTACCAAACTTACGGAGCGGCCAACGCCAAGGGATTCCAAGTAAGCGGCGACGACCATGTTCAATTCGCGGTTGTGGGTGGCGCAAATAACCAAGTCGTATTCGGTGAGGCCTTCTTCGCGCAAAAAACTTTCGTCGGTGATGTCGCCTTTAAATACGCGCGCGTTGGGATAACGCTCGCTGGCTTCTTTTGTAAAGACGTCGTCCTGGTCAACGATCGCAAAGTCTTTTCCAACCTTGACGCGCTTGCCAAAAAATTTTGACAACAAGGATTTGTCTTGCTTTTTAATCAAACGGTCCGCGATAAGGGTTCCGATGCGGCCCGCTCCGACAAGCGCGATTTTGTCCAAAGACTCAACGCTCGCTCCGCACAAGGCCAGCAAGTCGCCGATGTCTTCCTTGCGCGAAAGAACTCCGATGCTGTCGCCCGCGTTCAAGACTGTGGGGCCGCTGGGCAAAGAAGTTTTTTCTCCGCTTTCGACATAGGCGATCAAGAAAGGCTTTGAAGTGAGCTTTCGGACGTTCTTCAATTGCTGGCCGGCAATGGGAGCGCCTTGCGTGATTGTAATTCTAGAAATTTCGTATTCGGAATTTTCAAATGTGACGACGTCGCTAACGGCGCCGCTTTCGACCGCGTGGACAACCGCTTCGGCGGCCTCGATGTCAGGATTGACCATAAAATCGATTCCGTAAAGGGGTCGGTGCTTTCCGCTAAAAGTTTCTGCGTGCTTTTTTACGGCGGCCGCTGTGTTCATGTAATAAGAAAAGTTTCGGACGCGGGCGATTTTCAAAATGTCTGGGTAAACCGAATCGACCAAAGAGCAAGTGATCATGTTCACTTCGTCGTTGGATGTAACGCAAACCAAGGCGTCGGCCTTTCCGATTCCGACCTCTTCCAAATTTTCAAGGTTGTTTCCGTCCATTTCCTTGACGTCGCAGTCAAGGGAGTTGGAAGCGTGGCGAACGACTTCTTCCGAGTTGTCGATAAGGACGACTTCGTTTCTTTCGTTGATCAGTTTCTTTGCCAGCTGTCGGCCTGTAAATCCGGCGCCTACGATTACGATTTTCATGCTGTCAATTGTAGCGCATTTTGGGCTATTTTGCTAGAGCAAAGATTAGTTGATTTAGCTCCGTAATTTCGGTAACATAAAGCAGGTTGAACGAAAATGCAAGCAATAAAAGGCGACGCGCAAATAAAAAATCTTCCAATCTATTCTCACCTTGAAGAAATTTGCCGGGCGCTAAAATCGTCTCCGTCGCGCTTTTTGATTTTGACCGCGGAAACAGGAGCGGGAAAATCGACCGCCGTTCCGCTTGCGTTGTTGGAACAGTTCCCCAAAAAAATATTGATGCTGGAACCCCGCCGTCTTGCAGCGGTGAACGTGGCCAGCCGCGTCGCCGAATTGCTTGGCGAACAATTGGGGCAAACGGCCGGCTACAAAGTTTTTTTGGAAAACAAAACTTCCGGCGCGACCCGCCTAGAAGTTATGACCGAAGCGATTTTGACGCGGCGGCTCCAAGCTGATCCAAGTTTGGAAGACGCGAGCGTCGTTGTCCTTGACGAATTCCACGAGCGCTCGATCAACGCGGATTTGGCGCTTGCGTTTTTAAAGGAAGCGATGCAGCTTCGCGACGACTTGTTTGTAATCATCATGTCGGCCACGATTGACGCGCGGCGAATCGCAGATTTTTGCGGAACGGTTGACAATGCGGAAACTGCTTCCAAGACCATAACGCCGGCGCCCATCTTGGAAATACCGGGCCGGACTTTCCCCGTGCAGTTTTTTTACAAGCCTGAACTTTCTGTAGCCGCCGCCGTCCGCTGGACGCTTTCTTGGCTTGCGACCGAAACTTCTTCCAAGCCAAAAACTGCGGGCGCGACGGAGACTGATGGCAAGACCAAAACTGCGGGCGACACCGAGACTGCTAGCAAGACCAAAACTGCGGGCCGCTCGATTCTCGTCTTCCTACCCGGCATTTACGAAATAAACAAAACTTTTTCCGAGCTAAGCGGCCTCGCATCGAACGCGGCGCAAATCGGCGGCGCGCCAGCCGTTCAAATCGAGCGCCTTCACTCCTCCGTGTCCTTTGACGAGCAAAAAAAGATTTTGTCGCCCGCCGAGCCCGGCGCAACGCGCGTAATCCTTTCTTCCTCGATTGCCGAAACGTCGCTTACGATTCCCGACGTTGTTTGCGTAATCGACTCCGGCCTTTCGCGCGTAAGCGTGATGGACAACAACGTTGGCGCGACGCGCTTGGTTACAATGCCCGAATCGGAGTTTTCCGCCGCGCAGCGCTCAGGCCGCGCAGGCCGCACCCAAGAAGGAATTTGCGTCCGCTTGTGGAGCCAGAACGAGCCGCGAACAAAAAATTCTTTGCCTGAAATTTTACGCAGCGATTTAAGCGAACTTCTTTTGGAATGCGCCGAATGGGGAGCCAAGGACCCCGCCGCGCTTGAATGGCTGGACCCGCCCGCCCCGTCTTCGTGGACGACCGCGCGCGAGTTGTTGCAACTTTTAAATTGTTTGGACAAAGACGGCCAGATTACCCAACTGGGGCGGGCGGCGTTAAGGTTAGGAATTGGTCCCCGCTTGGGATGCGCGGCGATTTACGGCGGCCCGCGCTTTGTCTTGCCGTTTTCGCAGTACAAGGACAGCGCGCCATTTTTGCAAAAAAAGTTTGTTCTAAATTTAGAGCGGCGCCTCGAAGAAGCCGGCACGCAAATTGCGGGCAAGGACGAAAAGGGTGGCCGCTTCTTGGGCTTGCAAAAAATTCCAGACCCGCTTTTGGCGGGCTTTCCGGACAGGCTCGCGCATAGGACGGCGGACGCGGGCGTCTACCAGTTTCCGTCGGGCCGCCTTGCCGCGCTAAAGGAATACAAGGGCGGCCTTGGCCCGGAATGGATTGTGGCCGTGGAAGCGGACGCGGGAAGCTCGCAAGGCGCGATTTACTCATACAAGGCGCTGGATTCCGTTCAGCTTAAAGAATGGATTTTAAGCCGCGCGCAAAAAAGCGTCGTTTGCGATTTTGAAAACGGAAAAGTAGTAAAGACGGAATTCACTCAATACGGAAAAATAATTCTTTCGCAAAAAACTTTGAAAGCGGAAGATGCCGACATAAAAAGCGCGCTTTGCTTTTCGGTTCAAAAAAACGGCTTTGACTCGCTTCCCTTGGACGAAAAGACAAAAGCCTTTTTGGTAAAGCGAAAATTTTACGAGCAGGCTTCCGCGGCGGGCGGCGCGAGTGGCGCGGGCGGCGGCAATCTTAGTTTTGCAAACGATTCTAGTTCCGCCGCTGGCAATTTTGGCCAGGACACAGTTCCGCCAAAACGCTTTGACAAAAACTGGCTTTCGCAAAACGCGGCCGAATGGCTCGCCCCATTTTTGACCGGGAACAAAATCAGCGCGCAAAACGTTTACGACGCGCTTTACTATTTTTACAACGGTTCCGAGGTGGAGCGAAAGGTTCCGTCAAAACTGGAATTGCAAACGGGCCGCTCGGTAAAAGTCGTTTACGTTGACGGCGAGAAAGTCGTTCCGACGATAGAAATAATAATCCAGCAAATATTCGGCTGCTTTGAGACGCCAAAAGTGATGGGCGTTCCCGTTCTGCTAAAACTGCTTTCGCCCGCGCGCAGGCCCCTGCAAATCACAAGCGACCTCGAAAACTTTTGGCAGAACACTTGGCCGGAGATTTGCAAGGAAATGAAGGGCCGCTACCCCAAGCACAACTGGGACTACCGCGTGGCGGAAAAGGAATAGGCCGCATCCGCAACACCTCTAACCAAAAATCTCCGTCGTCTTTAGCCACTCGGCAACCTTTGTCGCGTCCGCGTCCAGAGGGCGGTCGTCTTTGACGAACTTGCTCATTTTGCGCACTTGGTCGTGGACTTCTTTTGTGAAGGGGCTAAAGTCGTCGTAGCCCGCAAGGTCAACCGCTTGCATGGCGGCCAAAAGGTGGGTGGCAAACTGCAAGTAAACCAAGTTGATTTGCTCGGCGAATTTGCGGGCGCTGATCGTTCCCATGCTCACCTTGTCTTGGTTTATGGCTTCGGTGGGGGCGCTGGTGACGCTGATCGGGTAGCAGTAGCTTTGGACTTCTCCGCGAATCGCGCTGATCGTAATTTGCGCGGCCTTAAAGCCAAGTCGCAAGCCTGAGCGCGGGTCAGTGTCTTTTATGCGCGGAGTCAAGTTGTCCGGGAGTCCGCTGAACTTTCCGTCGATGATGACTTCGGCCTGCTTGTCCGAAAGGTCCGAGATGTTGGCGAGCGCCGTGCGCATGTAGTCGCAAGAGGCGCATATGTGGCCGCCGTAAAAGTTTCCGGTGTTGTAAATGCGGCCAGCGTCAATGTCGACAAGCGGATTGTCGTTGGCGGAATTTATTTCTTCTGTAATCCATTTTCGCGCGATTGAAAGCGTGTCGCGGTAGACGCCGGTGATTTGCGGAGCGCAGCGGATTGAGTAGCGGTCTTGAATTTTATTCGCCTGCTTTACGAATGTTCTTCCGTCAAGTTTTTCGATTTGAGTCTTTAAGAATTCCTCATACTTGTAAACGCGCTTTGATTTTTTTATGATCTTGTAAATGTAAGCCGCGCTTTCGGTTTGGCCCGCGTGGTTTTTTATCTGGCTGACTTTGGCGACAAAGGGCGTGTCCTTTCCGCGCGTGATTTCGCTTGTGACGGCTGACAAAAAGTCGGAGATATTGGCAAGCCGCTCCGCCTTTTTTATCGCGAGCGAGGCGACGGCTGTCATCACGCTGGTTCCGTTCATAATCGCAAGGCCTTCTTTTGCCTCGATCAAAAGCGGCTCTATCTTTTCCGCCTTAAAGGCCTTCATCGTCGGAACGATTTTTCCCTTGTAGTAAACTTTGCGCTGGCCCATGATTACAGCCGCAAGGTAGCTCAAAGGCGTAAGGTCGCCGCTCGCTCCAACCGAACCAAGCTGCGGAATGCATGGAATGACGTCTTTGTTCAAAAGCTCCAGCATCTTTTTGGCCAATTCCGGACGAATCGCCGAATGTCCGCCTTTAACATTTCCGTTCAAGCGGCAAAGAATTACGGCGCGGCCTGTTTCATGGTCAAAGTACGGTCCCAAGCCGATTCCGTGGTAGGCCACGATTGTGCGCTGCAATTCGCCCGCCTTGTCAACGCTGATTTGCTTGTAGCAGCTGTCGCCAAAGTCGGTGGTGACTCCGTATGTCGGAACGCCGGTGGAAATATAATCCAGCAAAAATTTGCGGGACTTTTCCATGCGCTCCCAAAATTTTTTGTCTGTGGGAAGAGCGGCCTTTTTGCCGTTAAGGGCGACGTCGTTAACGTCTTCGATTGTGAGTGAGTTTCCGTCAATGATTGTCATAGCAACAAGTTATCGCATTTGGCGGAAACTTTCAAGGCGGGCCGCTTCTTAGGCTTGCAAACACTTACTCAACGCGCTCAAACGCAAGCCTTAAATTGGTCAATTCGCAAAACTCTTCTTTTTTGTTATTGCTAAAACTAATTTCCATAACGGCGGCGTCTGAATTTCTTACGCTGTCCTTTAAGGTTACGATTTTCTCAAGACTAAACTCTTGTCCAATGCTTCCGTCATTAAGAGTGTCTTCTTGCGCCCTAGTCCACCGTTCCGTGTCGCAATTGCTTGTGTTAAAGCCGACGAATGAAAGCGGAATGCCGCTTTGCGCGGAAAGATTGATTTTTATCTTGGCGCCTTTTGGAAGCGATTTTGTGTAGCCCAAAATTCTTTGCGTCGGCAAATACAAAGTAAAGCCGCTGTCGCCGTGGTCCCATTTTGCGCGCTTGATTTGAATCTTGTCTATTGTTACAAGCGATTTTTTTCCCACTGGAATTTGGCTGATGATTTCGTCCGCGTCAAGCGAAAGAATTTTTGCCTCGACTTTAAAATCTTTTATTTCAACTTCTTCGTCAAGTTTGTTTATGTCGTAAGAAAAATAAATGTTTCCTTGGTTTGTGCTGGAAATTTCTTTTTGAATGTAAACGCAAATTCTTTCGTTAAAGGGAATCCCCGCCAACAAGCCCTTTCCCGCGTTTGGAACGGCAATGGTGGTGGCGCTGGCCTTTTGCCAATTTGCGCCGTTAATGTCCAGCCCAAAAGCCGGAAGATTTTTATTCGGCACGCCGCGAATTTTCAATTCGACAACGGAGCCTGCGGGAATAATTTTCTTGGTTCCAAAAAGCTTTCGCAAAATCACGCCAAAGCCGTAATTGTATTCGCCTGTTTTTTGATTGTAAACGTTCTTTGCAAATTTCATCGACGGGCTTTCCACAACGGCGACCGCGTTCTTTTCAATTTGAACCGGCTCCTTTGGCTCTGCTTTTGCCACGGGGCTTGCTGGTGCGGCGTCCTCTTCGTCCTCTTCGTCTTCGATTCGCGCAGGCTCAAGCTTTGTTTCTGGAGCGGCTTCCGTTTCTTGCGTCTGCTCTTCGATTTGCGGCGCTTCTTCCTCTACTGGCGGAACGGCCTCAATCTGCGCCGGCGCAGGTTCCGGCTGGACTTCTATCGGCTCTTCCGTAACGACAAACTGCTCGCCAGCCGTTATAGTTTGCGTCTCCTCTTCCGCCGCGGGCTTTTGGAAAATCGCCTGCTTGAGAGGAACGTTTGTGACTTGCGCCTCGCCTTCTATGACTTCAACAACGGCCTCGGTCGGAAGGTTTTCTTTCTTTTCGTTTTTCTCCGTCTTTGAAATCGTAATCTTTACTTTTGAATTCGGCGCGGCGGAAATGTTTTTCTTTACGGCAGTAATAACCGCTTCTTCGTCGTTTTGAGAGCTGGCCTATAAAATTTCTCCGCTTAAAAAATCAATCGACTTTTCTTTTTTGTTGCTGAAAATTTGAATCAATGAATTTTCTTTTAGCTGGATTTTCATTCCCGTTTTTTCAAACTGAGCGTGAATTTCCGAATCGGAAGCGGTCCTTATTTTGTCGCCGTTGTAAATCGGGCTTTCTTGGTTCACGCGCTCCCAAATGTCGTTGTCAATAAATTTGCGCTGGACTATGTTCTTCTTAAAATAAATTTTGGCCACCGCGGTTTCGTTGTTCTTTAACGACCAAGAATTTATGTCCTTGTAATAAAGGCCAAGCGCCGCCGCCGCTCCAAGAGAACACAAAACAAAAATCAAAATGTCGGCTAGGCTAGCCTTCGATCTTGTATTTCTTTTCTTCGTCATCCGTGTTCACCTTTGCCAAATCAGGCGCGGTAGTTCCGATAATTTTTCGCACTTCTTCAATTGTGCTTGGCCTTTCTTTTCCCGCAAGGTTAATGACGGCGAACATTTTTATCGCGTCAGTCTTTCCCTTTACGTGAACGCCGGGCATTTCTTCTACAATCACATCGTTCTTGATAAGATTGTATGTGTTTTCTGTAATCAAAATGTCTGTGGCAAAGGGCTTGTTCAAAGCCTCGGTGCGGCTTGCAAGGTTCACCGCGTCGCCGATAACGGTGTATTCCATTCTTTCGTTGGAACCGATTTGGCCGGCGACGACCGGGCCTGAATTTATTCCGCAGCCGATTTTTACAGGCGCCAATCCACGTTCCTTTCGCGACTGGTTAAAGTGGAACAAGCTTACGCGCATCATAAGGGCGGCGGTAACCGCGTTTAGCGCGTCTTGAGCGGGACTTCCGGCGGACTCAGGCGCTCCCCAAACCGCCATAATCGCGTCGCCGATGTATTTGTCAACGACGCCGTTTGTCTTGTTGACGCACTCTACCATTCGCGTCATGTAGGCGTTCAAAAATTCTACTACCTCTTTTGGCTGCATCGTTTCGCTCATCGCGGTAAAGGAACGGATGTCGCTAAAGAAAATCGTCGCGTTGCGGTTTTCGCCTCCAAGCGCAAGCTCTCCGCTGGCAGCCTTTTGCGCGATTGTCTTGTTAGTAAATTTGCTGAACGACACCATCAACTTTTCGCGCTCGCTAAGGCCCTTGCCCATTTGGATGAACGAAGAAGTCAACAAGCCGATTTCGTCATGAGTGCGCGGCTTGATGTCCAATTCAAATTCGCCCCGTTCGATTTTTGCGGAAGCGTCAACCAAGTCGGCGATTGGATTTGTGATGTTTTTGCTGAACAAACGAATCGCCATAATCGCGATGAACAAAATCGCGAGCGAAAACAAAATGATTCTGTAAGTCGTGCGGTTGATTACGGCAAAAACGGAATTTTCTGAAACGCTCGTTATGACGTAAAGGTTGTCCTTTGTCTTGTGAACCGAAATGAATTTTCTTCCGTCTTCCGTCTCCGCAAGGCTTTGAGTGTTGTCAACGCCTTCCTTGCCTTTAATGCTGTCAATAAGGCTTTGCGCGGCCACATAAGTTTTTCGCTCGCTTTCATAGTCGGGATTAATAAGAACGGCGGAATCTTGGTCAACCAAAATCGTCGCGTTGTTGGCGCCGGAGCTCATAAGCGCGGCCAAGGCCTTTGTGTCAACGCCGACCGCCGCGTTTTTGACTGCGTTCAGCGGACCGTATTGAAAAGTGAAAATAATCGAATCAAAGCCAAGCGTTTCCTTGGCGTTAAAGTAGCGGACGCTTCCGCTGGCCGCGCTTTTGTTGGCGATCAAAAAATCGGAAAGCTTTTTTTCGCCGGCCGCTCCCCCAACCTTCGCTTTAAATGATGGGCTCACCTTTAAATTTGTGTCGGGGCTGGAAACAAAAATTATGTCGTCGTTGACCCTAAAATAATCGTTTTCCAAAGAATCGCGCAAGGCCTGGACTTGCTTTGCGTCCTTTTTATTGGCGTCCTGCAACTTTGAAATTGAGTCAAACAAAATGTAGGAATTTTTTTGCGCGTTTGAAAAAGCCTGTTGGACGGTTTGCGCGGTCCTGGCGTTGATCGTATGGTTGTTTTCTTCGGCCTTGCGCCTGTCGTCTCCGCGGACAAGGGTGGAAACAAGGAAGGTCGTCAAACCCAAGACAAGAATGATAAGAAATGAAAACAATAAAATGTGCTTTAGCGCGATTGGAAATTTAATCTTTTGGTCCACTTTTTTCTCCATATTTATTATAACAGAGCATTTTGCAGAACGCAAGGAAAAATAGACGGTGCGGCTCGAAAAAGCGCAAAATTATAACATATTATTATTTGACACAATAAAAATTCGCTTTTATACTTTAAAAATATAGCTCAAAACTATGGAGGAATTTATGAAAAAAATTGGACGCGCTCTTTTTTGCGCGGCTTGCTTGTCGCTCTTGGCGGCCAGCCTTTACGCCGCCCCAAAAGCCAAGGCGCCAAAGGACATTTGGGTTGCCAAAGAAAAAAACGGAACGCTGGTGACAACAGACGCAAACGGCTGGGCCCAAGTGGACTTTGGAGAGGAAGTTGATCTTTCCGACTACAAGTATTTGCAGGTTGAATGTTCAAGCCCAGACGGAAAAAAGTTTTCACACGTTGAATTCTACTTTGACTTTGTTCCGGAAGACAACCCGGATTTTGATTGGGATCAGTCGGCAAAAATTAGAATTTCCGACATCCAAAAAAAAGCCGCTCTTTATCAAGGCGTGATTTACAGTTCCATAATGTGCTACGAGCATTGGGAAAACGGAAAGAAAATTTACAGAAACCCGGAAAAGGCTGCCGCCGACCATTTTGGCATAAGCGTTTATGACGCAAATTGGAAAACAATTCCGAACATAAAAATTTTCGTAAAGAAAGTGACCGCCACAAACAACGCGATTGGCCAATTGCATGTGATTGACTATAACAAGGCTCGTTTCTTTGCAATCAACAATTCAGTCACATGGGACGACGGAAGCAAGCACTACGCTTATTGGGCGGACCTTCAGCAAACCTTGGGAACCACTCCCAAAGTAGGCGACATCGTTCAGCTTAAAATAAAGGGAACAAACGCCTACGACTTGGGCAATTTCAGCGCGAAAGTTTTTGACGATTCAGGAGAATGGCAGGAAGTTTCAGGTGAATGGAATGGTCGCGGATTCGCGAAAGGACAAAAAATCAACGACACGATTGACCTTCCGATTCTAAAAAACGGTTCAAAGATGACGCTCGAAATCATCACCTTTGAAGACGAAAGCGAGTTCAAAGGCCCCTACTTGATTTATTCAAAGTAAGAGAAAAAGCTTAAGGAGAAAATTATGAAAAAGAACAATAAAATATTCTTGGGCGCGCTTTGCTTGGCCTTTGCCGCGGCCAGCCTTTACGCCGCTCCCAAAACAAAAGACATTTATGTTTCGCCCGAAGCCAACGGAACTCTTTTGACCACCGACGGCGAAGGCCTTGCCTCGTTGGATTTGGACAAGCCCGTTGACTTTAGCGGCTACAAGTATGTCATCTACGAATGCTCAAGCCCCGACGGAGCCAAAATCGCAAATCTTTACATCAACACCTACTACGGCGAAGAAGACGAAGACCACCACGCGCCCAAAAGCAGCACGGTTTGCATCGGCGACATTTCTAAAAAAATCTCCGCCTATCAAACATTTATTTACGGCGCCGTAAACAAATGTTATGACTATGGCTATGTTGACGGAAGGTGCGACATCCGTCCCGCCGACAAAACGATTTGCGAGCGCTTAGGTGTCGCCGTCGCCGACAAGGACTGGAACTGGCTTCCTGGGATCAAGATTTACATCAAAAAAGTCACCGCCACCAACGAGCCGCTTGGAAAGGTCGTTACAGTTGACTTGTCAAAGGCGCGCTTTGCCGCGGCCAACGACGGGGATTCCTACTATTGCCACATTCCAATCAGCGACATTTTGAGCGTTCAAGCCCAAAAAGGCGACATCATTAAGTTTGCGCTAAAAGGAAACAATGTCTATGGCGTAAACACTCTTCAATTGAATATTACGGAGGAAGTTAAAGGCGGATACGCGTATAGGCCCGTGTCGCAGTCTGTCCAAGTAGGAGACATTCCGGCCGGCTCCATCGACGTGCCCGTGGAATTTGTTTTGAATAAAAACGCTTCAAAAATTAGGCTTGAGCTTGACGCCTACAAGGGCGACAACGACGGCCCCTTCCTAATTTTGTTTGAGTAGATTTACAAAACCTTTCTGTAAGCTTTGGAACCTCTCTCGGGGTTCCAAAGTTTTTTGCGCTCAGGCGGAATCGAGTCGATTGAGTCGGGCGCGAATCCCAGCTTTTCAAAAAAGTCGGCCGTCTGCGTAGTCATTACAAAAACAGATTTGACGCCTTTTGCGCGGGCCTTGTCAAGCAAGTAATTGATTAGCTTGGGTCCCACTCCCATGTTTCCGTAAGAGGGGTCGACCGCGACCGCGCAAATCTCCGCTTGCTTTGTCGCGCCCGATTCTTGGTAAACCTTTAGCGCGGCGCAGGCGTGTATTCCTTCGTCAACGTTGTAAACGATGTAGTTGTCCAAGTCGGCCTTTAACTGCTTGGCCGTGCGCTCCAGCAAAATTCCTTTTTGCACAAAAGGATTCATCAAAGACAAAACGCTCGGTATGTCCTGCGACTGCATCGCGCGCAAATCGCCGTAGCCGTTGTTGTAGACCATCGTTCCGCTTCCGATGCCGCTGAAAATTTCGCAGGGCAAAATTCCGTCAATCTTTCCGTTTAGAATGTGAACGCGGGCCACGCCTTTTTTGCAAGCGTCTTTTGCCAAGTCCAAGAGCGAAAGTATTTGCGCGCGGTGTTCGTTGGCCCCGCAATCGTTCGCCTCCGTTCCGTTCATGCGCAGCATCTCTTCCGTCTCGGCAAGATTCATCGCGGGAATGTTTCCGTCGTCGCTAAGGTGAACGGTGTCCGGCAGCGAAAATTCCTGCTTGGAAATTTTTGGGTCGGGAAGAATGTAAAAAAGTTTTTGCGCCTTAAGGCCGCAAGCGATTTGCTGGGCCAACTCCGCGCTTGAAATATTGTAGGGCTTTCCCAAATCGTTCCAGCCGATGCATGGAAAAATCGGAATGAAGCCGTCGTCCAAAGTTTGCTTTATAACGTCGATTTTAAGCTTGTCGATTTCACCTGCGGTGCCGTAATCCGTTCCGTCAAGAACTCCCTTGGCGCGCGCTTTGACCCAGTTGCCGATGACGGCGGTTCGGTTTTCGCCGGCAAAGTGGTTCATGATTGTGTTGGCCACGTCAAAGGCCGCGGTTTTGATAAGCGGCATGGCGGATTCGGGCGCGACGCGCGAACCGTTTTGAATTTTCCATTCGATTTTGGCGCCGTCCAAAATTTCACTGATTTGCTTTCGCGCGCCCGGAGCCACGATGACTTTTAGGCCGGCCTGGTGAATCAGCGCTATGTCGTGAATCAGGCTGGGCAAAAGGCCCGAGTCGATTATTTGGTCGTCGATGTGTATGACCGCCAAGGCGTCCTTGAAAATCTTTATGTAGTTTATCACGTCGCGAATCTGCTTGGCGCTTTCCGATAAATTTTCCATCGCTTTTTATTTTTCACTTTTTGCGGGTCTTGTCAAGGGAAAGAATCGTTATAGTTTCTTTCTATACCTTCTAATATAGAAATTGTATAAAAAATCTATTGACAAACTGCGCAATAAAAGATAAAGTTCATTCTAATTTAGAATATTTCCTATTGGTTTAATAGGTTTTTATTCTTTGAGGGACTTTTTATGGCTTACATTGAGATTTCGAATCTATACAAGACATACTATCCTCACGGCCAGGCGCTGCCCGTTTTGCGCGGCATAAACCTTTCAATATATAAGGGCGAAATTTTTGGAATAATAGGCTTTTCGGGAGCGGGAAAATCCACCTTGGCTCGCTGCATAAACCGCCTGGAGACTCCCGACAAGGGTTCAATCATAATCGGAGGAACTGACATATTGGCTTTGGGAAAAAAGGAGCTTAGGGTGGAACGTCGGCGAATCGGAATGATTTTCCAGACATTCAACTTGTTCGAAGCAAAGACAGTATACAAAAATATAGCTTACCCGTTGGTAATTTCTGGCGTTCCCAAAAAAGAAATAAAACGCCGCGTGGAAGAGACCGCGGAACTTGTAGGCCTGACAGACAAGCTGGACATTTACCCTGGAGCCTTGAGCGGCGGACAAAAACAACGCGTGGGAATCGCGCGCGCGTTAATCAACAACCCGGACGTTTTGCTCAGCGACGAGGCGACAAGCGCCCTTGACCCACAGACCACGCTGCAAATTTTGGATTTGCTTAAAGAGATAAACGAAAAAACCGGCATCACAATCTTGATGATAACGCATGAACTTGAAGCCGTAAAATACGCTTGCCAAAGAATGGCTGTTTTGGAGGAAGGAAAAATTGTTGAAGAAGGAAGCGTCTTTAACATTTTCAACAATCCAGAAAGCCGCACCGGCGAGCTTTTTGCAAAGGTCTTCTTCCGTTTGAACAACGAACAGTTGTGCAAAGACGGAATGTATACAATTTAAAAAAGGAGAAGGACATGAGTTTGTTGGACAACAGTTTGTGGGCGGTTCTGAAATCATCGGTTTCCGTCGAAATCTGGTCAAAACTTTGGCCTTCAATTTTTGACACTCTCTACATGACGGCGTTGGCCAGCCTGATTGTTTTGGTGTTTGGTTTGGCGCTCGGAGTCTTGTTGACTGTGACAAGCCCCGACGGACTTTTTCCGCTGCCAGCAGTTTACAAGGTTTGGGGGTGGCTCATCAACACGTTGCGCTCTTTGCCGCAGATGGTGATGATTATCATGCTCATTCCTTTGGCGCGCTTTTTGTTCGGAAAAAGTTACGGAGCGAATCCTTGCATTGTGGCTATCGCCGCAAGTTGCATTCCGATGTACGCGCGCGTTGTAGAAAGCAGCCTGCTGGAAATTAACAAGGGCAAGATAGAGGCGGCCAAATCAATCGGCTCGTCAAACTTGCAGATTATTTTCCACGCGCTGCTTCCCGAAACTTTGCCGTCGTTGATACGAGGCTTTACCATTACGGTAATAGCGGTTCTTTCGATGACGGCGCTAGCGGGAATGTTCGGCGCGGGCGGAATCGGAGACGTTGCCGTTCGCTATGGTTACCAACGCTTTCAGCATGACAAGCTGTTAGCCTGCATTTACGTTTTGGTCGTTCTGGTTCAGATTGTCCAAAGCGTGGGAAATTTTGTGTCAAACAGAATTTTAAAAACAAGAGCCTTAATATAAGGAAAAAAAGGAGAATATTTATGAAAAAAATTATTTTTGGATTTTTGGGAATTGTGGCGGCGCTTTCAATCGCCTCCTGCGCAAAAAAAGACGGAGCCAAAGGCAATGACGGAATTGTTACATTAAAAGGAATCATCGACTTGGTTCCGCACCAGGAAATCATCGACTACGCCGCCCCCGCATTGCTTAAAGAAGGAATCAAAGTAGTGACCTTGCAGGACGCTTCCGACAACCTTGGAAACGAAAAAACGGCAAATGGCGAGGCCGACTTCAACTACTTCCAGCACAAGCCCTACTTGGACTCTGTAAACAAGCAGAACGGCTGGGACTTGGTCAGCGTTGCCGCAATTCACGTTGAGCCAATTTCTCTTTACTCCGACAAGTACACAAGACTTTCAGACGTTCCCGAAAAACTTGTCATCGCCGTTCCCGACGACGGAACCAACGAATACCGCGGCCTTAAGCTTTTGAACGATTTGGGCTTTATCAAATTGAGCGAGCATTCTTTGAGCGCTCTTGACGCGAACGTAGGCGACATCGTTGAATACCTAAAACCAATTAAAATTGTCGAAATCAACGCGTTTCAAATCATACCGACGCGCGCCGACTACGACTTGTTTGTAAACAACACCAACAAGATTTTGGAGTCTGGAATCAAGACAAACATCTTGGCCCAAGAAGCCGCCGACAGCCCTTACGGAAACATCATCGTAACAAAGGCTGACAGAGCGAACGACCCGGCCATTCAAAAGCTGGTCAAGGTTTTGCTCAGTGACGATGTCCAAAAGTGGATAAAGAACAAGTACAACGGAGCCGTAATACCTGTCAAATAACGGCAGCCGTAACTTAGGAGGAGAACAGAAATGTCAACAGTGAACCTTGCTTTGCCGGACGTGCAAATCCGCGAACTTAGAATCAATTCAATAACGGGCTTTTTGGGCAACGCCGACGATTTGGTTAAAGAATCGGCAGTGGGCATAAAAGACCACAACCGAAAGTTCACGCAATGCATCGGCTGCTCAACAGCGCGCGCCGGCTGCATGGTTTCGATGATAACCGACGCGGCTGTGATTTCTCACGGCCCGGTCGGCTGTTCTTCTTGCCTGCATGAATTTAACATGACATACAGGGTGAACGCGTCGCTCAGGAACAAGACAAACCGACGCCGCCGCATCTTTTCAACAAACCTCCAGGAAAAAGACACGGTCTACGGCGGAAACGCAAAGCTTGAGGCGACGATTCGCGCTGTATACGAACGAGTAAAACCCGCCGCGATTTTTGTATTGACCACTTGCGCGGTGGGAATTGTCGGCGACGACGTTCAGAGCGTTTGCGACGAGCTGCAAGAGGAATTGGGAATTCCGATTGTTGGAATCTCTTGCGAAGGCTTCCGCTCAAAAGTTTGGACGACAGGCTTTGACGCGGCCTACCACGGATTCGCGCGAAAGATCATCAAGAAGTCCGACAAACATCGTTCCGACATGATTAATGTAATAAACTTTTGGGGCAGCGACGCCTTCGCGGATTGGTTCGCGCCCTTTGGGGCCAAGCCCAATTACTTGACTCCCTTCAACACAGTTGAAGAACTGAGCAAGGCGGGCGAAGCTTGCGCCACAGTCCAGGCCTGCTCGACATTGGGAACTTATTTGGGCGCCGTTTTGGAACAGGAATTTGGCGTTCCCGAACTTCCCTCCGCCCCGCCGTATGGAATCGCGCAAACCGACCGCTGGTTCCGCGCGCTTGGAAAACTTTTGGGCAAAGAAGACGTGGCTGAAAAAGTCATCGCGGAGAAAAAGGAAAAGTACCTTCCTCAAATTGAAGAGATAAGAAAAAAATTGGCCGGAAAGACGGCCTATGTAGCGGCGGGCGCGGCGCACGGACACGCGCTCTTGGACATTATCGGAGAGTTGGGCTTAAAGGCCGTGGGCGCTTCTGTCTTCCACCACGACGCGGAATTTGACTCTGGTCGCGACGAAAACGATCAGCTCAAGCAGCGCGTGGGCGACTACGGAGACGTTCCGCATTTTAACGTTTGCAACAAGCAGGAATTTGAGCTTGTGAACGCGCTTGTGAAAGTCCACCCGGACGTGATGTTGGCCCGCCACGGCGGAATGACCTTGTGGGGAGCCAAGCTTGGAATACCAAGCCTTTTGGTCGGCGACGAGCACGCGGGCATGGGCTATGAAGGCCTTGTAAAATACGGTAACATGATTGTCGACACAATCGAAAACGACGAGTTCGTCAAGAACTTCCAAAAGCACGCGCTGAACCCCTACACCAAATGGTGGCTCACGCAGCAGACGGATTATTTTCAATACAAATAAAAACTGACGGAGATACTAATGGCGAATTACACAGGTTCAATTGAACAAGAAAGATACACTTGCGCGCTTGGCGCCTTGCAAAGCGTCGTGGCGATTCCAAAGGCCGTTCCGATTTTGCACTCCGGCCCTGGCTGCGGCGAAATGATAAGCGGCTTCTTTGAACGCTCCAAAGGCTACGCGGGCGGCTCCACAAGCCCATGCACCGCCTTTACCGAAAAGGAAGTAGTCTTTGGCGGAATAAAGCATTTGCGCGAAAACATCGAAAACACATACAAGGTTTTGGACACCGACTTGCAGGTTGTCATGACAGGCTGCACCGGCGGAATTGTAGGCGACGACATCCAGAGCGTCGTGGACGAATTTGCCGCGCAGGGAAAGCCAATTGTCGCGGTTGACACGCCGGGCTTCAAGTCGAACAATTACGTTTCGCATTCGTCGGTGGTCAACGCAATCATCGACCAATATGTGACCCGCTTTGAGGACGAAAACGAGCCGCGCTCGGAACGGAACACGGTCAACTTGATAGCGAGCATTCCCTTTCAAGATCCATTTTGGAAAGGAAACCTTGCCGAATACCGCCGCCTGCTAAAAGGATTGGGCCTAAAGGT
Source organism: Treponema sp. (assembly GCA_045131275.1). GTDB lineage: Bacteria > Spirochaetota > Spirochaetia > Treponematales > Treponemataceae > Treponema_D. Next base: position 47,651 of record JBGUQT010000043.1, read on the forward strand.
TCATGTTCTCTTTGGACCCGACTGCAAGGGCGTCAAGGAATGGCAGCAAATTCCGCGCGCCAACTTCAACGTTTTGGTTTCGCCTTGGTATGGAAAGACTATCGCGGACAACTTGAAGGCCCGCTACGACCAGGAATATTTTTGGTTCCATTCAGTTCCAATCGGAGACAACGCGACCACGGCTTTTTTGAACGGCCTATTGGACTTCGCGATTGCTCATGGAGCGGATCTTAACGTTGAGAAGGCCAAGAAATTCATCCAGCATCAAATCGATTCCTACTACGAAGAGATTGACAACCTGGCGACCTTCCTTTTGGAATTCCGCTACGGACTTCCGAGGTTCGCGCACATAATTCACGACGCGGGATATGTCGTCGGCCTTTCCCGCTTTTTGCTTCACGAAACGGGAATCGTTCCTGTCGAGCAGTTCATCGTGGACAACACGCCGTCAAAATACCAGCAGGCGATTTTGGACGACTTGCTTTCAATCAGCGAAAAAAGAAAAATCGGCGCCGAGTTCATTCCCGACGCGGGAAAGGCCGCCGACATCATTCGCGATATAAAGCATGAAGGCCGCGGCTTGATAGTCGGCGCCGCCTGGGACAGCGATCTGGCAAAGGAGAAAGATTATTGTTTTGTGGAGGCGGCAAACCCAATGCAAATGCGCCTTGTGTTGACGACAAATTATGTTGGCTACACGGGAGCCTTGCGCGTGATAGAAGATGTTTACAACAACGCGCTTGAACGTTACCGCTAGGATGGGAGGCGGTGATGGAAGACGGCCAAGATAAAATCGCGCAAGACCAAAACGAGCGGCGACTTGTGGGCTTTGCGAGCGTTGACGGCCTTGCGGTGGACGAGCACTTTGGCCACGCGCGCTATTGGCAAATCTACGATTTTACTGCCGACGCGGAATTTGTGGAGACGCGCAAAATGCCGCCAGTTTGCGGCGGCTCTTGCAGCGAAAACTTTGAGCCTGCCTACGAACTGCTAAAAGACTGCAAGGCGCTGTTTGTGGCAAAAATCGGACAGCCAGCCGCCGCTTACATGTTGGGCAAAGGCCTTAAAGTTTTTGAGGCCGCCGGAAGCATTGACAAAATCGCGCTTGCGATAAAAGAGCAGAACTTATTGTGACAAAAGGAGGCGAAACATGGCAAAGACATTCGAAGAAATCTCAAAAGACCATCCGTGTTTCGCGCTTGGCGCCAAGTCAAACAAGGGCCGCATTCATTTGCCGGTAAGCCCTGGCTGCAACATCGGATGCCGCTTTTGCAAGCGTGACTTTAACGAAATTGAAAACCGTCCCGGCGTTGCAAGCGGCATAATCAGCCCAGACGAAGCGATTGACGCGATTAGGCGCGCGGTGAAACTTTCGCCAGACCTTACGGTTGTTGGAGTGGCAGGCCCCGGCGACACGCTTGCAACGGATTTTGCGCTCAAAACATTCCGCAAAGTGCGCGATGAGTTTCCCAAAATGATAAAGTGCATGAGCACAAACGGCTTGCTGCTTCCGCAAAAGGCGGACGAAATCATCGACGCGCAAATCGACACGCTTACCGTGACGGTAAACGCGGTTGACCCGGAGATTCAGGCCAAGATAAACGAGTTCATAATTTACAATGGCATGCGCATTGAAGGAATCGAGGCCGCGCGGATTTTGATAAAGAACCAACTGGAAGGAATAGAAAAAGTTTCAAGCGCGGGCGTGACAGTAAAGGTGAACACGGTTTTCATTCCTGAAATAAACCGCGAGCACATTCCGCTTGTGGCAAAAACAGTCGCTGAGCGCGGCGCGACAGTATACAACATCATTCCGCTGATACCGCAACACCAATTTTCTTGGTGTACCGCGCCCTCTTGCGCCGACTTGTCTTGGGCAAGAAGCGAATGCGAAAAGTACATAAAAGTCTTTAGGCATTGCCAACGCTGCCGCGCCGACGCGGTTGGCGTCCCAGGCGGAGAGGACTTTTCAAAACAAGTTTACATTAAACCAGTGAGATTGGACGGAACCTTTTCTCACGGCTAGGAGGAAATAAAAAATGGCAAAGAATTACAACGACATAGAATCAGCTTTGATTCACGGCGGAATTGACGGCGACGCTCTCACGGGCGCGGTAAATGTTCCGATTTACCAAACCTCAACATATAGGCAGACGGGACTTGGAAAAAACACTGGCTGGGAATACTCGCGCACAGGCAACCCAACCCGCGCCGCGCTTGAAGCCTTAATCGCCCAACTAGAAGGCGGAAGCCGCGGCTTTGCCTTTGCGTCGGGAATGGCCGCGTCAACCGCTATCATAAGCCTATTTAAAAGCGGCGACAAAATAATAATTTCAAGCAATGTCTACGGCGGCACTTTCCGCGTGCTGGACAAAATCTTCAAAAACTTTGGAATAACATACTCAATTGAAGACACTTCAAACTTAAAGACGCTGGAACAAAAAATTACAAGCGACGTAAAGGCGATTTGGGTTGAAAGCCCCGCAAACCCGCTTTTGACAATCACCGACTTGGAGGGCGTGGCCAAGCTTGCAAAGAAGCGCAAAATTCTTTCAATCGTTGACAACACTTTTATGACGCCATACATTCAGCGGCCGATAGAAAAAGGAATCGACATCGTAGTTCATTCCGCGACAAAATATTTGGGAGGCCACAGCGACTTGGTGGCCGGGCTTGCGGTTGTCAACGACAAGGCGCTTGCCGAAAAAATCGCCTTTATTCAAAACGCAACGGGCGGAGTGCTCGGTCCCTTTGACTCCTTCCTTTTGATTCGCGGAATAAAGACATTGGGCGTTCGCCTTGACCGCCACGTAGAGAACGCGGAAAAAATCGCGCTTCATTTGCAAAAACATTCCGCGGTAAAAAAGCTTTACTATCCCGGTCTCAAGACAGACCCCGGCTACAAGGTGAACAAAAAGCAAGCCAAAAATGGCGGAGCGATGATTTCGTTCGAACTAAAAGAAAATTACAACATCAAAAAATTCTTTTCTTCGCTTAAATTGGTTTCGCTCGCCGAAAGCCTTGGAGGCGTTGAAAGTTTGGCCTGCCACCCGGCCAGCATGACGCACGCGTCAATTCCCAAGGACATTCGCGACAAGGTTGGAATCACCGACGGCTTGATTCGCCTTTCTGTAGGAATCGAAAGCGCGGCGGACATCATCGCCGACTTGGACGCAGCGATTGAAATTAGCAAAAAATAGCCGCGTGATTGTCAGCGCTCGTGAGAACGCATTTAAATCGCTTCCTCTAAAAAAAAGAGCGTAGCGTTGTAACAGCGGCATTATATGGAGAACATGCTTATGAACTACTATAATTCAATGCAAGAATTGGTTGGCAACACTCCGCTAGTAAAACTCGGAAGCTTTTGGCTTCCTGCCGGCATAAATCTTTACGCCAAGCTGGAGTTTTACAACCCAAGCGGAAGCGTAAAAGACCGCACCGCGCGCTTTATGGTTGAAGCCGCCGAACGCGACGGACTCCTAAAAAAAGGCGGAACAATCGTAGAAGGAACGGCGGGCAACACAGGCTTGGGAATAGCGTTTGCCGCGCTGCAAAAAGGCTACCGCGTGATTTTCGTCGTGCCCGAAAAATTCTCGCAAGAAAAGCAAACGCTTATGCGCGCGCTCGGCGCGGAAATCGTAAACACTCCCCGCGAGCTTGGAATGCGCGGCGCCTCGCAAAAAGCCGAAGAAATACGCGCGTCGATTCCCGGCGCTATTGCCCTAAAGCAATTTGAAAATCCCGCCAACCCAGAGGCGCATTACAAAACCACCGGTCCCGAGATTTACGACGCGCTTGACGGCAAGGTTGACTATCTAATCGCGGGCGCTGGAAGCGGCGGCACTTACGCTGGAATCGTAAAGTTTCTAAAGGAAAAAAGACCGGCCACAAAGGGAATTTTGGCTGACCCTGTCGGCTCTTTGATTGGCGGCGGAGAACACGCAGACTACAACATCGAGGGAATCGGAAACGACTTTATTCCCAAGACTATGGACATGAGCCTTGTTGACCAAGTGGTAAAAGTTACAGACCAAGACGCGGTCGATGGCTGCCGCGAGCTGGCCCAAAAAGAAGGAATCATCGCCGGATTTTCAAGCGGAGCGGCTTTTTCCGCCGCGTTAAAATTCATCAACAAGGAAGGCGAAAAAGGAAACTATGTCATCGTTCTTCCCGACCGAGGAGACCGGTATTTTTCAAAGGGCCTGTTTGAGTAGCGGATTGACGCCAGCAGTTAAAAGAGCCGCCCAAATTGGAGAAGGATTTTAAGAATTTTGAAATTCTTTTAAAAATTCTATTGACAAAAAGGGCGGAGCGCTGTATAAATAACCTATATTCCTAGCGTAAAACTAGGTTATTATTATAACAAGGAGACACTTATGGCAGACATTAAGCAGAGCGCGTTGGAACTGATAGGAAAGACACCTCTATTGCAGTTGAACTCTTATTCCAAGAAAGCGGGAATTAAGGATGCGACCATTCTCGCAAAGCTTGAATATTTGAATCCTGCGGGAAGCGTAAAGGACAGAATCGCCCTTGCGATGATCGAAGACGCTGAGGCCAAAGGCTTGCTCAAACCCGGCGCCACAATCATAGAACCCACGTCGGGCAACACAGGAATCGGATTGGCCGCCGTAGCCGCCGCAAAAGGCTACCGCGCCATTTTGACCCTGCCCGAAACAATGAGCGTAGAGCGCCGCAATTTGCTTAAAGCCTTTGGCGCCGAAATCGTTCTTACCGAAGGAGCCAAAGGAATGAGGGGCGCCATCGAAAGGGCCCAGGAAATTCAAAAATCCACGCCCGGCTCATTCATCCCAAGCCAGTTTGAAAACCCTGCCAACCCCACAGCCCACAAAAACACAACCGGCCCTGAAATTTGGGAGCAGACAGACGGCAAAATCGATTACTTTGTCGCGGGCGTAGGAACAGGCGGAACTTTGACAGGCGTTGGAGAATACCTTAAGGAAAAGAACCCCAACATTAAAGTAATAGCCGTAGAGCCGGCCACGAGCCCCGTTCTTTCAAAGGGAACGGCTGGAGTCCACAAAATCCAGGGAATCGGCGCGGGATTCGTTCCCTCCGTACTTAACACAAAGATTTACGACGAAATCATCCCGATCGAAAACGAGGACGCCTTTGCCGAAGGCAGGGCCTTTGCCCAGAGCGAGGGCATTTTGGTCGGCATTTCTAGCGGAGCGGCTTTGAAAGCGGCAAAAATCCTTGCCGAGCGGCCCGAAAACAAGGGAAAAACAATCGTGGTTCTCTTGCCCGATTCTGGCGACCGCTACCTTTCAACTTCTCTTTTTAGCGGAAACTAAGGGGAAAGGCCAGGGCTTTGGTTTTTGCGCCAAGGCTCGCGCTCTGGGCAAAAAAAACGCCGTTAAAAGGCGTTTTTTTTTAAGAATAATGCCTAGTATTCATATAGAATTACTACTTTAATAACGAGGAGAAAAAAATGGGTGAAATTAGACAAATCGCCATTTATGGAAAAGGCGGAATCGGAAAATCGACAACGACGCAAAACTTGACCGCGGGCCTTGTAGAGCACGGAAAAAAAGTCATGGTCGTCGGCTGCGACCCCAAGGCCGATTCGACCCGCTTGCTTTTGGGAGGCCTCGCGCAAAAAACGGTTTTGGACACCATTCGCGACGAAGGCGAAGACGTCAAGCTTGACCGCATCATGCGAACAGGCTTTGGCGGAACCCGCTGCGTCGAATCGGGCGGACCTGAGCCAGGCGTCGGTTGCGCCGGCCGCGGCATCATCACTTCCATTAACATGCTGGAAAATCTTGGCGCCTACACCGACGACCTTGACTTTGTCTTTTACGACGTTCTTGGAGACGTAGTGTGCGGCGGCTTTGCCATGCCGATTCGCGAAGGAAAGGCCAAGGAAATTTACATCGTCGCTTCGGGCGAGATGATGGCCCTTTACGCCGCCAACAACATCGCCAAGGGAATCAGCCGTTACGCCAAGGCCGGCGGCGTCCGCCTTGGAGGAATCATTTGCAACAGCCGCAATGTCGACCGCGAGCTTGACCTTTTGCGCGCCTTTAGCAAGGAACTGGGAACCCAGCTTTTGTATTTCGTTCCCCGCGACAACATCGTTCAGCGCGCGGAGATAAACCGAAAGACTGTCATCGAATACAAGCCGGACTCAAACCAAGCCAAGGAGTACAGGAATCTGGCCGAAGCGGTCATCAACAACCAAACCTTCACCATTCCGACGCCGATGACTCAAGAGCGCCTTGAGCAGATTTTGCTTGAATACGGCCTCATGGACATGGCGGACGATTACAAAATATAAGGAAGGCCAGATGGCGTACTTGATTGCGGTCGCGACAAGCGACGGAAGCAAAATCGACTTGCATTTTGGCCAGGCGGAGAGTTACTTGGTTTACGAAGCCGACGGAATTGAATGGCGCTTTGCCCAAAAGCGCGATTACGTTCCATCGGATAAAGGAGGCGCGGAAAATGAAGGATGCTGCGCGCAAGCGGGAGCGAAGGTTGAGCTTTTAAAGGATTGCAGGGCTGTCGTGGCGGCGCGGATTGGATTTAAGGTACAAAAAGAGTTTTCCCGATTGGGGATTTCTGTTTTTGACGAGTTGGATTGTTCGGTGGAAAAAGCGTTGAACGCAGTCGCCGAATATTTTTACAAAGTGGACAATCATATTGCCCAAAACAAATAACAGGAGTAATAAATGAAAAAAAATTTAATTGCGGCCGCGGCCGTAATCGCATTGACATTGGGATTTGTTTCCTGCTCAAAAAATGGAACGGGCAAATCAGGAAAGCAGACAATTAAAATCGCCTTTGCCCAGGACGAAGGCGTTTGCAGCTACGTCGACGAAAACGACAAGCTTACCGGCGAAGAAGTTGAAGTTTGGAGAGAGATCGCCAAGCGTCTTCCCGAGTACAAGATCGAATTCATTCCGACAAGCCAGGACGACCTTCGCGTAGGCCTTCAGACAGGAAACTACGACGGTTCCGTCGGAGACTTTTTCCTTTCGCGCGAAAGAATCGAAAAATTTGAGATTCCCCGCGAGCCCCTCGACTTTACTTGGACCGGAATGTTGATTAGAAAAGAATTCGCCGACGGCGTTTCTTCTTTGTCAGACCTTGCCAAGAAGCAAAAGGACGGCCTCAAGGTCGCTCCCCAAAACTCTGGCTACGGCTCAACTTACATTCTTGAAGTTTATAACGAGCAGAATCCTGACAACAAGTTGATCTTTGAAACAACTTCGGAACAGACTTGGGGAAGCACGCAGAACTACGTCGGCGTTGGCCGCTATGGAGCCACTTGCGCGCAAAAGACTGACTACCAAACAAACTTCGTGTCAAAGGACGGAGCCTACCACGAGTACGTCGACCAAGTTACTTGGGTCGCAACTCAAAACGTAGGAGCCTACACACTTTTCCGCAAGGGAATCGACCAGAAGTTCCTTGACCGCTATGTGGAAGCCCTCAAACAAGTCAAGGCCGAAGGAATCGCCTCGGAACTTTCGCGCAAGTTCTACGGCTACGACGCGTACTCAGGAGAATACGCGGACTTCGCTGACTAAAACGCAACGCGCGGGTTTATGCCCGCGCTTTTAACTAAGGAGAACTTATGGCAATCAACATTTCATCCGCATCGCCGGAAATTCGCGAGCGAAGGCTAAACTCGATAACATCGTTCAAAGGCCCGGCCAGCGAACTTCACGAAAAGTCAAAGACCGCAAGCCTCAAAACGCCGACATCCTGTTACGGACAATGCAGCGACTGCCAGGAATTTTGCGCCAACACGCTTTTGACTTTCATTCAAGACGCGGCTGTTGTTTGCCATTCTCCTATAGGCTGTTACGCTCTTCAAGCGACAAGAGACAACGGCGGCCACGCCTGCGCAAGAGACAGGAAGCTTCCCGACTTTAAGTGCGAAACAATTTGCACAAACATACAGGAACGCGACACAATTTATGGCGGCGTTGAAAAAATAATCAAGGCCTGCTTGGAAGTCCACAAAAGGGCAAATCCAAGCGCAATTTTTATCACAACTTCATGCGCTTCGGGCATCGTAGGCGACGACGTAGAAAGCGCCGCCTCCGAAGCGGCTGCCGAGCTTGGAATACCGGTAATTCCTGTTTCTTGCGAAGGCTTCAAGTCAAAGATTTGGTCAACCGGCTTTGACGCGGCTTTTCACGCCATAACAAAACATATTGTAAAACCTGCAAAAGAACGCCAAAAGGATTTGGTAAACGTTTACAACTTCCAAGGAAGCGACGTCTTCACTCCCCTCTTGGCAAAACTGGGATTGAGAACCCAATACGTGGTTCCGATGAATTCCGTTCCCCAGTTGGAAAAAATCAGCGAGGCGACTTGCTCGGCGACGATGTGCGAAACCCTTTCCACTTATGTTATCACGGCCTTTGCGGAACACTTTGGCGTCCCTCAAGTAAAGGCCGCTCCTCCTTACGGACTAAAATGGACTGACGCCTGGCTTAGGGAAGTCGCTCGCCTCACTAACAAAAGCGACATTGTTGAAGAAGTTATCGAAAGCGAGCACAAAAGAATCGAAGAGCGCTTGAATGATTACAGAGAAAAATTTAAGGGAAAAACTGTTTACGTCATCGCGGGCGACTCCTTTACCCACAACCTTGCCAGCGCCTTGAGCGACCTTGGCCTTACCGTAATCGGAATCAACGCCCTGCACCACGACCAAAAGACTGACAGCGGAAACGTTGACACTCTTGGCGCGCTGATAGAGACTGCGGGCGACATAAAGAATTTTACGGTCTGCACAAAGCAGCCCTACATTATCATAAAGGAACTAAAGCGCTTGCGCCCGGATTTCCTTCTTACAAGACACGAAGGATTGACGATCTTGGGCTACAAGTTGGGAATACCTTCGACCTTTGAAGGCGACGCAAACATAAGCGTAGGCTACGACGGCCTCTTGAGATTGGGCGAGCGCCTTTGGGAAAATTACATTACAAGAAAATTCAACCAGAACATTCAGGAACATTCAACACTTCCTTACACAGATTGGTGGATGAGCCAAGAAGGAGCGTCACTATGAGTTCATTGATTTCACAACCAAGATTTTCTTGCGCTCTGGCGGCGCAGCAAACAGTTTTGGCCATACCAGGCGGCATTCCGATTATCCACGCAGGCCCGGGCTGCTCGTCAAAGCAATACATTTTCGCCGCGACCCAATCGGGCTTCCAGGGCGAGGGTTACGCCGGAGGAATCCATGTCTCCTGCACAAACTCAAGCGAAAAAGAAGTAGTCTTTGGAGGCGAAAAAAAACTCGCCTCGCTTATCGAAGGAACGCTCAAAGTCATCAAGGGCGACCTTTACGTCGCGATGTCGGGCTGCACGGCTGGAATCATCGGAGACAACGCGGCCGAAGTTGCCGGAACTTTCGCCGAACAAGGAAAGCCTGTCGTCGGCGTGGACTGCGCGGGCTTTAGAGGCAACTCTTATTTTGGACATGAAGTCGTAGTGAACGGAATTATCGACCAATATGTCGATTCCTTCTATCAAGAAGAGGGCCCGCAAGTCCAAGAAAAACTCGTCAACGTTTTTGCTTCCGTTCCTTACCAAGACACATTTTGGCGCGGCGACTTGGAAGAAATAAAAGGCCTTTTAGAAAAGCTTGGCCTTAAGGTCAACATTCTTTTTGGAACCTTGAGCGACGGCGTTTCTGAATGGAAGCAAATTCCAAACGCGCGCCTAAACATTCTTTTGGGCCCCTGGTGCGGAAAGAAAATTGTGAACCATCTTAAGTTAAAGTACGGAACGCCATTTTTGAATTTTCCCTACTTGCCTGTTGGCGCCAAGGCAACGTCGGCCTTCCTTAGGGCCGTCGCGCAAAGTTTGGAATTGGATTCCGCCTTTACAGAAAGCGTTATAAAAAAAGAAGAAAAAAGATTTTACGAATACCTTGTTTCTTTCGCCGACTTTTTGGCGGAATACAAGGGAGCAGTTCCCTACGAACTTTACGTCGCGGGCGACAGCCTCTACGCCTTGGGCGTGGCGGACTTTTTGGCCAACGAGCTTGGCTACATTCCAAAAGGAATTTACCTTGACGACGATCCGCCAAAAACTGCGGAAGCGGGCATAAAGGAAGAGTTCAAAAAAATTCTTCCTGACTACGAAAGCGCGCTGTTCTTCCAAGCGGACGGCGAGCTTATTGTCCAGGACATCGAAAAAAAGATTGGCGGCTCAAAGAAGGCTTTGATTCTAGGCTCTTATTGGGAAAACCAGCTCGCCAAAAAGAAGGATGTGTTTTTTGTGAGCCTCAGCATGCCGGTAACAACCGATGTGGTCACAAACGGCTCGTACGCGGGATATTCGGGCGCCTTGTATTTGCTGGAAAAAATTTATTCCAACACGTTCAAGCAGGCGCGTTCGGCGCAAAACAACAGCGGAAACTAAAACATGCATTTTAACATAGAGCGCTTTTTTTCGTACATTCCAAAACTTCTCCCTTACCTCAAGGTCACCTTCTTTTATGTTGCGGTGTCGCTTGGGATAAGCTTGGTCTTTGGAGCGGTTTTGACTGGATTTAAGCTTAGCAAAAATCGCGCCCTAAAAAACATTGGAGTGGCCTACACAGCAATCTTTAGGTCTGTCCCGCCTGTCGTGCTTTTGTTCTTGGTCTATTACGGCTTGCCTTTTATCGTCCATATAGACACGCAGAACCGAATGTTCTATGTTTGCGTCACCCTGACCCTTCTTTGCTCCGCTTCGATTTCAGAGATAATGCGCGGCGCTTATTGTTCCGTTCCCCATGGCCAATACGAAGCCGGAGAGAGCGTGGGCATGACCAACTTGCAAATCATCCGGCGAATAATGCTGCCACAAGCCTTTTACTTTGCCCTGCCAAATTTGTCAACGATAATCATCGGCCTTCTAAAAGACGGAAGCCTTGCCTTTACGATCGGCCTTGTCGACGTTTTTGGAAAGGCAAACCTTTTGAACAACACGACTTTCAGCAAGTACGTCTTGGAAATTTACATAGCCTTGACTTTAATCTATTGGGCGCTGGCTTTTGCGATAGAAAAAATTTCCGCGGCGCTTGATTCCGTTCTTTCAAAGAACAAGGCGGGCGGCAGATGAACTTTGACTGGAAATTCGCTTGGCAGACAATAATCATCACATTCAAGGGCCTTCCCGTAACGCTGGAAATCGTTTGTATAATTTTTACGCTTTCGTTTTTCTTGGGATTTCTTGTGGCGGTCGGAAAGGAAAACAAAAAGTCGCTTTTGGCAAAAATACTTTCGGTTTACGTAAGCTTCATTCGCGGAACTCCCTTTATGGTCCAAGCCTATCTATTTTTCATCGCTTTTCCGACCGCCATCCAAAAGTATTTGTTTGAAAAAAACATTGACTTTAACGTCAACGTGATAAAGGGCTATTGGTACGCCTACGCGCTCTTGCTCTTGTACTTTACCGCCTTGATGTCCGAAATGTCCAGGGCCGGCTTGAGCGCTGTCAGCAAGGGCCAGTTGGAGGCCGCCTATTCCGTGGGCCTTACAAAAGGCCAAGCCTACAGGCGGATAATTTTTCCGCAAGTGGTGGACCATTGTCTTCCGGTTCTTTGCACATACGCAACGGGAATCGTAAAAATGAGTTCCCTGGCCTTTGTCTTTGGAGTCCCCGAAGTGACGGCGCTTGCAAAGACAAACGCGTCAAGGAATCTTGGATATGTCGAAGCGTATTTTGTAATCGCGGTTTTTTACATCGCGCTCAACATTGGAATTGAATGGCTGTTCAAATTTATTGAACGAAGAAAAGCGCAAAAGCGAAAGGCTTGAGGAGGCCAAATGTTAAAGGCGACTAACGTTCACAAAGCGTTTGGAAAAAACGAAATTCTAAAAGGCGTTGACCTCGAAGTCAAAAAGGGAGACGTCGTGGTCATCCTTGGACCTTCCGGCTCGGGAAAGACAACCTTTTTGCGCTGCCTTGACTTTATGGAAACCGCCGACCAAGGAACTTTGGACTTTGACACGATAAAGACTTCCCTTTCGCGCGCGCATAAGAAAACAATTCTCGAAGTAAGAAGAAAGACCGGCTTTGTCTTTCAAAACTTCAACTTGTTCAACAACAAGACCGCGCTTGAAAACGTCATGGAAGGCCTTGTCACTGCCCGAAAGATTCCCAAAGACAAAGCCAAAGAAATCGCCGAGCGCACGCTAAAAAAAGTCGGCCTTTTGGACAGAAAAGATTTTTATCCCTCGCAGCTTTCTGGCGGCCAGCAGCAAAGAGTCGGAATCGCGCGCGCGATCGCTCCAAATCCCGACGTGGTCTTTTTTGACGAGCCGACAAGCGCCCTTGATCCTGAATTGGTCGGCGAAGTTCTTTCTGTAATAAAGGAGCTTGCAAAAGAAGGAATGACGATGATTGTCGTCACCCACGAAATGTCTTTTGCCGAAGAAGTCGCCTCCCAAGTTGTTTTTATGGACGGAGGAGTTGTGGTTGAAAAAGGAACTGCAAAAGAAATCTTCAACAATCCCAAAGAAGAAAGAACGCGGCAATTTTTGCAGAGAACTCTCAAGCGCGTTGAATATGTAATTTAGCGAGGCGAAAAATGGACCTTAAATTGGATTCAAAATGCGTTCACTTGGAAAAAATTTCGACGGACGGTTGCAAGCGCTATGGCTCTGTAAGTTTTCCAATTTATCAAACCGCCACTTACGCCCATCCAGGCGTAGGCCAGAGCGGAGGCTACGACTACAGCCGCCTTCAAAATCCTACCAGGGAGCGAGTAGAAAAACTTGTTTGCCAATTGGAAGGCGGGCTCGACGCGCTGGCCCTTTCTAGCGGAATGGCGGCGATAAGTCTTGTGATGGAAATGTTTTCGCCGGGCGACCACATCATCGTTGACGCTGACCTTTACGGCGGCTCCATAAGGCTCTTTGACAACGTTTCAAGAAAAAATGGAATTGAATTTTCGCGCGCCAATTTTGCCAGCGACAACATTGAAGTTTTGATAAAACCAAACACAAAAGCGCTTTACATCGAAACTCCAACCAATCCAATGATGAACATAACGGACATCGCCGCCATCGCGAATCTGGCAAAAAAGCGCGGTGTCCTTTTAATAGTTGACAATACCTTTATGTCGCCTTACTTCCAAAACCCGCTCGCCCTTGGCGCCGACATCGTTGTCCATTCAGGAACAAAATATTTGAGCGGTCATAACGACACGCTCTCTGGCTTTGTGGTCACAAACCGCGCGGACATCCAAGAAAAACTGCGCTTTCTAATCAAGACTACGGGGGCGGGACTTCCGCCATTTGACAGCTGGCTTACCATACGCGGCATAAAAACTTTGGCGCTTAGAATGGAGCGCGCGCAAGAGAACGCCCAAAAAATCGCCGTATGGCTAAAGACTCAAAAATCAGTTGAGCGCGTCCTTTACCCAGGACTTCCTGAACATCCGGGTCACGAGATACAAAAAAAACAAGCGCGCGGATTTGGCGCCATGCTGACGTTCAACTTGGAAACGGAAGAAAAAGCAAAGGCCGTTCTTGGCAGCGTCCGCTTGATTCAATTTGCCGAAAGCCTTGGCGGAGTCGAAACACTAATTACATATCCAGTCACTCAGACCCATGCGGACGTTCCCGAAGAAATCCGCCTCAAAAACGGAATCAGTCCAAAGACTCTACGACTTTCCGTTGGCATAGAAAATTCCGACGATTTGATTCAAGACTTGCGACAAGCGATGGAGAGCCTATGAAATTTGACTTTGACAAAGTAACGGATAGAAAAAACACCTTTGCGATAAAGTATGACCTTGCCAAAGAAAGGAACAAGCCTCAAGACGCGATAAGCCTTTGGGTGGCTGACATGGATTTTCCAACCGCTCCTTGCATTCAAAAGGCGCTTGCCGAACGCGCTCGGCACGGAATCTTTGGCTACAGCCGGCCCGACGGCAGATACTACCAAGCGCTAAAAAATTGGTTCAAGAGCCGGCACGATTTTGAAATCCAAGACGAATGGATCGTGAACACACCAGGCGTTGTTTTTGCGATAACGGCGGCGATAAAGGCGTTTACAAACGAAGGCGACGGAGTCTTGATTCAAAAGCCGGTTTACTATCCCTTCTTCAACATGATAAGGGCCTTGGGCCGCCGCGTGTTCAACAACCCGCTTGTCCTAAAAAACGGCTTATACCAAATTGACTTTGACGACTTTGAAAACAAAATTGTTTCAGAAAAAATAAAGCTTTTTATTTTATGCTCGCCCCACAATCCCGGCGGCCGCGTTTGGACGCGCGAAGAACTTTTGCGCCTAAGCGAAATTTGCGCGAAGCATAAAACAATTGTCGTCAGCGATGAAATTCATTCCGACATAACTTTTGAAGGCCATAAGCACACAATCTGGGCGTCGCTATCAAAGGAAGCGGCGGACTCTTCGATAATTTGCACGTCGCCAATCAAAACCTTTAACCTTGCGGGCTTGCAAATTTCAAACATCATAATTCCCAACAAAGAAATCCGCGCGTACTTCAAAAATGAGTGCGACAAGACAGGATACGACGAGCCCAACCTTATGGGAATCGCCGCCGCGACGGCGGCTTACTCGGAAGGCGCGGAATGGTTTGACCAAGCCAAAGATTACATTTGGCAAAACATTCAATTCGCTATAGAATACATAAAGCAAAACTGCCCAAAAATTCGCGCGGTCGAGCCGCAAGGAACATACCTTTTGTGGCTGGACTTTTCGGCCTTTGCCGGCTTGAGCGACCATGAAATTTCGGACAAGATTTTAAACAAGGCCAAGGTCTGGCTGGACGACGGAAGGATGTTCGGGTCCGAGGGAGAAAAATTCCAACGAATAAATTGCGCGACGCCAAGGCCGATTTTGCAAGAGGCCTTAAAAAGAATTTGCGCCGAGTTTAGTTGAGGCAGCCGCCCGCGCGCGACCGCTCGATGTTTTCTTTTGAGTAAACGCAGCCGCAATAATCTTGGCGGTAGAGGCCGTATTCTTTTGAAAGCTCAAGGCTTCGTTTGTAACCGTTCTTTTTCTTAAAGTCGCTGTAGAGGAATTTTGGCGCGGATTGCGCGATTGGCGCGGCCGCATTTTGGTCTTGCAAACTGTTATCGGTTGCAGCCAAAGATTGCGGCCCGCAGTCTTTGGCTTGCAAGGCGTTCTTGGCCCGCTCTTCCAAGGCGCGGCCAATCTCGTTTATCATTCGCGCGTCCTTGTGGGGACTTATGCTGAGCGTCGTGGTGAACCAGTCAAAGCCCTTTTGCCGCGCGTACTCATAAGCGCGCTCCATTCGCAGTTGGTAGCAGCGGCGGCAGCGCTCGCCCCGTTCGGGCTCGGATTCCAAATTGTCGCGTTGGACTTGAACCGCGTCAAAAAAATCTTGGGGATTGTAATCGGCTTCTTGCAAGTCTATTGTTGCGCCTGCCGCCGCGGTCCCCGCCGAACTATTCTTGTCGGCCAAAAAGCGCGGCAAAAAATTTTTGAGTTCTTCCAAACGGCGGGCGTATTCTTCCGCCGGATGAATGTTTGGATTATAGTAATAGATAGTTATGTCAAAATATTTTAGCAAGTATTCCAGCGTGTAGCTGGAACAAGGCGCGCAGCAAGCGTGCAGCAATAGGCGCGGCTTTTTGGTCTTGCAGTCGCCGCTTGAGAGTCCGTTCAATATGTCGTCGCACATGGCTTGCCAATTATCTTTCATTTTAACGCATTATAGCGCAACTGCCTTTTTAGGGGAAGAAAAACAAAGGTACTAGAAAAATTTCGTTTTTTTCTATAGGATTTTGTCTTAGGAGCAAATAATATGAAGAGAACGGACATCAACAAGGTTTTGATTATCGGCTCGGGCCCGATTGTTATCGGTCAGGCATGCGAGTTTGACTATTCTGGAACGCAGGCTTGCAAAGCCCTTCGCGAACAGGGCTATAAAATTGTATTGGTAAACTCAAACCCGGCCACAATTATGACAGACCCGGTTATGGCCGACGCCACTTACATCGAGCCGCTTAACGTTGAGCGTCTTTCTCAGATTATAGAAAAGGAGCGTCCCGACGCGCTGCTTCCCAACCTTGGCGGCCAGACCGGCTTGAACATGGCGATGGAATTGAACAAGGCCGGCGTTCTTTCCAAGTACGGAGTCCAAGTAATCGGCGTCAACCTTGACGCGATTGAGCGCGGAGAAGACCGCGAAGTCTTTAAGGAGACGATGAAAAATCTTGGCATCGACACTCCCCGCTCGGGCATTTGCCACACGATTGAAGGCGCCGAGAAAATCGCAGAAGAAATCGGCTTTCCGCTTGTCGTTCGTCCCGCTTACACGATGGGCGGCCAGGGCGGCGGCTTTTGCTACAACGTCGAGGAATTGCGAACGATTGTCGCCAACGGCCTTGACTTGTCGATGACGCGCCAATGCTTGATTGAGGAATCGATTCTTGGCTGGGAAGAGCTTGAGGTCGAGGTTGTCCGCGACGCCAAGAACCAAATGATCGCGATTTGCTTTATCGAAAACATTGACGCGGTCGGCGTCCACACGGGCGACTCTTTCTGCTCCGCTCCCTTCATGACAATCGACAAGGATTTGGAAGAACGCTTGAAGCGCGACGCCTTTAAGATTGTCGAGTCAATCGGCGTTATCGGCGGAACGAACGTTCAGTTCGCGCACAATCCAAAAACAGGCCGCGTCGTCATCATCGAAATCAACCCGCGCACTTCGCGCTCGTCGGCGCTTGCCTCAAAGGCCACCGGCTTCCCGATCGCGCTTATTTCCGCGAAATTGGCTTCCGGCATGACGCTTGACGAAATTCCCTACTGGCGCGACGGAACTTTGGAAAAATACACTCCGGGCGGAGCGCCTGACGGCGACTATGTCGTTCTTAAATTCGCGCGCTGGGCCTTTGAAAAATTCCGCGGCGTTGAAGATTCGCTCGGCACTTCTATGAAGGCCGTCGGCGAAGTTATGTCTATCGGAAAAACATTTAAGGAAACATTCCAAAAGGCGATCCGCGGCTTGGAAAACGGAAGAAGCGGCCTTGGCTTTGCAAAAGACTTCAACCGCAAGTCCGCCGACGAACTTTGCGAAATGCTCAAAACGGCTTCAAGCGAGCGCTACTTCCAATTGTACGAAGCGATAAGAAAGGGCGTTCCCCTCGACAAATTGTACGAAATCACTTACGTCAAAAAATTCTTCCTTGAGCAGATGAAAGAGCTCGTTGACCTTGAGGAAGAGATGCTCAAAAATCCCGGCCGCGTTCCCGCCGACGACTTGCTCATCAAGGCAAAGAAAGACGGCTTTAGCGACAAGTACCTTTCAAAGATTCTTAAGGTCAGCGAAAAGGACATCCGCGCCCGCCGCAAGGAACTTGGCGTGACAGAGGCTTGGCTTGCCGTTCCCGTTAGCGGCGTGAAAAACGCCAACTACTACTATTCGACATACAACGCGCCCGACAAGAGCGTGGCGAGCGACAACAAAAAGAAAATCATGATTTTGGGCGGCGGCCCCAACAGAATCGGACAAGGAATCGAGTTCGACTACTGCTGCTGCCACGCGGCCATGCAGCTTAAGGAAATGGGCTACGAGACAATCATCGTAAACTGCAACCCGGAGACTGTTTCAACCGACTACGACACCAGCGACAAGCTTTACTTTGAGCCGGTCACGACCGAAGACGTTTTGCAGATTTACGAAAAGGAAAAGCCCTTTGGCGTAATCGTTCAGTTTGGCGGCCAGACTCCGCTCAACATCGCGCGCGAGCTTCAGGAAAACGGCGTGAACATTTTGGGAACAAGCATCGACTCGATCGACATCGCCGAAGACCGCGATTTGTTCCGCCACATGATGGAAAAGTTGGAAATCCCGATGCCCGAAAGCGGTATGGCCATTAACTTTGAGGAAGCAAAGGCTTGCGCCGACAAGATTGGCTATCCGATCATGATTCGTCCGTCGTTCGTTTTGGGCGGACGCGGCATGGAAGTAATTTACGACGAAGCGACATTGAAGGAATATGTTGAAAAGGCCGTCGGCGTGACTCCCGACCGTCCGCTTTTGATCGACCGCTTCCTAAAGAATGCGCTCGAATGCGAAGCCGACGCGCTTGCGGACAAAAATAAGGTATACATTCCGGCCGTCATGGAACACGTTGAACTTGCGGGAATCCATTCCGGCGACTCGGCTTGCGTCATTCCGCCTGTGTCAATTCCGGCGGACAACCTTGCGACGATTAAAGAATACACAAAGAAAATCGCGGAATCCCTCCACGTTTGCGGCTTGATGAACATGCAGTACGCTATTGAAGACGGAAAGGTTTACGTCATCGAAGCCAACCCGCGCGCAAGCCGCACCGTTCCGCTTGTGTCAAAAGTTTGCGACACGCAAATGGCGCGCCTTGCCACAAGAATGATGCTTGGCGAGTCTTTGGAATCGCTTGGCCTTAAAGACAAAAAAATTCCCTACTACGGAGCCAAGGAAGCCGTTCTTCCCTGGGCGCGCTTCCCAGGCGTTGACCCGATTCTTGGACCGGAAATGCGCTCCACAGGCGAAGTTCTTGGCATGGCCGAAACTTTCCCGCTGGCCTTTTACAAGTCGCAGGAAGCCGCCGGCTCAGAGTTGCCGCACGCTCCCGCCGCTTGGGAAAACAAGAAAGTGCTTATCTCCCTTTCCAACAAAGAAGGACAAAAAGAGCAAGTCATTAAAATCGGCAAGACGCTAAAAGACTTGGGCTTTACTCTGGTGGGAACGAAAGGCACCGCCGACTTCTACAACGACAACGGCATAAAGTGCGAGGTCGTGAACAAAATCGGCGCCGGCCGCCCGGACGTTGTTGACTCAATCATGAACAAAGAAGTTTGCCTTGTAATCAACACGCCCAAGGCCCAGCGCAATTACGCCGAAGATCGAAAGACTATCCGAAAGGCATGCCTAAAGTATAAGGTAAGCTACATCACGACGCTTGCCGGCGCCCTTGCGGCAGTGCAAGGAATCGCGGCAGTAAAGAACGGTAATGGCGGCGAAGGCGGAGTCCGAAGCTTGCAGGAATATCACTCGCTGATAAAGTAAGTCTTCATAACGCCCTTGCCCTTGATTTCCATTTCGACCGGCTCGGAATAAGCGATGGCGTCTTTTATAAGCGCCATTGTTTGTTCCGAAACGTGGATCTTGGACGTTTCGCCGGAGCTTTCCATTCGGCTGGCCACGTTGACCGTGTCTCCCCAAATGTCGTAAACGAATTTTGTCTTTCCGATTACACCGGCAATAAGGCTTCCGCTGTTGATTCCTATTCGCATAAAAAGCTTGACGTCGCTCGTGGCGTTAAAGTCCTCGATGTCCTTTAACATTCCGCGCGCAAACTGGACGATTGCAAGCGCGTTTTTCTCGGCCGCTTCGTTTCCAAAAAGGCCGGACGCCGCCATGTACGAATCGCCGATTGTCTTGATTTTTTCAATGCCCTCGCGCTTGGCGCGTTCGTCGATGCGCGAGTAAAGCGCGTTCAAGGCGCCGACGACTGTGTTGGCGTCAAGGCCGCTTGTGATTTTTGTAAAGCCAACGATGTCGGCAAAAAGCACAGAGGCGTTTTCTATCTTGTCGGCGATTCGCGCGTTCTTGTCAATGGCAAGGCGCTTTGCCACCTCTTCGGGAAGGATGTTCAAAAGCAATTCTTCGGAACGGTTCTTTTCTTCCTGCAATTCCTTTGTTCGCTCCCTTACGGTGTCTTCCAACTTTCTGTTTTCTTCCTCAACGCGGATAAGCTTTCCTTCCGTCAACGAAACTGTAACTGAAACGATAAAAAGAATCGCAAGCAAAACAAAGACTATGTCAAAGCCAAGGTACGACAAAGGCTTGAGGACGCCTTCGTATGTCAAAACGATTTTTGATGTCAAAGGAGAATAGCCTTTTGTAGCGTACATAATGCAGCCAAAGCCAAGGTTTTTTAGCGGATTGACTCTGTAAAAATCAACGCCGTGAATGTTTTCCTTGTCGCTAAGCTGCGGTTTTCTAACCCTCAACTCGTTTCCGCCAAGAGAAAAATTTCCGTTCCACGGGCCTGGATCAATCGAGCATTTGTCTGGAACTTCTATGGTAACTTTCCAGTCAGTGATAATCGTGGCCTTCATGTTATTGTAAAGCACTCCGTTAAACTGCGCGCCGAATATAGTAGGATCCTCGTCGACAAACCAAACTTTTTCAGGGTCACGCAAAAAAGTCACGCACACAGGCTTTGTCTTTAAATTTTGAACATAGGGCGTGTGAATGACTTCTGTTCGCTGGGGAATGTTGATTCCTGTAATTGAAAGAATCACAAAAACCGCCAAAAGGCCGCCTGAAATCGCGCAAATAACTTGCCACAAATGGCTTTTGGCTATTCTTCTTTTCATCTCCGGAATTGTCAGCGACTGCTTATAGCTTGGACTTAAGCGAGGGCCGTCCTTTTTGTCAGCGTAAAACTCCAGTTCCATAAGTTTTATCGACGAATAAAAAAGATGCAGCGCTCCGATTCCGTAGCCAAGGTCTATCCAAGAAATTCCATAAAAAGCCAAGGCGAGAAAAATTCCTACAATCGGAAACAAGGGATAAACGACAAGCGAAACAAAAATATTTTGCGGCAAGCGTCTTTTGGATTGAAAAATCATCACAAGCGTAATAAGGCCCGGCAAAAGGCCAAGGACAACGCTCAATGAATACAAGGAACTTCTGTGGTAAAAACCTTCTTCGTCAAAATAGTAAAAGAGATTTGTCGGCTGGCTGATAATTGTAAGAACGACTCCCAAAAGGCAAAGGTAAAAAACCGTATATAGGTGAACCGGAATTCCGCTTTTAATGGCCGATCGGGGAGAACGGAGTATTTTAAAATCCAAGAGATCCGACTTTATGAACTCGGAGGAATAAAAGCAAAACAAAAAAGTGTTTACATAATTTAGCGCGAAAACCATAAAATTGCTTATGCGAACTATGTAAAAACCGATCTGGCCGACATTCCCCCTAAAGACGTACGCGCATGCGTCAAAGGCAAGCAAAAGGCCGGTGACGATTTCTATCAAAACCAAAGAACGTCGGCTGTTGTCCTTTAGCTTATGTCCAGATAACAAAAAGACTCCGACCTGCAAACAAAAAAAGGCCAGGCCAAAAAGAGTCACAATGCTTACAATTCTAACTGTGTCGTTCATATATAGATTATATTTTATAAAGCGAGATTTGTCCATAAAAAAATTTCCACTAGCAAAATTGCAAAAAGCGTGATACAATGTATTTATGGGCGGGCGACGTTCCGCTCAACAATAAAACAGGAGAATAAAATGAAAGAAAATCAAGGCGCCTTGTGCGTGTGCGGATGGATCATCCAAAACGACGACGATTGGAAAAAAATCACAAGGCAGTTGAACCCGCAAAAATATCCTTACCAAAACGCTTGGCAGGAAGACGTTGGCGGAGATAAATTTTCTGACGTGGTGGAAAAGGCTTTTACCACTTTAAAGAAGCACTTGGAATTTGAAAAAATCACAATCACTTTTGAGCATAAATTTGCCGCCGACAACAGCCTCTTGTTCGGAGTTTTCGCCGAGGAAGGAGCCGTAGCCGACAGCTTTATCGAAGAAGTCCAAAAAAACAAGGACGCCTATAAGCGCGTTTCTTCGTTCTTGGGCCAGGCCACATTCCACATCAAATAATTATCCATTCAACTTATCCAATTCGGCCTTTACAATCTCGGCGGCTTTAGCTGCGGCTTGGTCGGCGGGAACCAACTGCGCGTCGTTTTCTGAGCGCAACTTCATTTCCACGTTGGGAAGGTTCTTGTCGCCCACAACGATGCGGAGCGGAATGCCGATCAAGTCAAAGTCCTTGAACTTAACGCCGGGACGCTCCGCGCGGTCGTCAAGCAAAACGTCAACGCCGGCGGCAAGCAAGCCCTCGTAAATCTTGTCGGCCGCCTCTTTCATCGCGCCTTCGTACTTTATCGGAACAACGACAACCTGGAAGGGAGCCACAGTCATCGGCCAAATGATTCCGTTGTCGTCGTGGCGCTCTTCGATGATGCTGGCGAGCGTTCGGTCTACGCCGATTCCGTAGCAGCCCATAATCGGAGTGGCGGCCTTTCCGTTTTGGTCAAGGTAGGTCACGTTCATGCTCTTTGTATACTTGTCGCCCAACTTAAAGATGTGGCCCAGCTCGTTGCCCTTTTTGCTGTAAAGCTCGGCGCCGCATTCCGCGCACTTGTCGCCGGGAACAACTGTCCTAAAGTCGCCGCAAGTCCAAACGCTAAAGTCGCGCAAGGGCTCAACATGCTTTGCGTGGTAGCCTTCCTTGCTGGCACCGATGTATGCGTCATGCATAAGCGCTACAAAGGCGCCGCTTGCGTCCAAATCGATAACGCTCTTGTCGGCGATGACAGGGCAGTTGCAGTTGAGCGGGCCTACAAATCCGTGCGGCGCGTTGGCGTACTTTACGATTTCGTCGTCATTGGCCAAGCCTGCTTCGCTCGCCTTTAAGAAGGCGGCCAGCTTTGTGTCGTTCAATTCCAAGTCGCCGCGAATCAATACTACAAAGTAGCTGAGCGGATAATACTTTCCGGCGTTGTCCTCAACGCGCTTAAATGATTCCGCTCCCTTGACTCCGCTCAAATCCAAAGCGCAGTTTGTCACGCGGCAGACAATCGCCTTGATGAACTGGTTGCTCTTGGCGCCAAAGAATTTTTCCATGTCCTCAATGCTAAAGACATTGGGCGTGGCAACTTCTTCCAGTTTTTCGTTTGTCGCGACGGAGCCGTTGGAATCAGGCTTGCAGGCCGCCTTTTCTACGTTGGCCGCGTAGCCGCACTTGGGGCACAAAATCAAAGTGTCGTCGCCAACCGGAGACTCCACCATAAATTCCTCGGAACCGCTTCCGCCCATGCTGCCTGTGTCGGCCTTTACGGAAATTATCGAAAGGCCCAAGCGCTTGTAGATTTTTCTGTAAGCGGCGGCCACGTTGTCGTAGCTTTGGTCAAGCGACTTTTGGTCCGCGTCAAAGGAATAGGCGTCCATCATCGTGAACTCGCGGCCGCGCATAACGCCGTAGCGGGGGCGAATTTCATCGCGGTATTTTGTGTTGATTTGGTAGAGCGTCATCGGAAGCTGCTTGTAGCTTTCCAAGCCGTCGCGGACCAAAGCGGTAAAAGCTTCTTCGGCCGTAGGGCTTACGACCATGTCCTGGCCGCCGCGGTTTTGGGGAGTCAGCATTTCGCCGCTCATCTTGTCCCAGCGTCCGCTTTCTTTCCAGATTTCCGCGGGCTGAATCACAGTCGGCTTCATTTCAAGGCAGCCGGCCTTGTCCAATTCCTCGCGGATTATGTTCATTACTTTTGTAAAAGACTTAAAGCCAATCGGCATGTATGAATAAAGGCCGTTGCCCAATTTGCGGATCATTCCGCTTCGCATCATCAACTGGTGGCTTGCAATCACCGCGTCGTTAGGAGAGTCGCGGAGAGTGGAAATAAGAAATTTTGAAGTTTTCATGGTGCAGATATTATATAGAAATAATCGCATAAATTCAATATAATGTTTTGCATGAGTTTTGTAAAATTTGACGATGTACATTTTTCATATCCGCCTGTGGAAGGCGACGTTGACGACGACGGAAAACAAATCCAGCCGCCAGTGATTTTTGACCATTTTAGCGCGGAGCTTCCGTCGGGCTTTGTAAGCCTTGTTGGCCCCAACGCAAGCGGAAAGTCAACCTTTATGCTTTTGGCCGCCGGCCGCGTTTTGCCGCAAGAGGGAACGGTTCAATTGCTCGGGCGCGACACCCGTTCCTTAAGTGAAGAGGAACGCGACAAGCTTGCAAGCTACATCTACCAAAACATGGAACTGGACACCGACCAAGAAGTCCGCGAGCTGCTGGACTTTGTATACAAAAACGGCTCGCTTGGCGGTGCGGCTTCTGGAGCGCTGGACGGGGGCAAAGATTTTTTAGCGGAAGTCCAAGAAGTTTTTGAGCTGACGGATTTGTTGGACAAAAAATTCAACGCGCTTTCAAAAGGCCAGCTGCAGCGCGCGCTCGCGGCCTTTGCCTTGCTCTACGGCTCAAAATCGGTCTTTATGGACGAACCATTTTTTGCCTTGGAAGAGCGCCAAAAAGAAAGCGCCGTCCAATACCTAAAAGAATTCTGCGCCGCAAAAAACGCGACTGTTTACATTTCAATGCACGAGTTGGATTTGACAAAAAAGTACGCTCAAACCGTCCTGCTTTTTTATCCCAACCACGACATCGACCTAGGAAGCGCCGACGAAGTTTTGACCGACGAGGCGCTGGAAAAATCCTACGGCGTTCCCGCGTCAATGCTAAAGCAAAGCGAAGAGCTTAGCCGCGAACAGATTGCGCGAAGGTTAAACTTTTAGCACGCCGTTTTCCAGCGCGGTGAATTCCGTTCCGTCCTGATACTTAATCACAATAGTCGGCTGGCGGACAACGCCGTCAAGGTGAATCAAACTGGGCGCGTCGTCGTCGTAATTGCAGCCGATTGCAAAGTGGCAAGTCTGAAAGGCCTTTTCGTCTTCAAGCATGTTGCCGCCAATTGTCGCTGCGGGGTTGAGGCCGATTCCAAGCTCGCCGATGTTGCGCGCGTTGCGCTTGTAAACTTCGCCTTGGCCTTGGGGAAGCGCGCCCTTCTTTTCCATTTGAATCGACCGGGCCTCCGCGTCGGTAATCGTCTTTAATAAGCGTTTGGCTTCGTCGCCGCCGGAAATGTCGGTGGCAAAACCGCGCTGGACTTTGACCACAATCGGCGTGTTTATGATTGAATCTCCGTCGCCAAAAGTCATCGAGCCGTCGTAAACGATTGTTCCCTCCGAGCCTTTGTCAACGCCGTTTCCTACAACCGGGCTTATAAACACTTCTCCGGCGGGAATGTTTCCGCCAGTTCCGGGCTTGGAAAAATCGCCGTCGTCGCTTAAGGGGGCGCGGCCTTCGATTGGAATCGTTACGTCCGTTCCGCCGGGAGCGGTGACGCGGACGGATACAGCGTCCTTAAATTTTGCCATAAGCTTTTTGCAGCGCTCGCCCAACTCGTCATAGTCGATGCAAGCCGTCCGCTCGAACATTTCGGGCGTAAGGCCGGGCGTCCAAATCGCGCGAATGCATTTCTTTCCTTCAAGCAGGTAGTCAAAGGCGCTGTCGTATTTTACGCCGTTCTCTCCGACATAAGGATTGGCTTCCGCCTCAGCGTCGTGGCCCAGCTTTACGCTGGAGATAGACATGATTACGTCGGGAGCGGTTTTTATCGCGGCGATGACGCTAGGCTCGGCGTTGTCCAACGAAGTTTTTTCGCGCTGGTAAATCAACACCGCGTCGGCCTCAACGTCGGAAGCCGCCGTGTAAAGGTCTTGCGCTATTTGCGCTGTTTTTGGATTTGCGATGATCAGGACTTTTTCGCCCTTCTTTATTTTAAGAACTTGCTCCGCCACGACTTGCGCGGCGGATTGTTTTTTGTAAAAAATGTTTGCCATCGGCTCATTCGCCAAGCAACTTGGTCAACAAGTAGTTGGCCAAAATTTTCTTCCACTGAATCTTAAAATCAGCCAAGTTGTCCAACATGATGCATTCTTCGGGCGAAGTAATGACTTTTGGCGCGGACGAAACAGTTAACGGAACAGTTGACATGACCGCAATCCATTTTCCCTTTCCAAACTGTTCCAAAGAATATTCCTTCTTTCCGCCCGCAGTAACTTTTACAGTCGCTTCGGTAAGGCCGCCCAAAATGTCAACATTCTGGTCTTTTGCCGCTTGAACCGCCACAATAAGGCCAGACGACGGATCAAACTTGCAAAACATCTCGACGTTTTTTAATGTTTTGCTGGCCGAACTGTCGTCCTCGCTGGAACCTAAAAGAATTGTAGATTTGGAACCAGTATATTTATACCATTTGTTATAAGTTCCCGAAAAAACATCTTCCGTTCCGGTTCCGCTACAACTTGAAAAAATAGCCGCCGCGCAAAAAAGCGTCGCCGCCGCAAAAATAAATCTTATAGCTTTCATAGCATTTTCTCCACAAAAAGAATAGAACATATCGCGGCCATTTGTCAAGTTTATAGGCGCAAAAAAAAGCGGCGAGCCAGCCGGAGATAGGCTGTCTCGCCGCAAGTTTTGGTCAGAAACCAATATTACGCAAACGGGTTCTCTGTCGCGTACAATGTGCCGGCGGGCTGGTTGTAGGCGATGTCTTCGATTCCGAGGTACTGGAATACTGTCCACAAGGCTTTTCCTACGTGGCCAAAGGCAACGGCTCCGTGGTGCGGATACTGCTTGCCTACCAATACGTGGCGGTAGAAGCGGCCCATTTCCGGGATGCCGAACACGCCGATTCCGCCGAATGAGTGTGTGGCGGCTTCCAAGACTTCGCCTTCGGCAACATAAGCTTGGAGCTTTGTGTCCGGGCGAGTCTGCAATCTGAAGAATGTGATGTCGCCGGCGGCAATGTCGCCTTCCAAGGTTCCGCGAGTAAAGTCAGGCTCGCTTCCTTTTGGCTCAAGCAAGCGGTGCTGGATCAACTGGTACTTGACTCCAGGCTTTCTGTCTTTGTTCAAATGGCAGAAGGGAGTGTTTCCGCAGTGGAAGCCCATGAATGTGTCCGTAAGCTTGTAGGGATACTTTGTCTTTCCCTTGATTTCGTCGTCGTACAAATCTTGCGGAACGGTGTTGTTGATGTCGAGCAAGGTGACGGGAGTTCCTGTAACGCAAGAGCCGATGTATTCGCTCAAGGCGCCAAAAATGTCGACTTCGCAGGCAACCGGAATTCCGCGGCTGGCCAAGCGGCTGTTGACGTAGCAAGGCTCAAATCCAAAGGCCTCGGGGAAAGCAGGCCAACACTTGTCGGCGAATACGACGTAGTCGCGAGCGCCCTTGTGCTTTTCCGCCCAGTCGAGCAATGTAATTTCAAACTGCGCCATGCGGGGAAGGAAGTCAGGATAGTTGTTGCCTGTAGATCCAAGCTCGGCGGCCATGTCTTTTACGATGTCGTCGATGCGCTTGTCGCCAGCGTGCGCCTTGTAAGAAACCAACAAGTCAAGCTCTGAGTTCTCTTCGATCTCTACGCCGATGTCGTAAAGGCCTTTGATCGGAGCGTTGCAGGCAAAGAAGTCTTGAGGGCGGGGTCCGAATGTGATGATCTTAAGGTGAGAAAGTCCGATAAGGGCGCGGGCCACAGGAACAAAGTCCTTCATCATGGCGGCTACTTCTTCGGCTGTTCCAACGGGGTACTCGGGAAGAACGGCCTTGAGGTGGCGGAGGCCAAGGTTGTAAGAGCAGTTGAGAACGCCGCAGTAAGCGTCGCCGCGTCCGTCAATCAATCCGCCGTCTTTGTATGAGCTTTCGGCGGCGGCGGCGTACATTACCGGGCCGTCAAAGTTTTTGGCGATCAATGTTTCCGGAGTTTCCGGTCCAAAGTTTCCAAGGAAGACGCAGAGGGCGTTGCAGCCGGCCTTCTTTACGTCCTCAACAGCCTTGAGCATGTCAAGCTCGTTTTCCACCGTAACCTTGCACTCGTAAAGGTCCGAGCCGTAGGCTTTGGCGATGGCCGCTCTTCTTGATTCAGAAAGCGAGATGATGAAGCAGTCGCGGCTTACCGCGATGATTCCCAATTTTACGTTTGGAATGTTTGTCCACTTGTCCATAAAGTTCTCCTATGTTTTATGAATTGGAAGCGCGTCGCTTGCGCTCCGCTAATTCGCTAGATTGATGTTGGGGCCTTGCAAGCCGACAAAGGCGCCCTGCTTGGCCTCAGACGTTTCGGGATGCGCGATGAGCCACTTGTTGGCCGCCCACAAAAGTTTGTCTTCCTTGTCGATGTCGCTGATTTTGGGCTTGTCCAAGTTGGTTCCCTTGGGAAGAATGATCACGACGCGGAAGCCGTCTGGGTTCACTTCCTTTCCCTTAACGCCGTTGCAAGGCGCGTAGTGGAGCGTCGTCTCGTAAACTTGAACGACAGTTCCAGCGGGAACGTAGAAGGCCTCGACGCAATTTGTGTTGAGCTTTCCGTTCTTTACAGACTGAAGCGGAGCCAAAAGCAAAACGATGTCGGTGGAAGGAATGTTGATTTCGCTTCCGCGGTGCCATTCCAAGCAGTTGAGCTTTGTGTTGAAGCCGTTGCAGTAGCCGATTTGGATTGGCATTCCGCCGTAAGCGTTCGCGCTAAATTGCTTGGCCACCGGCAAGCCTTCAAGGCCAGCGTCGCCGGGCGTGTAGATTACCTTGTCCTTTGGCTTTTCGGTTGTGGAATCAAGCTTGGAAAGCAATTCCTTTACGTCGTAGCCGGTAAGAACTTTTCCGTAACGCTCAAAAGAGTGTCCGAACACCGATTTGATTTTCATTTGTAAGTCCTCCTAATATTGGTCGTCTCCGCTACACGTATAGCGGCGAAACTTGGTTCAAAATCTTGTTGTACTCGACAAAGGCCGCGTCGTAAGCCTTGACGTTTTCCGCGATTGGGTTGGTCGTCTTTGACTCGTCCAACTCAACGTGGCTGTCGGCGAGCGCTTCCATCGAAACATTTTTGCCGGCGGATTTTTCCAAGCACCAAAGCGCCTGCAAGGCCGCGCCAAAAGCGGCGGCTTCGCTTGATGTCGGAACTTTTACCGGCAAGTTAAGGATGTCGGCTACAATTTGGCGCCATACGGGGCTTTTTGCTCCGCCGCCCGTAAGCCTAAGCTCTTTGGGGGTAAAGCCGCGCTTTCTAAAGGCTTCCAAGCCGCCGCGCATTGAGAACACGGCGCTTTCCAAAGCGGCGCGCGCGATGTTGGCGCGATTGCTGTTGGCCACCGTAAGGCCGGTGATTGACGCGCGGCCGTGGGGCAAGTTTGGCGTGCGCTCGCCGTTAAAGAATGGAAGCACGAATACGCCGTCCGAGCCGGGCTTGGCCTTTTGCGCCTCGCCGTCAAATTCCTTTACGTCAAGATTAAATAGCGCGCGGATTTCTTCCGAGGCCACGGTGCAGTTCATCGTGCACAAAAGCGGAAGGTAGCCGTTGGTGGAAGAAGCGAATCCAGAGATTCCGTTCTCCGGGTCGGCGACCGACTTGTCGGAAAAGCCGTAAAGGGTTCCGCTCGTTCCCATCGACATTGTCAACGTTCCGCCTTTAACGCAGCCAGTGCCGATCGCGCTCATCATGTTGTCTCCGCCGCCAGCCGAAACCGGAATGCCAGCCGGGATTCCAAAACGCTTGGCGGCCTCTTCCGTAACAGCCCCGCAAGGCTCGTCGTCAGTTATGATTTTAGGAAGCTTTTCCAGCAAAGAAGGATCGACGGCGTCGCAGACGGTCTTAGACCATTTTCTGTTAACGCTGTCAAAGAGAGCGGTGCCCGAAGCGTCGCCCGATTCCATAACGTAATTTTTGGTGAAGACAAAATTCAAATAGTCGTGCGGAAGCATGACGTACTTTAGCTTGGCAAAGGCGTCGGGCTTGTGGCGCTTGAGCCAGAAAATTTTTGGCGCGGTAAAGCCGGGAAGCATAAAGTTTTGGACGGCCTCGACAACCTTTTCCTTTCCGCCAAGAGCGTCGGTAAGAAGCTTGCATTCTTCCGCAGTGGAAGTGTCGTTCCACAATTTGATGTTGTAAAGGGCTTTTCCGTCCTCTCCAAGAGGAACAAAGCCGTGCTGCTGTCCCGAAACGCCGATTGCCTGAATGGAGGCCTTTCCTTCCGCGCTCAATTTGGAAAAGCAAACGTCAAGGCCTTTCTCGTACATTTCCGTTGTCTGCTCGCGCGTTCCGTCATCCTTGGAAATCAAGTCCATCGGGCAAGAACCGCTTTCGACAGTCTTCTTGTTTTCATAATCGTAGAGAACAACCTTCATGCTCTGTGTTCCCAAGTCAACGCCAGCAACGCATTTCATAACATCCTCCGTATCGTGCTCGTGCACGGTATACACTAATAATACGCTTGAATCGCCAGATTGTCAAGGGAATTTTGAGGGAAAAGGAACGAATTTTAGGGGAAATGTCTACAAATCCAATAAGTCAATATAACTTGCACCCAAAACCTTTGAAAAGACTCTTAATTCAATGTCCGTAACAAAACGCTGGCCGCTTTCTATGCGTTGAATGGCATTTTTGTCCAAATCAATTCCTGCAAGTTGCATTTTGTCAGCAAGGGCTCGTTGCGACATTCGGGGAACTTGCTTTTTTCGAATTTGAGCTATTTGTATGCCAGAAATGTTATTTCTGTCGCCATTCTTGTTCTTGTACATTTGACATTCACTGATTGACAATTTAAGATTTTATGATAAAATTGTGTGAATTTTGACATTAACTGAATGTCATTTAATTTATGGAGGATTTTTTCTATGAAAAAAGTTAGTTTTGGAGCTCTTCTTATTATTTGTAGTTTTTTGTTGATAACAACATTTTTTTCGTGCTCAAATCCAAGTGATTCGGGCGTGAGTAATACAAAAACATCCGTTTTTGATTTTAGAATCAAAGACGAAACAGAAAGAAGTCAAGCCAACATATCCCGATCTTTAGGTGGAACCAAGATTTATGAAACAAGCGAACCTTTTTTAGTAGACCCAAATAAACCAATACAACTTACATCAGACGAACAAAAATCGATTTTTAAATTAGAGGCATTGAGCGAAACCGATTCCAAAAAAGGTATAAAAGTGACACTTACACCTCCTTCAAGCCCAAATGCTTACATTACGGGAATAAACATTTGGTATATTGATGGAAACGAAAATTATTCAACCAAAACTTATTCTAACAGATTGTCTGGTGACATTTATTATTTTCCATTTGTTCTCCCAAATAAAAGAGTGATAATAGCTATTGAAGCACAATTCCTAAATAAAGGAGAATTTCAAGCAAGATATGCAATAGACACAAAGACTGGCATTGGGACCATTGACGATTTGCCCAAAGACTATGATTCTGAAAAATCTCATATCGTAATAAATAATCTCGCCGCAAGCATAAAGAATGTAATCCCGCCAGACCTTAATGTTCACGGATTAAAAAGATTACAAAAGCATTGCGCTTTTCAATACACAATGGGAGAACCCCGATATTTAAATTGGATCTGGATTGGCGCAAACGAAACTCTCATTAATGCAATGGATGAGTGTTATGATTTGGATTTTTCAAATTTGCATGACACCTCTAGAGTTGGATCATATAAGTATTATTTCCTCTATGTGGCTTATAAATTTGAAGTTGAAGGATATGACAATCAACAATTTTTTACTCCAGCCGTAGAATCAAAGTTAGTCGAAATCTCTTCAATACGGCCATAACATAAAGAAACCGCCCTTTGGGCGGTTTCTTTGGCTTACACAAAAAATATTTAATCAAAAGCCTTTTTCTTAATTGGTTTCAAAAATTGTCTTTTCAAATCACGCTCATTATGGAACAATAAAAGCTCTGAATTGGAAAGCTCCTTTCGTTCGCATTTTAGGCTAAGAAGTTTCAATGTGCAAATTAAGTCAGCAGCTTGAAAAAGCTTGTAATCTTTAGGAAGAACCTTTCTAGCATCATAGCTCGACAATTCAGTTGTAAGAACGGCGTTTAAAATAGCGTTAAGCTCGTGCTGTCCATTGTCATAATACAAAATCACATCATCAAAACTTTGAAACCATTCAAGATTTGAGCGAATGAATTGCGACAATTCTTTAGCCATTCTGCCTTGAAGCTTGAACGATGTTTCAAATTGACTCTTCTCAAACACAAAAGTTTTGTATTTGATGTCAGACTTCATCACAAAATAAAAAAGTTTTGAAAACAGCGCGCGGCGTTCATTCGGCAAAACAGAGGCAAACATTTCTTCTTTACGAATAAGCGGAGCGGTATGAATCGCAAAGCCTTTGCCATAGCCAAGCGAGTGAATTTCTTCATCCAATTTTTGAATCAGCGGATTCATGTCGCTGTTCTGGTCATGGAAAACCATCGTAACTATATAATACGGGCAATGAGAGCTGTATGCGCCAAAATCACCGCTTTCGTCAACGAAAACGCTTAAATTTCCCATTGCCGCTCCTAAAACAAAAAAGGCGGGACAGTTTGCCCGCCGTAGTAGGTTGGACCTGGGTCTTTCGACCAGCCCAAGTAATAATTATTATACAGCATTCAGCGTAAATGTCAACCCTTTTTCACCCGTAAAAGGCGTGGGCGTTGCCGCCCCTCTTTTTGCACTCGTACATTACGGAGTCGGCCTTTTCGTACAAGGCGGCAAAAGGCTCGTCGCCGCTAACATAAACGCAGCCCATGCTTACGGTCACTTTATGGCCGCCCATTTCTTGCACCTTGATTTTGTCAATATTGGACATAAAGCGGCTGATGACGATAGAAGCGTCCTTGTCCTCTTGAACGCCAAGCGCGAAAACGACGAACTCGTCTCCGCCCAGACGAATCAAAATGTCCGAATTGCGGAAGCTTTTTTTCATCGACTTGGCTATTTCCACCAAAACCTTGTCGCCGACCGCGTGGCCAAAATTGTCGTTTATGAACTTAAATTTGTTCACGTCAAAAAGGCAGAACATTCCGACATGGCCTTCTTTTAAAATGTTCGAGACGCCAAGCTCGCCGCTGCGCCTGTTGCAAATGGAAGTCAAGAAATCCGTTTCCGAAAGAATTTGCAAGTTGATTTCCAGCTTTTTTTGCGCGGTTATGTCTACCAAAGAATAAACCACCACGCGGTCGTCGTTGGAAAGCGTAACCCGCTTGGCGTGCGTAAGAATGTAGCCCACGCGGCCGTCGCCATAGTGAATGGAAGACTCAAAAATAACTTCTTCGCCTTCATTGGCGTTGACGGCGTTCTTGAGCTGCTCGTCCATCGCGTCAAGCTCTTCCTTGGTGAATTGGTTTCGGACATCTTGAATGGTAAGCTTTCTTTCTTCGTTGGGATTAAAGCCGTACAACTCAAGCGCCTTTTTGTTTATCAGCATAATCTCGCCGTTGGCTGCGGCGGTGACAACAGTTCCCACAGTTTGAACCTGGAACATTTCCTTAAAGAGTTTGTCCTTGTTTTGAAGAATGTCTTTAAGGTCGTTGACCGCGTTGGCTATCGTTCCAAATTCATCCTTGCGCGAAAGGTAACGGACAATGTCGCCTGCCCCGGAAAAATCGTTTTTCTTAAAAGCTATGATTGTGTTGTTGATCGCCGAAAGCGGCTTCATCATGCGTTCCACGCAAAAAACGCCGAGAAAAACCGTAAGCGCGGCTATAATAAAGCAAACGGCAAAACTTTGGATTCGCACAACCAAGATCATTTTAAACACATCAGCCTTTAAATCAGAGATAATAAAGAACCAATTGCGCTTTTGAATGTATTTGCACGACGCCACAATGTCATTGTTGGAATAAGTGAACTTGCCTTCCGGCGTGACTTCATACTTGTAATTATTAATGATGCGCAAAATGTCAGCGTCGGTACATTCCGTTCCAACCAAGTCCGGGCGGCTGTGAAAGATAAAAGTGTTGTTGGAGGCGTTAATCAAAAGGTATTCGCTGTTGGGCGTGTTGACGTTTTTTAGTTTGCTGAGCTTTTGGGAAAGGTCGTCGGTATAAAACGCCGCTCCCGTAAAACCTATGGGCTCGCCCGCTTTATTAAAGACTGGAGAGTAAACTGGAATCACCATTTTTTTAGTAACCGGCGCCATGACGATTCCAGAGCAAAACGACTTTTTTCTTTGGCGGATTTGCGCCTCAAGATTATTGGCGCCCTTTGCGTCTCTAAAGGTTTTGTCGACGGAGTCAGGGTTGATGTGGGCCAAAACGTAAGTGTCCCAACGCGCGACGTAAAGGCCTTCCATGAATTTTTTTCCTTCGGCGCACTTGTTTGTGTACTCCCTGGCCCGCTTGATGTTTTGTTCGCTTGGATTTTCAAGAACGTCGACAATCTCGGCGGCCTTGCTGTATCCGTCCAAAAAGTCGCAGCAGCCTTCGATGTATGTCTCAATCAGCTCCGCCCTGTCCCGCGCGATTACGCTCATGTCCTCCGCAGACCTGTCTTCTAGTATGCGGGTGATTTTGCCGTTCATAATTTTATAGAGAAAAAACACTGAGACAATTTCAACCGCCGCAAACAGCAAGGCGATTTTTGCGCTGATTCTTACGCTTTTCATTTTATTATAGCGCGCTTACCGTCCCCAAGTCATAATAAGGTCGTAGTTGTCTTCGCGGACCTCAAAATACTGGTTGCGCTCGCCGCAAGTGGCGCAGTATTCGGGAGCGCTTGGGCCAACGACGATGTGGCCGCACTTGAGGCATTCCCAAACCT
Source organism: Treponema sp. (assembly GCA_045131275.1). Classification (GTDB taxonomy): domain Bacteria; phylum Spirochaetota; class Spirochaetia; order Treponematales; family Treponemataceae; genus Treponema_D. The sequence continues at coordinate 81,848 of JBGUQT010000043.1, forward strand.
TTACGGTAGACTCCTTAAGCTTTTTGGAAGTGTCCTCGTCGTTCAACAAAGAACGGTAGCGCTCCTCGTGGCGCTTTTCGATTTGGGCAACGGCGCGGAACTTGGCGGCCAATTCGGCAAAGCCTTCCGCTTCGGCGGTTTTAGCAAAGCCTTCGTACATGTCCGTCCATTCGTGGTTTTCGCCGTCGGCGGCCGCCTTTAGGTTTGTCGTCGAGTCTTTTATGCCGTCCAATTCGGTAAGCCACATTTTGGCGTGCTGCTCTTCGTTGTTGGCGGTTTTTTCAAAAATCTTGGCGATTTTGTCCTGGCCCTCTTTTTGGGCTACCTGCGAAAAATAAACGTACTTGTTGCGCGCCTGCGACTCTCCGGCAAAGGCCGCCAACAAGTTTTTCTCTGTCTGCGTTCCAGCGTATTTGCTCATATCGTTCTCCTTGTGAGTGGTGTAAGTTGTTCTTTTATTATAAGGCAGAATTTGGGATAAAGCAAGTGCCGCCTCGTGCTATCTTTGGCAAGACCTTAACTTTTATTTCGAGCGGTTTCGCCGCGTCTTTCAGACGCTACTTGCGCGCGTTCCCTAGAACAACTCCCGCTGCCCGTCGCTAGGCGGAACGGTCTTCCAGCTTTTTTGCTCGGCTTGGTGAACGGTGTCAGTCGGAAGCGGGCTTCCTATCAAAAAGGGGGAACGTGGATCGTGGCGGGCGGCGTTTTGCTTGACCGCGCGCCAATCGCTGTTGGCGTAGCAGTAGCGGCAAAAGTGCCGGCAAGTCGAATACGCTCCGATGTCGCAAGAAAGATAGCAGGCGCATTCAGAGCGGGAGGGCGTATATTTAGGAAATTGGAGCGCCTGGCCCAAAGCCTTTTCGTAAATGGCTGGAGTCATGCAGCCGCCGCATTCCGCTCCGTATTGAGCCAAAAAATCCCCTTCTCCGCAAGTCCTGATTGTAATTTTGTTTGCGGCGGCGATTTTTATCAAATCAGACCCGAGCGCGATTTTTTGGCCTTGATCAAGCTCGCGCGCCTGTGGAAAATTGCGCCGGACTTTTGGATACAAATCTATAAAGCTGACAACGCAATAGTCAGTCCAGCCGCTTAGGGCGCGCGACATTGTCTCAAAGGCGCGGCGGTGGTAGTCCGCCGTATATTTGTTGTCCACAAAAATCGGATCGTAGCGCCAAACGACTCTTTCCTTGCCGACAAGCGCCGAAAGTTTTTGGAAAGCGGCGACCATCTCGCGCTTGTCAGGAACGCCGGGCTCTATGTCTCGGCCATAAGGCGTAATCGTGACTTGCCAATATTGCGCGTAGCCGCGTTCGTTCAGTTCCGCAATGTAAGGCAGCATCGGAATCGGGTTCTTTGTGCAAAAGCCGATCATGTCCACAAGGTCGGGGCGAATTTCAAAGCGGGTGACGGCGCTTTGGTTGTAAGGATTCCGAACCATTACAAAGCCTTCGCGGACGCGGTTCATAAACCATTCGGAGAAAAATGCCGGTATGTCCGTGCGCTGGCCTGTATTCAAAATCACGCGAAAATTATAGCGCCAAAAGCCGCCTGTGTCTGTGGCCTTGCCGGCAATTTTTAATGACAAAAACGAAATTCACTGATATAATAGTTATATTAGTCCAAAACCACGGAGGCTTGAACTATGATCTTTACAAAGAAAAACTTTTTGTCAAAATTCGCATTGCCTGCGGCAATAGCCCTTGCGCTCGCGCTTTTTGTATTTTCAACTTGCGCCAACTCTTCAAGCGACGGAAGCGGAACGAATTCAACAACAAACACTGAGACTACAACAAATACCGACAGCGGATCGACCCCTTTTGAAAAAGTAAAACTGTACTCTACGGACAATCTTGTTGTTGACGGCGAATCAAAAGATTTTGGCTCAATGTCCGCCGCTCAAATTGTAGACGCGATGAAATTTGGCTGGAACTTGGGCAACACCCTTGACGCCTTTGCCGGCGGAGATCCTACAAATGGCTGGTCCGGACGAAACACAAGTCTCGGAAACAACACAGAGACAAATTGGGGTCAGCCCAAAACTACGCAAGCGATGATTGCCGGAATCAAGGCAAAAGGCTTTAGCTCTATCCGCATTCCTATTTCTTGGCATGACCATATAGATTCAAAATACACAATCAGCGCCTCTTGGATGAACCGAGTAAAAACTGTAGTTGACTGGGCTATCGCGGAAGGCTTGTATGTAATCATTAACGTTCACCACGACAACATCACGCCCGCGTATTGTACAGACAAATGCCACTTGGGCTACAGCCCGGCGTCTTCATGCATAAGCGAATCAAAGCGCTATCTTTACAATGTGTGGAGTCAAATTGCATTGGCTTTTAATAACGGCTACAACGAGCGCTTGATTTTTGAGACAATCAACGAGCCTCGCCTACCCGGCGACTCGCATGAATGGAACTGGGACGCAAGCTGCTCAACTTGCAAAGACGCCGCAAAATGCGTCAACGAATTGAACCAACTTTGCTTGGACGCAATCCGCGAATCAGGCGGAAACAACGCCAAGCGCCTTGTAATGGTTCCCGCTTATGTAGCCTCCCCTGGAGCGGCCCTTAACTCCGCATTTAAGATGCCAAGCGATCCGTCAAACGAAGGCCGCCTTGCGCTTTCAGTCCATATGTATAGTCCATATGAATTTGCGATGAAAGATCCGGGAGACACAACATTTACGCAAACGCATAAAAATGCCCTTGAGGGAGAATTGTCCGCGCTCAACGAAAATTTTGTCGCAAAAGGAATTCCGGTCGTCATCGGCGAGATGGGAGCGACAAACAAAAACAACGACGAGCAGCGCAAGGCTTGGTTTGAATACTATCTTGGCAAAGTAAAGACTTACAAGATGGCCGCAGTTCTTTGGGACAACGGCAAATGGGAAGTGCCCTCAAGCGGCAAGTTTGAAGAATTATTCGGCTACTACAAGCGTTCCGACCAAACATGGTACTTTACCAATCCTGATTTGGTCAAAGCCGCCATCGACGCGCGCAATTAGCTACGCCTCAAATCGTTAAAACAATTCCGGCTGCAGCGGATCTTGCGACGCGGCCGGAAATTCTTCCATCCACTTAAAGACGGAATCCGTTCCAAGCATTATGTTGTTTCCCTCGCAGCGTCGGGCCAAGCGCGCCATAAGCTCCCGCTCGCGCGGACTGGAAACAACATAACTGTTTCCGTAAGTTTTTTGGTAGCGCTCCTTTAGGCCGGCAAAGCGTTTGTCGCGCAAGGCGGCGCGCTCAAGGGCGGCGTAAAAATATTCGCGGTTTCCTTCGCGCAGGGTAAGTCCTATTCCAAAACACAAAATCGCCTTGACGCCCGCCTCGACGCAATAATCAAAAATCGCGTCAATGTTTTCCTGCGTGTCGTTTATAAACGGAAGGAGCGGCGAAAGCCATACGACGGTTGGAATGCCAAACTTTTTGCATTCGCGCAAAACTTGGACGCGGCGGCTTGTCGGGCAAACGCTCGGCTCCAAGATTTTGCAAAGCGCGTCGTCGGCTGTTGTCAATGTCATTTGCACGACCGCCTTTGTCTTTTTGTTTATCGAAGAAAGCAAATCCAAGTCGCGCAAGACCAAATCGGATTTTGTCAAAAGCGCCGCTCCAAAATTGTAGCGGTAGATGATTTCCAAGCAGCGGCGGGTTAGGCGCAATTCCTTTTCGATCGGAACGTAAGGGTCGCCCATGCTGCCGGTTCCAATCATGCAACGCTTGCGTTTTTTGCGCAGGGCCTCTTGCAAAAGTTCCGGCGCGTTTTGCTTAACTTCGATGTCTTCAAAGTCGTGCGTGAACTGGTAGCATTTGCTCCTCGAGTCGCAGTAAACGCATCCGTGAGAGCATCCGCGATAGATGTTCATTCCGTGAGGATTTAGAATCGACTTTGCGCTTACAAAATGCATGGCCGCCCCTTGCGTTTTCCGCTTATTTGGCGCAGTTCTTTTTGTGGGCCTTTAGCTTTTTTATCGCCCAGTCGTAGTGGCTTGAAGTGTTGCTTACAAAAAAGCTTCCGAGCGCGGCGCTTCCTGTCCACGGAAAATATTTTTGCGTGAACAATTCTTGGTCGCTGTATTTTTTTATCAGCTTCATTACAGCCGCGTGGCTTTGGGCAAGCAATTCTTTTGCCGTTTCTAGGCTGGTCTTTTGATGCCGCTTCCAAAACATCATGTTCATTTGGCCGTAAGTTTTCCAAGAATAGTCCGGCGGCAAAAAGGCAATCGCGGATTTTTTGTCGGTCACCTTGGCGTTGTTTTTGGGATAGGCCAACATAAGCTGGTGCCATTCGTAAAGGTGAATCAAAACATCGCGGACGTTTTTGTCGCGGCTCCAGTGCGCCTCTTTTTTGCTCGGCTGGCCGGAAAAGTCAAAGGGCGTCTTTAGCTCATTCGGGCTAAGGCCGTCAACCATTTGCATCAGTGTCTTGTAGTTTTGATCGGCGGCTTTCAACAGTTCGTCTTTTGTTTTGGGTCTTGGCATATCTATCTCCTTGCGCTTTTATTATAGCGCGCTTTAAGCTTTTTTGTGGGCCGTGATTATTGTCCAGCTGTAGGCGTTCACGGTAACGACGCAGCCGTCAATAGCGGCGTACCAATTCTTTCCCTTGCGCTCGATGGAGGCGGCGGGGGATTCGATTTTGGCGCGGCACCATGCGACAACATCCTTTATATCGTCGCCAAGCGCAAGGTTCCGGCGGATCCGGTCTACGCCCATCGGAGTTGTGTGAAGCTTTTCGATGTTTTGCAAGAGTTCGTTTTTCATTATATTTTCCTTACCGGATGGCGTATCACGGTCTTTAGTTTTTCCGGCGCGGTTTTGCGCGGGTCGCTCAAGTATATTTCATGGTGGAGCCGAGTAGCTGAAAAGTTTAGCGCATAGCCGTTGGAGGCGGCAAAGTCGTCCATCAATTTTACGGTCGCAGGCTCCGCGTCGTATGAGCCTGTGTGCATTACTTGAACGCATAGGCCTTCTTTTATCGAAAGCAATTCCGCGCTCGAGCAGTCGATGCCTTTCTTTTTTGCCGCCGTTTCCTTGGCCCATTCAAAATCTTTTTTTGTCACAAAGTCTGGAAGGCGTATCGCGGAAATCCAATAGAAAGAAGATTTGTCCGCGTAGTCAAAGCCCGCGACAACCTCTCCGTTTTTCTCCTGCCACCAAAAGCCTTCGAGCGGCGGAACGACATAGTCAAAGTAGCCGTCAATCCGATGGTCGCCCTTTTTGCTCATTTTTATTGTGTACGAAATCGCGTACAAAACGGCAAGGGCGGCCTTATATTCGCCGTCTTCTTCGTTTGGGTTTCCGTGGCCGCGCACCGCGACAAACTGCATTTTGGGAACGTCCACAATTTGCGGCTTGGCGGGCGGAAGGTAAAATTCCTTGAATTCCTTTTTGAAGTCAAACGCCATAATCGCCTCCTTGGATTTTATCTGAAAATTCTTCCAGCAATTCATGCTTGTAAACTTTTGGGCGGGTGGAGTCGCGGACGATTTTCCAGAGGGCGGCGGCGGTTTTGAGTTTGTTTGGAAAAGCCGTGGACGCGGGGTCGGAGCAAAAGTCTTTTACGAATTTGTTCCATTGCAACGAAACCTTGTCGTAGCGCGCGTAGGTCTTTTTGCCGTAGTAAACGTCCAAGAGATCGCCGAGAGTAAAAGACGCGTCGCCGTCTTGCTTTACTTTTTTCGCCGTGGCCACCATGTCCACGTTGAACTTAAAGTTTTGGACACCGGTTTGGGAACGGAAAAAGTCGCGGAAGCGGGGGCCAAAGGTAAAGCCGCAGGCGATAAGGCCGGTTGACAGCGAAAGGTTTGCCGCCGCCCGATTTTTGGGCTTGCAAGACGCGCCGGGGCTGCCGCCCGCGCATCCCTGTCTTTCCGCCGTTTTTCGTGGCTTGGGCGCAATCTTATTCCCCCTAAAATATTCTTCAATAACGCGGTTCAATTCCGCCTTCATTCCGCTGGAATCAAGGCCAAGGCCCTTGCAAATTTTTTGCAGTTCCTCGCGATACCAATAGTATTTTGAAAATTCTTCAAAAGAGGCAATGTCCTTAAATTGCGGCCTAGCGTTCATGCCTTAATTATAGCGCGCAAAATATGACAAGAGCGTGTCATATTTCATTTAATTTCTTTCTTAAAAATATAAGTTTTGTAATTTTCATGCTCGTCGCTAAATGGTTCGTAAACGTCTTCTTGAACGAGGGTAAAGCCGCGCTTGACGTACCATTGCCAATTGCAGTCGCAGTCGGTGTAAAGGTAAATGTTTTTATAACCTTCGCCGCGAAACTTTTCGTACAAGCGGTCAAAAATCAAGGCGCCGCAGCCGGGTTTTCTGCTGACAAAGAGCGAAAGCTTTATGTCGCCGTCGTTCATAAGCGAAAAAGTTTTTTTGTCCAAAAGGGAGATGTAATCATGGCTCATCTTGGACGCGATTTTCAAATTGTCGGGATATTTTTTTGACGCTTCCGCAAACCATTCTTCCGCCTTGCTTTTCTCTCCCTTTCTTGCCATGAATGCGGCGGAAAGCAAAGTTCCGTCTGAAGCGTCAACAAGCTGGTAATTTTGGTCGTTGTCAAAAATGTTCATGCGAACGATATACTCAACGTTGAATCTTTTAAATTCCGCGTCGCCGATTGGCGGGCTCCAAAGCGGAACAACCACGTCAACAACAAGCGGAAGGTTTTTCGTTTCAAACGGTTCAAGTCTAGTGTTTTCTGCAGTAAATTTGTTTTCCATAAAATTATTTATACACCTTTGCGGTCTCTTCCGCAAGGCTCAGGATTTTTTTCTTGATTGATTCCGGCGACAAAACTTTTAGGTCGGGGCCAAACGACAAAAGAAAGTCGCAAAGCCAAGGCTCGTCCGGCGCAACAAACACGACGCTCGCGCTTTTGTCCTTGCGGACTTTCATTTCTTGGCAAACAAAGGCGTCAAGCAAAAAAGAAATTTTTTGCGCGGCGACCGTCGCTTTTACTTTTATCATTTGCGGCTTTGAGTTTGCGGGATAAGAATTATTTTTTTCTTTTGGAACGGCTGTAACGGCGCGGGCTGTTTGCCTGACGTTCCGCATTCGGCTAAGCTTAAAAAAACGCTCTTCCTTTTTTTGCTCGCACCAAGCGTACAAATACCAAGCCTGTCCTCTAAAGACAAGCTTCCAAGGCTGCGCAGTCCTTCGCTCAACTTTTCCTTGGGTGGAACAGTAGTCAAAAACCACTTGCCGTTTTTTTAGGATTGAATCGCGCAAGGTGGCAAAGAGCGTTCGCACTTCCGAGCCTTCCGGGCTCCACGGGGCAAAGTCAACTTCCAGCCAGTCCGCGTCGTTTTTTGAAAGGCTTGAAATTTTTGACGCGACCTTCGCTGCGGCTGTTCCCGCAAAGTTTCCGCCAAGGCTTCCCAGCGCCTTTACGCTGGAAACAATCGCAAGCCGCTCTTCTTCGGAAAACAGCCGCTTGTCCAGCGTGTAACTTTCTTCGATCGCGATTCCGCCGCCGCGGCCTTTTAACGCGTAGACCGGCACGCCAGAAACGCTAAGCGCTTCCATCCAGCGGTAGATTGTCCGCGTACTAACGCCAAAGCGCTTGGCCATTTCTTTTGCGGTCGCTTGCTTTTTGTCAATCAGAACGTAAACAAATTCAAAAAGTTGGTCGATTTGCATTTCTAACTGTTCTTTCTTGCCTTAAGCTTTTCGTTTATTTTTTTCGCCTCATTAAAGTCAAACATATAAACACAAAATGTGACCAAAAGATAAATCAAAACGAACATCGCTTCCATCACAAGAATCGACTTAAGCTCTTTTTTGAACCAGTTAAGGTAAAAGCCCGTCGCGCAAACCGTCGCGTTAATTATCGCAAAATACAAAACTTGCAAGAGCGCGTTTTCTTTTGCGCTCAAATTCTTTTTAATGTAAAAAATTCCAAAGGCAAGGCCCGAAACCGCTCCGATAAAAATCACGCCCCAAATGTCGTCAATTCCCATCATAAGATTTCCGCTTGGATTGAAAAATTTCCTAAAGAGCGCGATGAAAACAAAAATCAAAGTGACGACGCGGGCGCAAATGTTTATCATCACAGGAAACATGTCGCTTTTATTCTCTGAACAGTTCATAGGCCCAACCTCTCTTTCAACTCATTCAAATAATTTCTGGAAACAACAACCTTGTAGCCGTTTTCCAATATCACCTCAAAGCGGCCGCCAAAGACCGGCGCAAGGCTGTCGATTTTGTCAAGGTTCACAATCACCGCTTTGCTGGCCCTAAAGAAGGCGCTGACAGGCAATTCCTCTTCCAACTGGTACAGCTTGGCTTTTGTTTCGTAAACGCTGTCCTTTGTGTAGGCAAAAACTTTGTCGTCAACCGACTCAAAGTACAACACTTCCGACGGCTCCACCAAAACAATTTTTGAATCCTTGTAAAAATTCATTTTGCCTTTGCCAGTCTTAAATTGGTTGATAAGCCTTGTCAGTTTTTCGTCAAGCTGGTCGCACTTTACGATTATCTCGTCTTCTTCGCCAGGCTGTTTTTCCAGAATCGTTACCTTCATTTTCTCCTCAGGCTCATTCTAGCGCCTTTTTTGCTTCTTGCAAAGCGATGAACGCGTTTGATTCCTTTTTGCATTTTTTGTAGCATTCACAAGCCATCGCGTAACAATAAGCCTTTAAGATTTTATTGTTGGAAAGATTCGCGACCTTTATAAAATCGTTGGCTCCAACCTCGGACTTTTTAAATACCATCTCGGGAACGGAAGCGCTAACCGACGCGCGGTTCATCAAAACTTCGATCTCGCCTTCTTGGCCTTCGCAAAGCTCCGCGGCCTTGTCCAAATAAACGTAAGCCTCTTTTACAAGCTTCATCGCCTTTAGCGCGGAAGACTCGCCGCCTTTTTTTGCAAGCCAAGAGCCGTAGTTGGCAAGGCTTATGTAATCGTTAGGATTCTGCTCAATCTTTTTACCATACTCTTCAAGGGCCGCGTTTATTGCAACCATTGGATCTGTGCCGTCGTCGGAACTGTCGGAAGCGCCATTATTGTTGAAGGCGGCGTCGTACATTTTCTTGACGCGCTCGATAAAGGCTTCGTCTTCCGCATCCTTTCCCTTGTCCTTTTTTTTCGCGACCATTCTCGCTTCAATAGGAACGGTGTCCGCAGCTTGAGAAGCGCCTCCAGCCGCGCCGCCAAAATCAAAGTAGTGCCAAGTTTTTTTGGAAGCCAAAAGAGCTTGAAGCCGCTTGTCCTGCAAGGGAATTCTAGCCTTTACTTGCTCGCCTCCGTTCAACGGATAGATTTCCGCGGCGCAAATATAAGAGCCGTCGTTGTCGTAAACTTGTCCCTGCGCGCCGTCAATTTTAAGCGCGAAATTCCAAGCTTGCTTGCCGCGAGCCATGTTGTCGGCGGCGATGTAAACGACCGAATCTTTTTGCGCGGCCGCTCCGTTATAGTTAAAAACAACTTGCCAGTATTCCGAAGACTTTTGCCAGCGCGCTCCAGTCACCGGCTGATGAACAGTGTAGCAAACCAAGCCGCCTTTTTCGCTTGCGTTTCCAATCGGATCGACAATCTCTTCTGCGACAAGGCCGCCCGTGTAAGTCGGGTCAACATGCAAAAAGCTTCCGATAAAGTTTGCAGGAACTTCCGAAAAGACAAAGAACATCGGAACTCCCAAAATGCAAATCAACGCAGTCTTTGCGACCCTGCATCCATGCAAAATTTTTTTTACGTTTTCTAATTTCATTTTATTCCTCCAATTAAATTAAATACAAGGTTAAGGCTTTTTATCATAAAGCCTGACGACATAATCGTGGCAAAGCTAAAGGCGGCAAACCTAAAAAGCTGGGCTGGATACAAAAGATCTTGGACAACGCGGCCAAAGGCTGTTTTTGGCGCGGCGGAACTTGAGCAACTGCCAGCGCAAGATTTGCCGGCGTTAAACTTAAAGTCGTAGCTTATCGCTTTTTGCGGACACACTCCGACGCACTCGCCGCACTTTGCGCAAGTGATTTCCGGCCTGCCCTTTTTGTCTTGAATCGTCTTTATGTCAATCGCGCTAAAAGGACATACGCTCGCGCACTTCATGCATCCGACGCACTTTTCCGTGTCGATCTTCATCCTAAAGGCGCTAAAGCGGTCGGTAAGCGAAGCGAACGCTCCAAAGGGACAAAGGGTACTGCATTGCGTTCGCTTTTTTGTAAGAATCGGAAGAACGACTACAAGGCCGACGAACAAGCCGACAAAAATTATTGTCGCGACCAGACTTGGAATTGAATTGACCGGACTGTATTCCGTCACAAGTTTGAAGGGGCAGAACCATTCGCAATAAATGCATGCCATTTGGCAAAGCGACGCAAGAACGATAAAAAAGAAAAAGCCAAAATGCAATTCCCTAAGCTCCTTGTTTTTTGGAAGGAGCTTTATGCGCGGCTTTTTTGCCACATGCGAAAATCCTTCTTCCCAGCCGCCGTAAAAGCAAACCCAAGAGCACCATCCGCGGCCAAGAATCAGCGTGCATACAAGCCAAATCATAATCATGCTGGCGACGGCGGCGTAGTGGCCGGAGATTCTTGCCGGGAAAATTATGTTCTTTGTCACAAGGAGCGGAAGCAGCGCTTGCGGAATCGCGATGTGGCAAAAGGGAAGCTCCGCGTTGCTCATCGCCTGCGAGGTGATCGCCATGCTTCCGCGCTCGGCGTAAAGGTCGGAGATAAAGGCCGCGCAAAATCCGACGGCAAAGACAGTTTGAAATATGCGGCGGAAAATCACTCCGCTTCCCTTTTTCTTTCGCTCGCTAAAAGTCATTCCCGCAAAAAGCGCGATTAAAAAAACTGAATACACAAAGCTTGCCAAAGAAAAGCCGTCCATTCCCGCGACAAAAAAAATCACGACGAACGACATCATCAAAGTCAAAATAAAACTTGCGATCATTATTTGCCTCCGAACAAACTAAGCGCCGCCATAGCGCCAAGAAAAAAGATAAAATAAAGGCTTACAAAAAACTGCGTCACGCGGGCCACGCGCTTTATAACGGGAAGCCTTTTTGTTACAAAGGGTATTCCAAAAAGCGGCGCGAAAAACGGAAGCGTTCCGATGTAAAAGAAGACAAAGTAAAAAAAGCCGGAGACGCCGTTCCCGCCAAAAACCGAGCGGACAATCGCAGTCCACAAGGGCGGGCAAACGTGAAGGCCAACCGCAAGCCCCGCGACGATCGCAGTGACCCAATCGTTTCCAAGCCTCTTAAGTTTTGGAGCGCGGCACTGGCAGCCCCACGGAAACTTTACGCCCAGCGAGTTTGCCAAAAGCGCAAGGCCGCACAAAATGTAGGCAAAGACAGAAAGCTTTCTGGCCAGCACGGGATCCATCCATTCGTTGGCCAAAAGACCGACAGCCGCAAAGGCCGCTCCAAGAATAAAGTAGGTCAAAAGCCGAGCGCCCAAAAAAGCGCCGATCAAGCCGCCGTTCCTTTTGTAGCCGGAATTTTCGCAGCCCGCCAAAAAAGGCGCCAACGCCGGAACGCAATACATAGCGCAGTAAGTTCCCGTCGAAAGCCCCAGCAAAATCGCTTCTAATACCATTCGCTCCTCCTGATGATTCCATAATAAGGCGGAACGCATGAGGCCGCAAGGCGCTTTTTGGCAAGATGCGCAAAGAGCGGGATGAGATGCGTTATTTTGGGGATGAAAAAAGGGGCCGTCCTAAAATTGGACATGCCCCTTTTATAATAGAATTGCAAAAGAACGCGAAATATTAATTAAGTTCCGCTATTACTTTTGCTTGCCAAAGCGAACTTGCGTAGCCATGAACCGGATACGGACTCGGAGCCGTAACTTCACATTTGATGTAGGTGTTGCCTTCAAGAGTAGTGGACGAACTTGGATTATCAACTTTTGCAATGTTGTATCCTACCCTCTTCAAATAATCGTAAAGAGCGTCAGAATTTTTGCTAGGAACGATTTCGTCATTGGATGCGTGGAAAAGCGAAATATGCGTAGTAGCTTTTGGAGTCCAATAACAAGCCTGGTCCAGGGCATAAATGTTCACCAACTTTTTATTCCATTCGCCGTCTTTAGAAACAGAGCTCGTTTCTTTTGGAAGAATGATATCCTGAAGCCAATTAGAAAGAGGCAGGCTGGTGAACGTTTCGGCAGAGCCAGGATTTGAGAAAATCTTGGACGCTTTAAGCGCGGTCAAGTCCTTGAAGATTTTTTCATCGTTTTTGATTCCCGTGTCAAAAAGCGCGTTGTAAGTATAAATGCACAAAATCGTGTATTCAGGAGCGTACGGCGTTGTCATTTTTATCGACTCATCCGCAGTCACTTTCATATCGTAAGTTCCGCCGCCTGCAAACGTTTTTGTTATCGTAATCTCGTCGCAATAGGGCTTTGTCGTATCAACCAATTTTTGAACGGCGATCGTTGTCTGGCCGCCTTGCGAATAACCCAAATTGTAAAGCTTGTCTTCCCAAGTGTAGCCTTTGTCAGCCAAAAGTTTCTTTGCGTTGCGCAACGCATCCAAACTGGCCCTCGCGTTCAACACGCCGCAGCAATAAGCCTGGTCTTTTGTCGATGACGTTCCAAAGCCCATATAGTCGGCGCAAATCGCAATCGCTTTTGGCTTTAACTCAATCAATGAGTTTGCGTCGTTTTGATTTCCAAATTCCGAGGGACAAGTCGCCGACTTTAACAAGGTTGCGCGATTGTACAAAAGCAAAAAGTCAGCTTTGCCTTTGCTGGTTTGCAAATCCTTGTGCATATATATTACCGCTGACAGAGTAATCGTGTTTCCATTTTGGTCGGTTGAAGGATAGTTAAAAACAAGAGCCATAAGATTTGGCTTGTTGGCCGAATCAACATACACAAAATCTGTGGTCCCTTCTGGCAAAGTCGGATTCACCGCCGGAGCCACAAGACCTACACCATTGATTTTGTCCGCCAATGGGTTTGAAGGCGGAATTGGGCTTGAACCGCTTTCAGAATTGTTGGAACATCCAACAAAAGCAATGCATAAGGCAACGGCCGCAGCCAACGCCAATCCAATTTTTTTCATTTAATCACCTCGTATTTATATAGTATTCTTGCTTTTATAAATCTGTCAAGGCCTATTTATTCACTACGGAACAGAGCCAGTCCATAAAAGTTTCGTCGCTGCCGTCCTTGTTTTTGCGGCCGCTTTTGTCTTTTAGCTCCACGTAAAAGTGGTGACGGGTTTGGTATTGGACGTAGCGGGAGTTTTTGCAAAAGCGAGCGACGCGGCGGCCGGTGGGCATTCCTTGCTCAAAGATTCCCTTGTCGTCCTCGGAATTGGCCCAGTAAAATTGAATCGGAAGAACGCGCAAAATTTCCTTCGGCGTCATTTGATAAAAGCCGCTTCCAGAAACGACAGCGCGGAAAAGTTCCGGCTCCGCGCAAGCCATCTCGGCGACAAATTTCGCTCCCTGCGAAAAGCCGTAACCAACAATGTTAGTCGGGTCGATGCATTTGTTTTTTATGCAAACATTTTTGACCAAGAGAGCCGTTCCATGCGGATCGGTAAAATAATTTATGCGCGAAAATATCAAAAGAACCGCGGCGCCCTTTGGAAAAATCTTTTGTTGAAAATCTTCGCCGGTAAAAATTCTTCCGTATTTAAATGCCTGCCCTTTTTCGTCGGAACCGTGGAAAACGACAATGAGCGGAAGCTTAGCGCTTTGGTCGTCGTTGTCCGTACGATACTGGGGCGGAAGGTAAAGATAATATTGGTGTCCGCTAAAAGATTTTTCGTAAGCCCAAATGCCGGACTTGCTTGAGTCTTCCGAAAAATAATAGGCCGCATCAAAAGTCAAGTCGAGCGGTTTGCGGGCGTACAAATAATTTTTTACGGCAAAAAGCGCCGCAAGCAGGACAACGAGTGAGATGGCCAAAACAGCGGGCGCGAATTTTTTCTTCATACCCTCTATTTTGCATCACAAGCGCTTTTTTGTCAAATAAAATTCTAGTAGCCCAGCTTCCTGTCAACCAAATAACGCAAGGGACGGCCCGCGACAAAATTCTTTAGGTCTTCCAAAAACATTTCGACGTTTTTGTCTTTTGTGTAGGCGAGCGTAAGGTTTCCGGCAACGTGGGGCGTTATCAAAAGATTTTTTGCCTTCCACAATTTGTTGTCTAGCGGAAGCGGCTCGGTTTGAAAAACGTCCAGCGCGGCGCCGGCTAGATGTCCGCTTTCAAGGCTTTCGTAAAGCGCCTCTTCGTCTATGGCGGAACCGCGGCCTACGTTAATCACATACGCTCCCTGCGGAAGCAAAGCGATGCGCTCGCGTGAAAGGATTCCCTTTGTCTCTGGCGTTCCCGGAAGGCTCATCGCAAGCAAGTCGGCTTCCGACAAAACTTTGTCCAAGTCTTCAACTTTAAATACTTGGTCGTAAACAGACGCGTCCGCTTTTCCGCTACGGCACACGCCGACAATTTTCTTCGGTTCAAAAGCTTTTGCCCGCCGCGCGAAATTCGTTCCGATGTCGCCGGTTCCCAAAACGACGACGCGGCTGTCCTTTAACGATTTTTGCGGACGCGGGCTAAGCCACTTGCCGCTCCAAGTTTCGGCGAAGAATTCATTAAGCCGCCGCATCATCACAAGCGCGACGGCAATCATGTGCTCGGCGATCGACACGCCGTAAGCGCCGGCCGAGTTTGTCAAAAGGCAATCTTCGTTGGCAAAATATCCGGGCGCCATTAACGAGTCAACGCCGGCCCAAGGCGCGCAAAGCCACTTTAATTTTTTGCTTGTGTTGACGATTGCCGGAGCGAATCCGTAAATCACGTCCGCGTCATAATCCGCTTCCGGGATTTCGTCCGGCTTTTTGTAGAACAAAACTTGCGCGCCGCATTCTTCCGCGGCGGCCTTTATTCGTTCGACATGCCGCTCTTCAAGCAATTCATTCACGACTAAGATTTTCATAACTGTTTCCGCTCACTCTTTGGCCAAAATCGGGCGGGCTACGTGGACGTTAAAGAACTCGATCAGCGGACCCATAAAAAAGGCCGTGATGATTGTTCCTATTCCGGCGATAGTCGGTATCGCGGAAATTTTTCCTCCGCCCAAAACAAAAAGCGCCGCGCCCAAAATTACGCAAACGATGTCGGTGATGATTCTAACGTATTGGAACTTTCCTTTTTTCCAAGTGTTGACAATTATCAGCGCGACCGCGTCGTAGGTGGAAACGCCCAAATCCGCCGTCATGTAAAAGGCCGAGCCAAAACAGATGACCACAACGCCAACAACAAGGCAAACGACGCGGACAAAAATGCTAGGCTCCACAATCACAGTCTGCAAAAACTGGTAGGAAAACTGCGTGATGTATCCCAGCAAAAACAAATTGATGAAAGTCGCGATTCCGATGTAATGCCTGTCAAACACAAGCGCGAAAATCAAAAGCAGCGCGTTGACGATGATGTACAAAAGTCCAAAGTCAAGCGGAACCAAATTGTCCAAGCCTGCCATAAACGATTGGAAGGGGTCAACGCCAAGCGCGGCGATTTTAAAAACGCCTACGCTTATCGCGCAAATTATAACGCCAAAGAGCGACATCAAAATTCGCTTCACTAAATTCTTGTTCATTTTAATATCCAATCTCCTTGAACACCGCGTCCAAAAACTTGGCGTTCTTAATCGAAAAGTCTTGGCTTACCAATGGAGCCGCGCCGTTCAAAATGCAGTCGCTAAGATTTTCAATTTCCAGCGAATAGTTTTGCGGAGCTTTAATCTTGCGCTTGATTGTTTTGCCGCCGACTTGGATTGTGTAAGACAGTTTTCCCGCTTGGTTGTACTCAACGTCGCTTTTTATGCAGCCTTTGGAACCGTGGACATACAAGCGGTCAAAGCGGGAATTTGATTCCTGTCCAAAAATCATTCCGACATTAAAGGAGGCGCGCGCTCCGTTCGCAAAGCGGACAAAGCCAGTCGTCATCGCGTCAACGCCCTTGTCTGTAAACTCCGCCGCGGCTTTGACATCAACCACTTGCGAGTCAATCAGCGAAAGTATCATCGTGGAACAGTAGCAGCCCAAGTCGTAAAAGGCGCCGCCTCCCAATTCCTTGTACAAGCGGATGTCCTCTTTGTAGCCCTGCGTCACAAAGGCCGTGTCAATAAAGTCAACGTCGCCGATGATTCCGCTTTTAATGTCAGCCTTTAAGCTTTGAACGTATGGGCTGTGCAAGTATGCGTAGGCTTCCATAAGCTTGACGCCGTTTTCCTTTGCGGCCGCGAACATTTCTTCCGCCTCCGCCGCGTTGAGCGCGAGGGGCTTTTCGCAAAGAACGCATTTTTTTGCCTTGAGCGCTTTGATTACCCATTCCTTGTGCAAGCCGTTTGGAAGCGGAATGTAAACGGCCTGAATGTCCTTGTCGGCCAAAAGCTCTTCATAGCTTCCGTAATATTTTTCAAAGCCGTACTCGTCGGCAAAGCTTTTGGCTTTTTCCAAAGAGCGGCCGGCAACCGCGTAGAGACGCGCGTTTTTCGCAAGCTTTATGCCGGGAATCGTAGCCCATCGCGCGATGTTGGCCGTTCCCAAAATTCCCCAGTTAACCTTGTCCATTTTATTCTCCTAACAGCGAGGCCGCTTCTTTTAGCAAGCCGATGATCTTTAAGTGCTGCGGGCAAACGCTTTCGCACTGGCCGCACTCCACGCAATCGCTTGCCTTTCCGCTCCGGGTAACCAAGCCGGAATAAAAGTTTTTGGCTCTCCAATCGTCCGGGTAGCGGCGCAAAGTGTTCACCGTGCGGAACACGTCCGGAATGCTGATCTTTTGCGGGCAGCCGTCAACGCAATACTTGCAGGCGGTGCAGCCGATTTGCGGAACGCTTAAAATTTCTTTTGTCACTTCGTCGATGATTTTCATTTCGTCGGCGCTAATCGGCTCAAAGTTTTTAAAGGTCTTGATGTTGTCGTCCATCTGCTCTTCGGTCGACATGCCCGAAAGTATTGTGGCCACGCCTTCTAACGTTCCGCAATAGCGCAAAGCCCAAGAGGCGACAGAATCGTTTGGCCGCGCCGCCTTGAACTTGGCTTCGATTTCGGGCGCCATGTTGGCCAACATTCCGCCACGGACAGGCTCCATAATAATCATCGGAATATTTTTTTTGTGGAGGATGTCGTAAAGTTTTTGCGAACGGACAACAGGATTTGTGCGGTCAAGGTAGTTCAACTGGATTTGAACAAATTCCATGTCAGGATGCTTGTCGGTAATCTCGTCCAAAAGCTCCGGGCTTCCGTGGTATGAAAAGCCAAAATGCTTTATGCGGCCGGCCTCTTTCATCTTCCAGCCCCAGTTAAAGCAGTCAAGCTTTTCGTAAGTGTCGTAGTTGTTTCCGTCTTCGATGGAATGCAAAAGATAATAGTCAAAGTAGTCCACGCCGGCACGCTCGCATTGCTCGTTGAAAATTCTGTCGCGGTCGACTTCAGTTTTCATTTCCCAGGCGGGAAGTTTTGTGGCAAGCGTAAAGGATTCGCGCGGATAGCGTTTTACCAAAGCCTCGCGCGCGGCGACTTCCGACTTTCCGCTGTGGTAAACGTAGGCGGTGTCAAAATAGTTCATGCCCGCGTTCATGTATTTGTCAACCATCGTCTTTACGCGCTCAATGTCAATCTGGCCGTCTTTTTCGGGCAAGCGCATAAGTCCAAAGCCCAGCTTGGGCATCGTTTTCAAGTCTACAGGCATATTTCCTCCTTTGATTTTTCCAGCGCGGCGATGACCTTGTCGCACCACGCGTCAAACTCAGGGTCTTCTTCTTCGCATTCGGGGTGGGACAGAACGTAGTCCAGCGCGATTTTCGCTCCCTCGTTAAAGGGAACTGTCGTCGTCATTTGCGGAACGATTCTCTTTAGCTTGGAATTGTCAAAGACAACCGAAACTGATTTGTCGCCTGTAAGGCTTCCCTCAAAGTCAAAGCCGTACTTGTCGCCAACCGCGCTCAAGTATTCCGACGCGACGTGATACGCCTTTAGCTCCACGCAAAGAATGTCGGCGATTGTTTGGTAGATTTGGTTCCACGTCAACACTTCGTCGCCGGTGATTTGGAAGGCCTCGCCGATTGCGTGGCGGTTTCCCATCAAGCCGATAAAACCGGTGGCAAAATCCTTGTTAAAGGTAAGATGCCAGAGCGAAGTTCCGTCGCCTTGGATGATGACAGGCTTGTTTTCCATCATTCGCTTTATGACTTGCCAAAAGCCTTTTTTTCCGTGCACGCCAAGCGGAACGTGGCGCTCGTCGTAAGTGTGGCTGGGCCGAACGATTGTCACCGGAAAATTTTCTTCGCGGTATTTTTTGAACAAAAATTCCTCACAGGCGATTTTGTTCCGCGAATATTCCCAATGTGGATTTGCCAGCGTCGTTCCTTCGGTGATGACATAGCTTGCGGCGGGCTTGTTGTAGGCGGAAGCCGAACTGATGTAAATGTACTGCTTGGTCTTTCCCTTAAAAAGCCTGTAGTCGCGCTCGACTTGTTCAGGAACAAAGCCGATGAACTCGCTAACGACATCGAATGTCATGCCTTCAAGTTTTCGCGCAGCTTCCGCCTCGTTGGAAATGTCGCAAACGATTTGCTTAACGCCAGCCGGAACTTCTTCCGCGCGGCTTCCGCGATTTAAAAGCCAAACTTCCCATTCAGGTTTTTGCGCCAGCTCGCGAACGATCGCCATGCTTATCGTTCCCGTTCCGCCGATAAAAAGCGCCTTGGATTTTGCCATTCCGTTCCTCCAGAAAATGCCGCTAAATCATCATCTTGTAAATCTTGGCGCAGTCGTCTTCGTTAAGCGTGACAAAACCGCTGATTGTTCCTGTGCGGCCGTCGCCGTAGCAAAGAGTTTTTACAAGCGTCGGAATGTCCTCTTCCTTGGCGCCAAGCTCGGCGAAATTCTTTGGCATGCCGATAGAGCAAAGGAAGTTTTGGAATGCGTTGATTCCTTCAAGAGCCGTGACTTCAGGATGGTCAAAATCCATCTGGCAGCCCCAAACGCGGACGGCGACTTTGGCAAAGCGGTTAACGTCATGCTTCATAACATACTTAAAGACCGCCGGCATCGTAACCGCAAGGCCCGCGCCGTGAGCGCAGTCGTAAAGCGCCGAAAGCTCGTGCTCGATTCCGTGGCTGTTCCAGTCCTGGCTTCGGCCAACGCCGCAGGAATTGTTGTGCGCCATCATTCCCGCCCACATAATGTTGGCCCGCGCCTCGTAGTTGTTGGGGTCGGCGATTACGCGCGGCGCCTCATGCTTCATCGTAAGGAGCAGCGCTTCGATAAGGCGGTCGGTAACTTCGACGTCTTTTGTGTTTGTTAAATAGCGCTCGTAAAGGTGCGCCATAATGTCGGTTACGCCAGCCGCCGTTTGGAAGGCCGGGAGCGTTTGCGTCAGCGCCGGATTAAGAATGCTGAACTTAGGGCGGATCGCATCGCCGTTTGAGCCGCGCTTGAACATTCCCTCTTCTTTTGTGATTACAGAATTGGGGCTTCCTTCGCTTCCTGCGGCGGCGATTGTAAGAACCGTTCCGACGGGGAGCGCTTTTTCAATGTCCTTTCCGCTGTAAAAATCCCAAAAGTCTCCGTCGTACAAAACGCCGGCCGCGATCGCTTTCGCGGAATCGATTGTGCTGCCGCCTCCGACAGCGAGGATAAAGTCAACGCCTTCTTTTTTGCAAAGGTCGATTCCCTTATAGACAAGGCCGCTTCTTGGGTTGGGCTGAACGCCTCCCAGCTCGACAAAGGAAAGTCCGGCGGCCTTCAACGATTCTTCCACTCTGTCCAAAAGGCCCGAAGCCTTGGCGCTCTTTCCGCCAAAGTGAACCAAAACCTTGCTGGCTCCAAAACGCTTGGCCAAAGCGCCGGCCTCGCGCTCAGTGTCCTTTCCAAAAACAAAATAAGTGGGTGAATAAAATGTAAAATTGTCCATAAATAAATTCTCCTTTGCTTATAATTGTAAGGCATAAATTTAAAAAAAGATAGAGAATTTTTATTGCAAATTGCCCATTTTTTGCTATAATGAATTTGGCCTATGGAACAAGAAATCATCGCTTACCCGCGGGTTAGAGGCGTGGCTTATGCGGAACGGACGATCCCCGAAAACTTCCCTCCCCACTGGCACAACGACGCGGAATTTACTGTAATTCTTAAAGAAGGCTCGCGCTATAAAATCGGCGACACAATCTACAAACCGGCCGCCGGCGACATACTGCTTGTTTGGCCGCGCGAGCTGCACGAATTGCTTCACATGCCAAAAGGCGGCGCGGCCTTCATTCAATTTTCCTCAAGCCTTATCGAAAGCAACACTGACTTGTTCGCGGCCTCAAGGTTTTTAAGCGCCTGCCATTTGATCCAAGCCAAAAAGAATCCGGCGCTCGCAAAAAAAATCGCCGCGCTTGTTTCAAAAATCCGCGCCGCCCGCGAGCAAAAATACTTTGTGGAAAGCCGCTCGAAAATTTTGGCTTCGGAAATTCTAGTTCTTGTGGGCGACCATGTGATGAAAGAATACAGCCAGCAAATCGCGGGCAAAATGTTTTCCGACCGCTCGTGGGCTTACATTCGCGCCGCCTGCGCCTACATCGCCGAACATTCGTCGGAAGACATAAGCCAGTCGGAAGTGGCGCAAAAAGTCGGACTTAGCCCTTATTATTTTTCAAAGCTTTTTAACGAATACACAAAGACGGCCTTTCCCGCCTATTTGGCCAACATCCGCGTCCAAAGGGCTATAACGCTTTTGGCCGACCCCGGCCGTTCCATCACCGACTGCGCCTACGAAGCGGGCTTTCAGTCAACGACAACCTTTAACAAGCTCTTCAACGAGCTGACGGGATCAAGCCCCCGCGAATACCGCAAGCTGCAAAGGAAAAACAAGTAGCGCTTTTATTTTACGCCTTTGAACAGACTCACGTGCTTTTCCAAATTCGCAAAGCCGTTCTTTGTGTAAAAGCGGAACGATGGCTTGTCGATGTCGGTTTGAAGAAAGATGCCTGCGACACCGCGTTCCTTAATGTCCGCCTCTATCATCGCCATAAACTTGGAGCCAATGCCCCGGCCGCGCAAATCTTTCGACACGCAATATTCTTCGATGTTGTAATTGGCTCCTTCCCACCAATGGCGGATTTGTCCCAAAGAAATCGCGACCAACTTTCCGTCAATCAAAAGGCCGTAATTGAGCGCGTTGTAGTGGCCCGAAACTTCCTTAATGTATTCCGTCAATTGTTTTTGGTCGCTCCAGTCGTCGTTCCAAGGTTCGCCGGCAAAAGCCTCCTTGTACAACTGCGCGGCCTCGCTCAAATACGATTCATCAAGCTGAATGAATTGTTCCATTGTATTTCTCCAATATTTCTTCCGGGTAGTAGGAAAGCTTTGCCTTGCGAAGGCCTTCTATTCCCAAGTCCTCTTCCCGGTTTATGAATTCTGTTTTGACGGTTTTTGAAAACTCGTTGTTGATCACGGCGTAGCCGCCGTCACGGGCAAATTCAAAAAGGCATTTTTCAAAGTGAACGTCGGTGACAGCCTCGCTCAAAAGGCTTGCCACGCAAAAGGCGGCGGGCTTGTTGTCCACGTAAAGAAGGCCGCCTGTCATTCCGCAAGCTTGGCCAAAGATTTCATAATTTTCCAGCGCGGAAAAAATTATTTCCTTTTCTATTTTTAGGTCGTCGCCCGCCGCGCTGTTTGCGCCAGCCGAGGCGTCCGCCAAAGCTTCTTCAAGCCACTTTTCTTCTATCTCGCGCGCGTCTTGCAAGTTGCCGCTTGTCAAAGGCTCAAAGCGATAGTCTGGCCTCTTTGCCTTGAACTGCTTTATGTGGTTGCGTTTTTTACTGTATTTTTTTCCGGCAAGGCCTGCCAAATCTTCCGTCCGGTAAATGTAGTCGCTGGACTCCCGCGCGGTGGCAATCTGCGCCTTTGAAAATACGCGCGCGGCAATTTCTTTTTCGGCGGCGGTGATGTTTTTTAAGACAAAAGCGCCGCCTGTTTCGCGCGCCAAAAGTTCAAGCGCCACTTCCACTCCGTCAAGGCCGCCTTCAATTTTATGCGGAAAGAAAAAGCGCGGCTTTTGGTCTTCGTACAGGCGCAAAAAAAGCCAGCCGCCCTCTTCCGCGATTTGGGCGCTGAATTTTTTTGCGTAAAGAACGCAATTGACCGCGCCGTAAACGTTGGCAAAAAAGTCATTGTTCACGGCGCATTTTTGCAGAGACTCCAAATCTGTCAGGGTCGGCGTTTTCCAATTCATTTTGTGATGGAAAGATTCATTCCATCAACATTGTCACCAAAACCAAGGCTTTTGTAAAGAGGGCGGCCCATTTGAGTCGCGTCCAAACTGATTTCCGTAACGCCGCGTCTCTTGGCCTCGTCAATCAAAAACTGGACCATCAACTTTCCGACGCCGCGCCTGCGGAAGGCTTCTCTTGTGTAGACGTTCATAAGGTGGGCGCGCTTTCCTGTGGGGTGGTCAAAGGTCGGCATTACAGTGATGTAGCTGAGCGTCGCGCAGCCAGCAATCTGGTCTCCATCCATCGCAAAGACAGTCGTCTGGTCTCCGTTCAAAAAATATTCGCGGCTGCATTCAAGCAGCTGGCTACTAAAGCTATCGCCGTCGTTTAGGTTATTCACAACACGCAGCATTTCAAGGCGGATTTGCATCAAAGTTTCAATGTCGTTTGGGGTTGTTTTTTTTATCTGCATTTTGATTTACCTTCTGTCCTCTGTAATTTGTTATTTTACCTTTAGAAATTGCCTTAGCCTCTGTGCCTCGTTGGAGTCAAAGCCGAATTTTTTGTAGAAGGGAATTTTATCCGGCATGGCGCAAAGCTCAACAAAAATTTCCGAACCTTTTATTCCATTGTCGTTGATGAATTTTAAAATCTCGTTTATGAGCATCCGTCCGACTCCCTTACCCTGATATTCTGGCCGCACAATGACATCCTTTATGTAATAATCAAGTCCCATGTCTCCGTTTACGCGGGCCATTGCAATTATTTTCTCACCGTCGAATATCGAAACCCTGAACAATGTGTGTGCCATAGCAAGCCGTGTCTGCTCCAGTGTCGGTCCTTCTCCCCAGTGTACTGCCTGCCAAAGCTCAATGAATTGCTCAGCCGTAAGCTCGTTGTATTTTACAGTAAGTCCTTCCATCATTTCCTCCCCTTTTTCTCATACTCGTCTTTTAAGATAGAAAACACCATTCTTCCTTCATAGTGGTCTTTGCGCCAGAAAAAATCACGGAAGGTTCCTTCGTGGGTCAAGCCGCATTTTTCGATGACTCTTTTTGACGCTGTGTTTTCCGGGCGGCAGTCGATTTCCACTCTATGCAGGCCGATTTTTTCAAAGCCAAAGGCGATGACCGCTTTTGTCATTTCGGTGGCGTATCCTTTTCCCTGGAAGGCCGGGCCAATGGCATATTCAATCTCGCCATGCAGGTTGTTTGTATCCATTGTAAAATAAGCGATTTGCCCGATGCACTCGCCAGACTCTTTTTCTATGACCGCCCACCGGTAATAATCATCCTTTGAATACGAAACGATGTACTTTGTGTCAAATAAATTCCGCACAGCTTCTGGGGTTAGATAGAACGGCTCTCCGTAATCATATTGTGTCTTTTCATCAGAAATCCAATTCCTAAGCATTGAATCAATGTCCGAGTATTCAAAGCGACGGAGAATCAACCGCTCCGTCTCAATCGTTTGCGTTCCAATGTGCGTAAGCATATAATTCTCCTATTCTTTATACTCTTTTTGTATGTGAAATACTTCTTCCATTGAAAGGAATTTTTTTCCGTCAAATTCCATCTTTAGAATCCATGGCATAAAGTCTATGATTTTCATAAAACTTTCGCCGTTAAAACTTTTGTCATAGTAGTTTATTATGGAAGAAAGCGCCGTTCCGTGAGTTCCGATGACAATGTTCTTGCCATCATATTTCTCAAGAATTTCATTGAGCGCCTCGATGTTTCTTTTCTGCACGGCTCCAATGGATTCTCCGTCATCTTCCGCAAAGGATAAGTCGGCCCAACGCTTCTTGAACATTTCATGGTTGTTGCTGTCTTTTCCTGCTTTGCGTTCACGAAGGCGTTCGTCTGTCTGGATTGCCATGCCGTAAGAGTCGGCGGCTTTTTTTATTGAATCATGGCTTCTCTTGTAGGGGCTTGAAATAAAGACGTCAATCTTCTTGTCCTTTAGAATTTCTGCCACCTTATTTGAATCCTCAAGACCTTCTTCTGTCAGGGGTCTGTTTCTGTCATCCTGTATTTTTCCGTCGGGCTTGCAATGTCTTACAAAATAAATTGTTGTCATAAATTTATTTTACCGTCTTTCCTGTGCAATAACAAGTTTGCCAAGTCTACAATGGTCTGAATTACCCCATCCGGTGCCTTTGCCTTGCCAAATCCATAAGCTGCCCAGATAAAAGGAATGCCCGCATATCTTGCCGCGCTCTCATCTCCGGCAGTGTCGCCTACATAAACAGCATTGTCAATACCGTTCCGCTTCATTATCAGCTTGATGTTTTCGCCTTTTTCCATGCCGGTGCGGCCTGACATTTCTATGTCTTTAAAATGATGCCCCATATTATGCGCATGCAAAAAGGCGGGAACGTATCCATCCTGACAATTGCTTACAATGTATAAATCATAGTCCTTTTCAAGTTCAGAAAGAGTTTCCTCTACGCCATCGAAAACATTAGCTCCATGTTCTGACAGATATTTAACTTCTTCGTCTCCAAAATCATTTACTATGCTCATGCGCTCTTCTTCCGTCATGTCCGGGAACAAGGCCGCGCCAATCTCCGGCATGGTTTTTCCCATGAGACTGGAAGAAATTTCCTGTGTCATTCGAATAGCCGTTTTTCCGTGCTTGTCAAAAACGCGGTTCCAAATATCCACGGAACATCCTGTTGCATCCCAAAGAGTCCCGTCAAGGTCAAATATAATGGCTTTTTTCATGTTGATTCCTTTAATTTAGCCAGGCAGTTACCAAGTTTTCAAAAATTTTAGGATGTTCAATCTGAAGGTAATTCCGTGCTTCATTTGCTTTCTCCTATCCACTGGCACATTCCGCAACCGAAGGTTTCGTTTGGACGCGAAATGAATCCGAACTTTTTGTAAAAGTCTTCTTTTCCTTTTGCGGCCATAAGGTTGACCATGATTTTGTATCCGGGCTTTAGCTGGCTTTTAATAAACTCCATTGCGTTGTTCATCAGTTCCCGTCCAAGACCCTTGCCCTGGAATTCCGGGCGGACTATTACATCCGCAATATAAGCAACATACAGGTGATCCCATAGCACGCGGCAGAATGCGATTGCCTTTCCGTCTTTTCTAAAGCAGCATAAATGGCTTGTGTGCTTTAGACCGTCTGCTGCCTGTTCGTTGGACAATGCCTGCCAGCCAACTATTTTTCTCATTTCGTTGTATTCTTCTGCGCTAATCTGATTTGCAATTTCGTAGTCCATGTTTTTTACTCTCCTGCGCTAAAAGCTTTTGTCGCATTTTGTGCCGTTTGCTTTCTCTTGTCCAGTGTTTTTTGGAACATTGCATTCGCTGTTGAGGGGAACTGCTCGTAAATGACTTTTGTTCCTTCTTCCGTTATGCCGCCTTTTGTTGCAACCCTTGCCACGACTTCTTCAAAGGAAAGCCCTTTTTGAATCATCAAATCTCCTGTTGCGCTTACCGTGTTCAAAACCATTTTTATAATCTGTTCATCCGGCAAAGACGTGTGTTTTTTAGCTGACTTGCAAACAACGTCGAACATTGATGCTATAAAACCAGGCATGCAGCTGACAAGTTCCGAACCCATTCCAATTTCATTCTCTGGAAGAACAATTACGTTTCCCATGCAGGAAAGAATTTCTTCCAGGCTTATTTTGTCTTCGGTACGAACAAAGTTGTTGTAGGAAACCAAGGTTTGCGAGCGGTTTATCTCCGCCGTGACGCTGGGAATAACTTTCGCTATTTTGCGCGGCGCGATTCTTTCAAGCATTTCAAAAGTGACGCTTCCGTTCAGCGAAACAAGGAGCGCGTCTTTTTTTAGCGAGCCGTTGATTTCCGCCACAACTTCCTTTAAGTCGCAGGGGCGGACGCATACAAAAAGAATGTCGACGTTTTTTGCAGCCTCGGAATTTGTGTCGCAAACAGTCGCAAGACTTGCGATTTCGTTCAAGCACTCTTTTGTTCTGTTGGAAACGAACAAAGAATTTTTATCCGTCCGGCCTGATTCCAAAAATTTTTGCGCGAGCATCTTTCCCATGCTGCCGTAGCCGATGATTCCGACATTCATTTTGTATCCTCTCCTAAAATTTTAGCCGCATGTCGCGGTAGCGGTTTTCCTTTTCTTTAAAGCCTAATTTTTCGTAAATGCCAAAGCCTGCGTCGGTCGCGCTAAGGTCAATTCGGCTAAGGCCTTTTTCTTTGGCAAACGCGATTAAATTTTTCATCAATGTTGAAGCCAAGCCTTTGCCCCGGTATTCGCTTTGAGTAAAAACATTCAGAACCTCGCCGTAAAATCCGCTCAAGATATTTGGATTTGCGGGCATTTCGATTGTCAAAAGCAAGGCGACCGAAACAATTTTATCGCCGTCGCGCGCGACAAAGGCAAAGAGTTCTTTTCCAAGCTTTCGCTCAAAATAATCAGGAAGCTGCTTTTCCATGCAAGATTTTTCGCGCTCCGAAACTGAGCCAAAGTCGTCTTGCATATAGGCATGGCGCAAGCGAATAAGTTGCGGTATGTCGTCTTTTGTCGCCAGTCCAAACGTTATGTTCATTTTTTCTCCTTGTAAGCGTAGCCAAAGTTGATCGGTGGAGCGGTTACGGAAACGTAAATGAATTCTCCGTCGCCGTCGTTCAAAAGACCGTGAACGTCTTTGTCGGCGAATCGCGCCACGTCTCCCGCCTTGAATTCCTTTTCTTTGTCGTCGGCAAGAAGAAGCTTACCGCTGCCCCTGACGGCGTACCAGATTTGCTCCGACGCGTCGTGAGTGTGGCGGGGTTGTACCGCTCCGGGAACAAGGTGAACTTCCGTAATCGTCACGCGCTTGCTTGTTGAATTTTCCGGGTTCAAAAGCTGTCGCGACACGACGCCGGGATTGGACAATTCTTTAATGTCGTTTGCGTTTATAAATTCCATATATATTATTCTAGCGAACATTTTTTTGTAAGAAAACCATTAAATTTTTATTTTTTGATAACAATATTGCATATAAAAAGTAAAATTGTTATAATATTTGCATGGACCGGCAATTCAAGAACGTAAAGCGCGGCGTCATCATAAAGCGCAAGGACGGCTCGGAAGTCGTCCGATACAACGACCCGTCGTTTCCGTCATACATCTTTGACGGCTACGTCGTAAAAGGCTGCGATTGGGAACGCGTTCCGCACTACCACGAGGAAGTCGAAATTGTTTCCGTCAAAAGCAACGAGATGGCCTACATGGTTGAAGGAACGCTTGTCAAGCTAAAAAAAGGCGACACGCTTTTTGTAAATTCCGGCTGCATCCATTATTCGCTTTCCACCACCAACGAAGTCACGCGCTACATAATCGCGATTCTTCATCCAAAAATCATTTGCTCAAGTTTTGCGGTGGAACAAAAGGCGGTGCGCCCGATTGTCTCGGACAAAACCGTTCCCTTCGTCCATTTTAAGAGGGAAGATTTTGACGCGCCTACAATCTTTCAGCTTATGATAGAGATGGAAGACAACTGCAAAGGAAATGAATTTTTAATCACAAAATATTTTTTTGAACTTTGGGACATCATCATGCGCCGCTTTACAGAAGCGTACCGCGTTCACGTCCACAACATGGAAGAAAGTTCCGGCCACAACTCAAGGCTAAAGGAGATGATGCTTTTTATCGACGAGCGTTACCGCGACCGAATATCTTTGAACGACATCGCGCGAGCCGGCGGAGTAAGCCAAAGCCTTTGCAACCAAATCTTCAACAAACTGACCGAAAAATCCCCGATAGAATATTTGGCGCAATACCGCTGCCGCAAAGTGGCCGACCTGCTTGCCTCAAGCGAAATGTCAATGACCGAAATCGCCGACGCCACCGGCTTTTCCGGCGCCAGCTACATGGCCGAAACTTTTAAGAAGTATTTCAACCAATCGCCAAGAGACTACAAAAAAAGCCAACGGAGGTAAAGAATATGATTCAGATTTTTGGAACGAACAAATCATTTGACTGCAAAGCGGCCCAGCGTTTTTTTAAGGAACGCCGCCTGCCCTTTCAATTTGTCGATTTAAAGGAAAAAGAAATGAGCCAAGGCGAATTTGAAAGCGTAGTCGCGGCCCTTTCAAAATCTCTTGGAAGCCGCTCCGCCGCCATCGAAGCGCTAATCGACCAAAAGAGCAAAGACTACTCCAGCGTCGCCTACCTTGACGACAGCGACAAAGAATCAAAGCTCTTTGAAAACCAAGCCAAGCTCCTAGTCCAGCCCGTCTGCCGCAACGGCAAAACCGAAGCCACCGTCGGCATGGCGCAAAAGGTTTGGGAAGGATGGAAGTAAGGGGGAACTGTTCGGAAATTCCGAAGAGTTGGATTTTTGTCGTCAAAGTGTGCATGATATAAAAATCGGGAATTCCGATTTTTTCTCTACTGTAGTAATCTAAGAATTTTTAACCGTCTCGAATTCGAGGCGGTTAAAAAAATAAAAAGAATACAAACAGAGGCCTCTAAATCAAAAGTAATTACTTGGTCAAAGTCCCTTTCTTAATATAATATATAATATCATTTTTTTTACAGAACTTGATGACCTTTTCGGCTTCTTTGTTATAAAATTCTTTATGATCTTTAAATTCAGATATAATTTTATTATAATGCGTTCGACCAAAAATTATTTTATCAACGAATTTTATTTTTTCCAAAAGGACCATTAAATCCTGATTTATAATGTTTGGAGTAGGATATGGTTCTATACTTACCCATGTTTTACAGCCAACTTCGTGAAGTTTTTTCAATGCAGAGATTCTTTTTATATAAGACACTGAATTAGGCTCATATTCACTTCTATACTTTTCATCAAGCGATACTAAAGTTATTCCATATTCATTCTTTTTAGAATATTTTTTTAATTCCAATGGTAACTTTCCTTTTGTGAGAATATTGCATTGAATGTCGGCATCGTTTAATTTTTCTATCGCTTTTAAACTAATCTCACAAACTTCAGGATACCCTTCCATAAATGGGTCTGTTGTAAAACAAAGCTGAACAGATTTTATTTTATTTTTTAGTTTTGGAATTTCTTTATCCAAAAGCTCAAGCGTATTGCTTACAAGTTTCGGTTTACACCATTCTCCATAAGATTTTATATTGCCAAATCTTTTAGCCATAAGATAAGCATAGCAGGGATATTTGCATCCATGAAAGCAGCCAAGAACATGATTCATTGTATAATCGCCATATTCAACGCCTGTTTTATATAGCATTGATTTTCGAGTAATTGTTTTCATTTGCTAATCCATATTTCAAGGAAATGATTATCTTTTCTTGATTCATTAATAAATGAAGTTGGCTTTCCTTTTTTCGTAATCGCAGGGCTCCGTTTCAATCCTATTTCTTTATTTTTTTCCAATTCTCGTAATGTTTTTTGTAATATTTCCCAAGTCGTAAACACCCCCTGATTTGTGAATAACTCTGATAAAAAAGTATTCATATGAACTGGAGCAGAATAATTTTTTAAAGAATCGAGTACAATCCTTTTCGTAGAACTTTCATCAATAATTTCGTTTTCAATATTTTCCTCAAACAACGAGGGAACAGATTTTCTCACTTGAATTGAATACAAGTTTTCCCATCTTCTACAAATATCATGAACCATTAACAAACACCCTTCTTCATGATTTGTTGCATGAATCATTCTATATTTTGGTTTTTGCCCTGCTTTTAATCGAATAGGCATATTTACCACATATCTGAATCTCTCTTTTAGTTTATTACAATATTGTTCTGATAATCTTTTTTCTGCTTCATAACAATCGATATTTTTACATTGATAATCCTTTATTATCTTTTCCCAATAATCACCACCTGCAATAGCTGTAAGTTCCTGTTCAGATTTTATAGTAATGTCATCAAGGCCTCCAAAAATTTGTATTATTGCATCTATTTCTGAAATATATACACTTTCAATTCTTTTTACACGACAGGCTTCTCTTATAAAACCAAAAGAATTAAAGTTTATAAATAATTCAATGCTGGCAAAATTTGAATCCTTATAAAAATCATATAAATCAAAATTTAAACATTTTATTCCAAAAGGGTCTATATACAAAAATACATTCTCATTTTGTTTGTTGTTAAGAATTGTCTTAATATTATCTTGATAAGTACCTTTTATTATGTTCGCTCTGCTATAAGTTTTTAGGTTTTCTATCAAATCATCAGCATTGTCTCGTTCTATAAAATAAGAATAGACGGGAGGGCATGGAACAATATTTGATGTAGATAAACAATCTGAAATAATATCTAATGCAATTAAAGGTGAGCCCTTACTTCCGTCGTCAAACTTCCCTTTACCTGCAAAGCAATCTACATAATTTACAGGTTTTCTTGTAGTTAAAATTTTTGAAAAATAAGGTTTCAAATAACAGGCTAATAATTCATCTTTTATTATTGACCATTCATTTTTCTTTACAAAAAATTCTTTTGAATCCTTTGACATTTATTTAGTCTCCTATGCTTTTAATTCGATTTTTTAGCTCATTATACCACTCTTTAGGAGCAAGAGAATTTTCTTGTATTTCATGAAAAAGTTTATAAAGTTGCGGATATTTTATTTCCTTTTTAAGAATTGTTACAAGAAGTTCGTTTTCAAGTGGTGTAATCATCATGCCGTTTATAACTTCAGCGCCATTTTTACCGCCGTAATATTCCATTTTGCGGCGATTGCGGAAATCTGAAATTACATTCATGTGCAAGAAATTTGTTATGAATACACAATAAGACTCAAGATTTTTATGCGCTAACATATAATCGCCCAAATGTCTAGAAACAGGCTCCATTTCCATGCGCCGTTGATTTGTGGAATCAGAAAGAGTAGCCTCGATAAGCAAACTGTGTTTCGGATAGCCGTTCTCTGCTTCGTATTCAAAAACCAAATCAGATTCACCGCCACCAGCATGAGTTTTTGGTAAAAGGTCAGCTTCTAAAGACAAGTTCATAAATGAAAGAATGTCCCCTTTACGTTCGCTAATTTTGTACCATGCAATACCAAGAATATATTCAAAGATTGTTGGAATGTCTGCATCGTCCGTGACAAGTTCTTGAATTTCTTTATCAGCCCGTTTCTGGATAAGCTGTAAAATGTAGATTAACTGTTTATCAGAGAACTTCTCATCAATAAGCTTGTTGAAACGTTCGGTTCTTTCATCAGCAACAAACTTCTTAATTTCACCAATTTTTGTAAATGAAGTCTTTTTATCTTTGTTAATTGCCTTAAGAAGCTTATCTTCATCAAGCTTTAAGTAAGGTGAGATTTCTTCAAGGGATTGGACTTCAGCAAGTTTGTCAGATTTCTCAAATGCGAGTTTATAAAAATCATCTGGTAATAAAGAGAAATAGTATTTTGGAATTGCATCGAACTTCACATTTTCATCTGCGAAAAGAAGAGTATCTGATATTTTAAGATAACGTCTGTTCAAATCAAAATAATCTTCCAAAGTACGTTCAACCTTTATCAGGTGCATTGTCTTGAAGAATACAGTCTTAAATGTTTCTTCATCCTCAAGGTTTGAAAACATGTTTGTATGCTGCAATTGATCAATTGGAGATTTTCTGATTGCAGCACTTGAAGAAGTTTGAAACAAAAACTTTCTCCAGTGAGTCTTTACATTACCAATGTCAGAAGCTTCATAAAGATCTAAAACTGATTTAGATGTCTTATTATTTTCAAAATAAACTTTTTTTATGGCGTTGTACAAGGGTAAATATGCACGATCATAATCTTTACTTTTGCGGTTCAGTCCAACTTTACAGAAAGTCTCTTCTGTTATAGTTTTTTCAGAAATAAAATATGCAAGGGCATCTTTATAATTTTGTTGCTGCATAAATATATCTGTAACAATTTCGCCAACATTTGCATCTTGTCCGCGAAACTCTGAAAGTTTACTTTCAATAAACTCTGTAATCTCTTTATTGATACAGAGTGGGAACAAATACATAAACTCTTCTTTATTCAGAAAGTTAAACTTTTTCAACAATCGAGCAAGTAATATAAAAGGTCTTATACCGGTATCTTTGTCTATTGTAATATAAGTTTTTAGCAGCTGCTGGAAATAAATAAAACTATCTTTTGGAATCTGTAAGAAGTTGTCGCTTGCAAAATCATTACTTTTTGCAACTTCTAAAAGTTTCTTTCCGATTGGTGTTAATCTTCGGTTATCATCAATTAATCCAATATCACGCATACCAGATGTTTTCTGACGTGCATCTTTTGCCTTACGAGGTGCATCACCTTCTTTCAAAAAATCACTTTCTTTAATGAAATTATAGTAAGCTTCCTGAACAGGTTCATTGCTTTCCCATTTTTTATCTTTATATTCAGGCTTCTGCCAAAACTGATTAAGCAAATCAAGCTGCTGTTCAATCTTTTGATTGAAGTTCTGCATACGAAAACTTGTAGTTCCCAAACTGTAATAAAATGATTTAAAAGCAATATTTTCTTCTGCCATGCAGTGCCCCTTAATAATTTGTAATCAAAACTTCGTCAGTTTTGGAAATATTTTTTTTATGATAGTTTGAATTATTATAAGAAAAATCCAAATGATGACAATTATAGCCTTTTTCACCTAGCCATTGTTTCAAAACATCGTTTATTTTACCGTCAGTGGAAAGAACATTCGAAAGTGCAAAACGAATTTTATTATCGTTTAGCTCATCTAAATAGGCAAGCAAGCGTTTTTCTTCGTTTTCATTCCAAGATTTTTCGTTATATGTAGCACAAGTGATTAAATACGGCGGATCAACATACACAAAATCTTTTACAGAAAGAGAAGAGACCTTTATTCTCGTAAAATCTTTGTTTAAAAAAGAAATATTCTTGTTAGAAAGTGTAAACAAAAAAGATTTTAGCTTATTTTGCATTCGAATATTAAAATCTCGTTTGCCAACAGGAAGATTGAATTCGCCATCGGAATTAAAGCGAATCTGATTATTAAAGGCATAGACAATTAGGACATACAAGAACAAAAAGTAATTTTCATTGCTTTTTGGCAGCTCGTTGAAGGTTTTTCTTAGATTTAAGAAACCTGTTCGGTTGTAATTTCCTAGACCGTTTGCAGAATTACAATTATAAAATGTATAGCCATTTTTATTTGAATCAGACAAATTGTAATCGCTAATAATTTTCTGAATTTTCGGAAGAAGAACTTCATAAGAAGTGTTTTTGAAATATGAAAACAAACCGATTAAGTTAGCATCTATATCATTACAAATAATTTTTTTTGCAGACACATTTACAGCAACATTACAACCTCCACAAAACAAATCTATAAAAGTTGAAATATCTTTTGGAAAAAGCGGAAGAATCTGAGAAAGTAATTTATATTTACCGCCTGTAAAATTCAGAGGTGATTTGATGACTTCTTGATTTGAGTTTATTTGCATTTACAAACAAAAAGCCTCTCTTCATTATCAAGATGTTCAGACTTTCCTGTTGTGAATGCTTTAAACTGTTCAGAGTAAGTTTTTACACTTCCTTTTGTTTTCAGTGTATTTAAGATTTGAGTGTCAGAGATTCTGGCATTTGAACGGTCATTTCCTTTATTTGCCATATTATTATAAGAAACAACAATGTACTTTGCTTTTAGATTTTTTATCAAATCTTCAAAAGCCTCTGGAGCTGAGCGAGTGCAATATTTACTCTTTAAGGCTGTTCTATCCATCTTCTTTGCGACACCAAAGACTTCCGGCTTTTCCCAGCGAGCAATATTTTCTATAAGATGATATGCATCACAATATTGTCGTGAGTTATATGGTGGGTCTATGTAAACAACATCTGCGGAAATATTTTTTACAAGTTCATTTGTATCTTCATTATAGCAATGATTGTGCTTTAAGTTTATATTTGGTTCGGGAACGCACATTGTAAAAGATTCGGGAAACTCTACACCTTTTCTGTACGCATCATAATGACCGCAAGTGTTTGCAATTTTATCAATGCCATAAAGCAATGAAGTAACCAACATCGCTCTTTCACGCGTGTTAATTTTGCCAGCATTAAATTCATTTTCAATGTTCTCACGAATAAAACCAATTTTAGAACAGTTTTTCCTTGAAAAATAGGTATCTGAAAAATTATCCGTCATATAGTTTTCTTCATAAGGCAAGTCAGAATTGTAATAGTCTATATATTTTTCAATTTTTTGGATGTCGAATGCTTCATCGGAAAACCAAGTAAGGTGGCATAAATAATTACTATAGAGTATATCGTTTGTGTACAAAGTTTTATCTGTATAAGCGGAAGAAACGGCTCCTGTCCCTGCAAAAATGTCCGCAAAAGTCTCAAAATTACCACATTCTTTTGCTATCACATCGCTTATAAACGGCAAGAGACGGTATTTATTACCTAAATAACGACGGTTATTTATTTTTGTTGTTGTCATCGGCTCATCCTATGTAAGTTATACCATACTTCTAAAAAAAAATATAGTAGTATTATACCGTATAAAGGGAGCTTCGTTGAAGCTTTTTGTAACTTGCGCTCATTGCAGCTCTCCTCCGTGGTTTCTGCAATAGAATGTAATGTCGTCGATAACTTCTGCAAAAGAAAGCGTATGCGCAATGTTGTAATGCTGCAACAAAAGCGCAATGGCGTTAAAGCGGTCAAGGTAGTTGAATGCCTGTGTGGTAGAAAGCGAATACTTTTTTGCAAAATCGCTTACAAGAGCAACCATAAATTCTATTTTGTCTTTTGCAGGAACGGCAGTCATTTTGACCTCTAACAATCAGATTTTACCACGTTTTTATTGAATTTTCAATAAATCCTCACAGAATGGGATAGAAATTCCCACTGACTTTTACCCAAAAACCCAGTAAAGATTTTAAAATATCCTTTGAGAATTTTTCTAAAATTTACTGAGAATTTTGGAATAACAAAAATTTTTTCATTTTTTACTTGCCGATTGCCTCGGATTTTATTAAATTCAAATTGTACTCTTCGGCCGAAGGTATGGGACTTCGTTGAGGTCTCGATTTTATCGCTAGCGGAGGTGCTTATTAGAGAGCATTTCTAACACAATTCAAAAAGAGGTACAGCTATGATGTACACTACTACAAAACGTCAGAATCCGTTGGATCGTGAAGCGGATTCTAAGTATTATGCGTCGCCTGTGTATGGCGAAGAAATCGATGTCAATGACTTGGCAAAGGATATTTCTAAGACTTGCACGCTGACGCCGGCTGATATTGTGGCAGTTATCGAGAGTTTCTTGGATAAGATGCCATTCTATCTGAAGAATTCAAACCGCATCAGACTGAACAAACTAGGTATTTTTAAGCTTTCGTTCAGTTCGAATGGGCATGAAAAGGAGGAGGACGTAAGTTCAAATGATATCACGAACTTGCGTGTTCTTTTTACTCCCAGCGCCCAGCTTAAAAAAGAGCTGTCTGATGTGAGCTACACAAGGAAGTAAGTACAACTTCTTGACGTGGTTTTGAAAATTTATTGTACAGATATCAGTCCCGGAAAGACTTAAAACTTCAAGTCTAAATCGATTCCAATTGATTTACGGCTGCGGTCAATAACGTTTACGACCAAGACGCCTAGAAAAACTACAACTCCCCAAACGCCTGCAACGCCAGCTCCGTTTTGGGGTTTTTTATTCCTCCCTTACACATTCCCCGCAAAGACAAATTCCAACCGCTCCTTGGCAACCTCAACCAGGCGCCTTATCTTGCTTACGGGCGTGGGATCGCAGTCTGCAAATTTAAAGCGCGGAAAAAATCTTGTGATGTGGAGCGGAATCTTTTTGCCAAAGTCTTTTTCCAAGCCAGCGACCCAGGTTGCAAGGGAACGCATTTCTTCTTCGCTGTCGTTCTTTCCTGGGATTATCAAAGTTGTCAGCTCCACATGGCATGAATCAAGAGCGCCGCGGATAAAGTCTTTTGTCATTTGCAAGTCGCCGCCGATAAAGTCCTTGTAAAAATTTTCGGAAAAGGATTTTAAGTCGATGTTCATCGCGTCGATATAGGGCTTTATCTCATGCAAAACTTTTTGGCTTGCCGTTCCATTTGTGACCAAAACGTTTTTCATTCCGGCTTCCTTGCAAAGCGCGGCGGCGTCGCGGACAAACTCCCAGCCAACTAGCGGCTCGTTGTAAGTAAAGGCTAGCCCAATGTTTCCGCGGCCGCGCAAGTTACGCGCGCTTTGGACAAGTTCTTGGGGAGAGCAACGTTCCGCCGTGTTCCTGTAATCAAACGCTTCTTGCGACCAAGAGATGCCGCTATTTTGGCAAAAGGGGCAGCGCAAGTTGCAGCCGTACGAGCCGACTGACAAAACCGCCGTTCCCGGCATAAACATTTTGAGCGGCTTTTTTTCTATCGGGTCAAGCGCGAGCGCGGTAAGCTTTCCGTAATTGTTGGCGACAATCTTTCCGCCGCGGCAAGCCCTGGCTCCGCAAAAGCCTGTCGCGCCTTCCTCAATTTTGCAGCGCCTAAAGCACGCGTCGCATTGCGGCATAGTTTCCTCCGGCAGCGCTAGTAATGGCGGACAACCTCAAAGCGGAAGAGCTCTACTTTTTCGCCGGGAGCGATGCCGCCCTTACGCCTTGCGATCGACACTTGCTGGTCAACCGTGTCAACGCCGTCAAGGTCTGGAAGAAGAAGCCCGCGCTTGTATCCGCTTTGAACAATCACGCCGTATTTTTTCACGTCAAGCTCCGATTCGGATTTTATTTTTTCAGGCTCGCCCAAAACGTCAACGCTGATGTCAAGAAATTTAAGCTCGTCCGCTTCCACCGGCTCAAAGCGGGGGTCTTTGCTAACCGCGCTTACGGCGTTGTGGATTATTTCCAGCGCCAAGTTTTTTTGAGTGGGACCAGTCGTTCCGATGCAGCCGCGCAAGGCTCCAAACTTGTGGATGGAAACAAAGGCGCCTGCCTGGGCGTTCAACAGTTCCGCCGGAACCCAATCAGGCAAGGGCATTACAGTTCCGTTCCTTACATAATGCTCGGCGGACGCGCGGGCAAGCCTAACATAAGCGTCGGACTTTTCTTTTTTTCGCGCAATCTCGTCTTCCACAATGTTAAGCCGCGCCTTAAGAAAGCGCCTGGAATCGTCGTCGCCTTTTGGAACAAAAGAGCAGATTCCGTAGCCGACGCCCGTCACGTCTTCGTGCGAATATTGCTTGGCCTTGACTGCCGTTCCGTCCAACGCTCCAGCCATGATGACAAAAGACTTGTGCCCGCACTCGGCGGCCTTTTCGCAAAAGCTTTCGTCAAAATCAAAAAGCTCTCCAAAGCGGGCGGCCGCGCAAACGTCCATAATCCGCGCGTCGTATTCCGGCCCTTCTTTTGCAAAACCGTAAGGCCCGTAGTCCTGCAGCTTGTGCGACAAGTCGCCGCTTGCCACATAGACAACGCGCCGGCCCAACTCTTCCGCCGCGGCCTTTATCATCGTTCCATATTCATAATGCTTTAAAAGGTCCAGGCCAGAAAGCCCTGTCCTTACAAGCTTAAAGTCCTTGTATTTTTTTAAGATGAACCAAAGCGGAACCATCGTCCCGTGGTCAAGCGAAGGATTTTTTTCGCCAAGCGTTCCCGCCGCAAAGCGCGATTCTTGCGCCTTTCTTTGCAACAGTTCCACAAAGTCCGCGTCATAGTCAACTTCAAACTTTACTTGCGGCGCGCCAAAGTCGGAAAAGGAGCCTGTCGTTTTAAGGCCTGGCGAGACGTGAAAATAATCGGCGTACATCACGCTGTGCGGACTAGAAATGACAATCGTTTGGGGCTTGAGCGCGGCGATTTCTTCCGCGACTTTTTCATAAGCCGCGATTGTCTTTTGCACTTGCTTTTCGCTTCCGCGTCCGACATCGGGAACAATCATCGGCGGATGCGGAACCATAAAGGCGGCGATTATCGGCATTTTCTCCTCCTTGCGCGTTAAATCAAACAGTCCGGAACTGCGGCGGCCATAAGCTGGCAGGCGCGCTCGCTTGGGTGCAAGTGGTCGCCGGAATCGCAGTCAGGCATAAAGGCTTTGGGATTTTGCGAGTCGCGGACGGACGCGTCAAAGTCAACGCAGCCGTCAAAATCTTTTGACGTACGCAGCCATTCGTTGAACTCTTGGCGCATCGCCTCGCGCTTTTCGTTGTAAGTGCGCCAGCCGTAAATCGGCAAAAGCGTCGCGCTGTAAACTTTCAGGCCAGCCTTTCTCGCCGGCTCCACGTAAATTTTTTTTACGCCTTCTATCAAGTCCGCGACGCTCGGCAAGTCGCTCCAGGGCCTAAACTTGTTCACCTCCACGCCAACCGGATGGATTATGTCGTTGATTCCGTGGTGAACGATGATCGCGTCCGCTCCCGAGGCCTTTGACTCAATCGGAAAGCGAGTCGCGCCCTTTAGGCCGTAAGCCTGGTAAGTTATGCAATCGTATTGGCGCAAGATTCTTGTTCCGCAAACCGCGCGGCGGATGACCGAAACGTTTCCCGCGCCGTCCTTAAAGGCGCGCTCGCGAAGGTAGTCAACCCAGCTGCAGCAAGTGATTGAGTCTCCGTAGCAGATGAGCGCGCGGTTTTTTTCTTGGGTCAAAACGTCGATTGTGTTCAAAAAATAAAAGACATTCGTTTCGGCGCAAAGGTTTTCGGGAAAAGTTTCCGCAGCGCAAAAGTCTCCGTAAGCGAAGGCGCCTTTTTCCAGCGGGCTTAGGATTACCGTTCCCGCGTTCATTTGCGTGTAGTCCGCAAAGTACATGCTAACGTCAACGGTGTCGCCTGCTGCCACGGCAAAGTCAATTTCGTCGCTTGCAATTTCTTTTCCCGCAGGAATTGCAAAAGAGGCGGCGCCGTTTTTTGTTATCGCGACTGGCGCGTATTGTCCCGCGACTTTTTTTGCGCAAAAAGCCTTTGCCACTTTCACGTCTTCCGTTCCCGTCAGGTTGGAAAATGTGAAGCGCAGCTTTGAGCCGTCAAAGCAAATCTTAATCGGGTAGCGCAAGGTCAAGTCTTTTGCGTAAGTGACTTCCGTTCGCTTTGTGATGGAAGTCGCCGTTCCCCAGCACGCAACCCATTTGTCGTTTTTAGTCGTATCCATTCTACAATTCCTTTTGCAAATAAATCATGTCCACAAGCTGGACGCCCGCCTCAATAATCGGATGGGCGTAGTTGTCGGTAAAGAAATTCTTCACCACGTGATGCCGCTTGAATCCGCATTTTTCGTAAAAGGGAATCGTAAGCGGGCTGTCGCCTGTTCCGACTTGAAGAGCGTCATAGTCATTATGAAATGTTTCTTGCAAAAATTCAATCAGCTTTTTGCCGTAGCCCTTGCCCTGGCTTTTTGGGTCAGTGGCGATGTTCTTTATTTCAAGAACGCCCCCGCCTTCTTCGGTGACAACGCATTCCGCCTTTACTCCGCTTTCGTCAAGAATGAACATTCGTCCGCGCTCAAGGTAGCGGTCAACCATGTCCTCTTGCTCGTCGGCAAGAAGAAGCAAGTCGAGATATTCTTTTTTGTTTGTTTTTATTTCTCTGTATTCCATCTTATAAACTCCTTTTTATTTCTCCTAAAGCGCCGTTTCGTACCGCGACAAGATTTTCGTTGGTGATTTTTTGCAGGAACGCCTTGTCGTGGCTTACAACAAGCATCGCGCAGTCCAGGGCGGCCAAGGCGTTTTCCAAAGCCATGACGCTGGTGATGTCCATGTGGTTCGTCGGCTCGTCCAAAATTAGGAGCGAAAGCGGCCTTTGAACGGCAAGCGCTATCATAAGCTTTCGCAGTTCGCCCGGGCTCAAATTGTTGCCGTCGCCCTGACCGGTTCCAAGCCCAGAAGCGGGGCTGCCGTTCCGCAATTGCGCCAAACGCTCAGGCTCGCTTCCCAAGCGGTAAAGGGTGGAAAGAACCTCTCCCCGCTCGCTTTCTTCCAAGCCGTAAAGCTCGCCAAGAATCGCGTCCCTTTGCTCGTCAGGAATTTCCTGCGGAAGATAAAGCGCCTCGTTCGAGCGGCCGGCCTTTTCTAGCAAAGAAATCACATGGCGGACAAAGAGGGTTTTTCCAGCGCCGTTTTGGCCTGTCAGCGCGACTTTTGTCCCCCGCTTGAATTCTATGTGGGGAATTTTTAGCCTGTAGTCGCCGGCTTCCAAAACGCTTTCTTCTACCACGAGGGGCTTTGTAAAATCGCTTTCGCAAAGGGCAAAGCCTTCCTTTCGTTGGAGCGCTTTTTTAATGCCGTCGCGCTCGCTTTCTGTTTGGCGGATTTGCGTTTCAAGCCTAGCCTTTGCGTCTCCGGTGGAACGGTCTTTTCCGCTGATGCGGGCCACGTCAATTTTTGCCTGCGCGTCGTGGTCGCGCGAATCGATTGACTTTTTGGAAAGGCGGGCCTTGGCCTTTTGGTTTTGCGCTTCGAGAACGGCGCTCCTGCCCCGCTCGGCCGCGGCCTTCGCGTTAAGCCGCTCCCATTCGCCGCGGGACTTTTGCCCCGCCGCCTGCCTAAGCTCCAAGGCTTTTGTAAGGCCGCAAGGGTAAGAGTCAAAGGCAACGCAATCCCTGCCTCCAGAAAATGCGGCGGCTTCGTTGTAAAGATAAATCGTTCGCGTACAAAGACTGTCGGCAAAGGCGCGGTCGTGGCTTACCATAACGCCCGTTCCGCCAAATTCTTTTAGGGCGGAAGCAATCATCTCGGAAGTCTTCGCGTCAAGGTGATTGGTCGGCTCGTCAAGCAATAAGACGGTTGGACTTTCTGCCAGCGCGCAGGCGATTTGAATGCGCTTTTTTTCGCCGCCAGACAGCGTTTCGTAACGCTCAAGCATTTCTTCGGTCACGCAGAGGCGGGAAAAAAATTTTCGGACCTCGTTGTCGTCGGACCAAAAGGCCGTGTAAAGATTTTCGGGCGGCTCGGAAGTTTCCTGCGCGCAATAAACCGCGCCCTTTTCCGCGCTTCCGTTCCCGCCGAAAGAAATTTTTCCGCCGTCAGGAACGAGAATCCCGGCGACAAGTTTTAGCAAAGTGCTTTTTCCGCATCCGTTGCTTCCCGCAACGCAAGTCCAACCTTCCGCAATTTGAATGGTAAAATCTTCGAACAAATTTGCGCTTGACGAAGGATAAGAGAAATTAACTTTTGTGATTTGAATTGACATTTGGCCTCCAAAAAAGAAGCCAGTTACAGAAAGCAAGGCGCCCTTACCGACCCAAAAGATTTAAACTGCAACTGACTTCCAAACAACGCCCCGCGCATTTCGCGCCAAGCTTTTAATTTTTACGGAAATCAGAATTACAGTATCATCGGCAGCGCGTCTCCTAAAAGTGAATTGAGTTATTTTATATGGAACGGGAATGGTTTGTCAATTAGGGGGAAGATTATTCCTGCAAAAATTCATTTAAACATCAGTTCCCATTCCTCGTCGCTCAAGTCGCAATAATGAATGTCTTTTTCAAAGCGAACATGTTTGAGTGAAGGAACGCAAAAAACGGCGGCCACTTTTTGCAAGTCGCGCTCGCTAAGATTGTTCCCGTGATAAATTGTGAACAATTGCGTGTCCTCGTGATACACGACGCGGCCTCGGGGAATGGAAAAATATTCTTCGCGCAGTTTAGGCGGAAGGACATTCAGCTGGCATGAACCTTTGCCAAGCTCTTCCCAATATTCCGCGTGATCTTTGATGCCTGTAATGGCCTTGTCGTAACGCAAGCCTTGCTCTAGAGGAACCTCGTGAACAAAAAGCGGAAGGCCGTAATA
This sequence comes from Treponema sp., assembly GCA_045131275.1. Lineage (GTDB taxonomy): Bacteria > Spirochaetota > Spirochaetia > Treponematales > Treponemataceae > Treponema_D. Next base: position 123,686 of record JBGUQT010000043.1, read on the forward strand.
AAACCAAAAGATTCCGACACGCGGCTTTGACTCCGTAAGATAGTTGTCAACCGCGAACAAGAATTCTTGGATTTTGGAATCGTCGTAGTAGCAGTCCGCGTCGCTTTTTAATATTTTGGAATTGACAATATGCGGAAAAGCGATTGAAGCGCAAGAGCAAAGCACCTGCCCCTTGCGCCAGTCCTGATGCTTTTTCCGCTCCTGTTCCGAAAACAAAACAAGCGCGTCAAGCAATTCTTTTCGTATAGCGCTTTCCTTGTAAAGCATTTTCATAACCTCCGCGACGGCTTTCTTTTCTTGGTCAGCGGCAGGCATGTTCAGACCATCCCCCTTGCGCCCAATGCTCGTGGCAGACTTTGATTTGCCAAAAGAAATCTTCCGGCTTCATTTTTATAGCGTCTTCAAGCGAGTAAGTGTCATTGTGGTTGAAGATGTCGTGCATAAAATAGTGGATGTAAGTTCCGTCCAATGACTTTGTGTTGAACGGGTATTCGTTCCAAGATTGGTCGTCGATTAGCATTTGCTTTTCAAACGGCTCGATTTCGCTTGTTCCGATTTCGCCACGAACAAAAAAGGCGGGTCCCCAGAAAATTGTGTTTTCTTCCATCTCGTTCCACAGCTTTTCTTCCTCTTCGCTAAGGCCGTCAGGAGCGGAGTGCCACATTTCAAGCTCAATCGTGTAGTCCTTGTAGTTGTTGTCTCCGTCTGCGTAGCGTTTCTTATATTCCGCGTCAAGGCGAACAATTTCATCGTAAGCCGCGCGGTAGAGACCAAAAAGCGCGTTATTCAAGTCGATGATTTTTTGCGTGTTTTCCGGCGTCCACTTAAATTTTTTGTTCAACTTTTCGCGGCGTTTTCCCAACCTTGCCTTAATTGCTTTTTCTTCTTTTTCCGACAGCCTCATGTTTTCCTCCCGCCGTTAGCCCAGCGCTTTGGAAAGTTGGGCGACGACATTCTCGATGTTTTTAAAGGTGCTGTAAGAGCGCGAAAATTGCAAAACAGTGATGTCGCCGATGTGGCCTTTTGCAAAAGTGTCAGTCTTTTCGTCTTGAACGTATTCGCCCTTAAAGCTCCATTCTTTGAGCCACTCCAAGGCGGTCGCGCCCTCGCAAACTAGAATCTTGGGATGAACCAAGCTGACAACTTGCTTTGTCCAATTGCCAAAAACTTCGTAGGGAGCGATGTCAAGCTTTCCGCGAATCTGCGTGAAAAGTTTTTTGAGGGCCGCTTCGTCTTCCGTGGCAAAATAGCAAAAATTGGTCTTTACGCTTTTTGAAAGAACGTCCAAGCGGTTCAAGCCCTTGGGGCCAAAGACATATTGCCATTCCCACTTGAGCTGGTAGTCTTGCGTGTCGTCAACATATTCCATAATTTTGAGCGGCTCAAAAAAATGGCAAGGAGCGCCGTTGTTGTTGAAATATCCCGCGCCGGGATTTATTCCAAGAAACATCACCTGCGGCTTTTCAACCACAGGGCTGTACCACAAGGAAGCGCCTCTATACAGCGCTTTGATTTCCCCGTCGGTTTCATAAAGCGCCGCAAGCTTTGCGTCAATTTGTCGCGCCTCTTCTTGCAGTTCCAAAAGCGTTGACATATCCATAAAAACTCCTTGGCTCTATTCGTCCAGTTTTTCTTTTATCTTATTTGCGAGGAACAGGGAAGAGCCAACGACCGCGCCGGCTCCCGCTCCTATCACAGTTCCCGCCACAGGAACAAAGCTGCCCACAATCGCGCCCACCGCCGTCGGCGCCGCGATAAACGCTCCAACTTCCGCAACGCTCTGCTTGGCCTCTCTTCCGCCATCGGGAAGCATGTCAAAAATAGTTTCGCTCATAATTTTTCTCCTTGCGTGTTAAACGCGGGTCTAATGTAACACAGGTGGTCTATCATTTCGTGATAGAATGAGAGGAAAATTATTGTAAATCTATTGAATCCTTATTTCATGTATTGTTTTTTCTATTTCATTGAATTCTTTAAGTAGCATGACTATTAATTCTGTTAATCTTGATTTTCGCACTTCTGCATCAAAAATATCATAGGTCTCGTTTTCGTTAAAATTGAATCTATAGGCAAAATCATTCACATTCCTTTTAAATTTATATCTCTTTAGGACTTCTTCAATTTTCGGAACTCTGTGAAAAAAGTCATTTGAATCAAATGAAGAATCTTCTTGTGCTTTGCGACAGAAGAACTTGCACTCGATAGAGTGTATAAAGAAATTTACATCCAAAACAAAATATTCTTTAGAATCTATCTCCGCAGAAGCTTGAATAAACCATTTTTCAAATTCGAGAGTTACACTTTCGTAATTCTTAACAAATCTAAATGGAGTACATTTTTCTAAGAATTCTTTTCTATATTTCTCGACAATATCATTCGTAAGATTACTTTGTATTTTCTCAATCCACTTTAAAAGTTCGCGTGTTTTAATTTTTGTATTTTCGAGTTTTGAAAATTGATCTACAATATTTTCTGTTTTTGAGATATTAATAGCTTGCAACAAATCTTCTTTCATCTTGTAATAATACTCCCTTTCACATTCACGTATTCGAAAACGACTTATTAGATAATCAACATACTGCGTCAATCCTGCTTTTGAAATTTCATTCTTCAATATGTTTTTGTTCTTTATTTCTTCCAACATTGGTAAAATGTCATCGCGATAATTAATCGCTATATATCTTCCAGTATCAACTTCATTTATGAATCCTATTTTTGTTTTTAGGTCATCTGTGAAGCTATTTTCAGAGACAATTTGATTTCCATCGGCTGTTAAGTAAACAATAAAAATTTTTTCTTCTGAAATATTTTGTTTTTTTTGTATTTTATTAAAGTAGTTCCTCAACTGGTTTGGTCGGTCATGCGCACCTTCTATCTTGTTTTCAATAATGATTGCTTCATTTTTACATTTATTCAGAATACAACAATCTATATAATCTTTTTGATTTAAGACTTTGGGAGACTCAACACCTGAAATCTTATATGATGCTTTCATTTTGCTGTTCAAACGGGAAATGAATTCTTCCAGAAAAGGATATTTATCATTTTCTTCATATTGAAGCAGTTTTACAAATATCCTTGTATGATCGTTCTCATTTGCATGTATCTCTTCTAAGATATTGAATATCCATGGTTTTAAGGATTCGTATTTAGATATGATTTTCTCGTAAGCACTTAAAAGCCTTGAGGCTTCAACAAAATTACACATTAAATATCCCATTCCGTATTATTATCCAACAATTTTTTCTGCACAGATGCAACATCAGACAACGCTTTGAATGGACTTTGAGCGGCAAGAGAATTTATACTGTTGAGAGACATCGTAAGCATTTCCATATTATTGTTTTTTAGGGCAGCATCCACCACTTCAAATTGCTTGGCAAAAATAGCGCTTCGTTCATCAAATGTTTTTTCAAGGTATGTTTTTATTGCATCGCTGATAGCCTTAATTTTTTCTATGGCAACTTCTTTCTGAGCGTTTATTTCAACTCTCTTAGTTTCTTGTTCTTCCGCATATTTAATGGTTTCATTGGCAACAATACGCAATGTAGAAAACGCTTTTAAAACCGCCTCTGGATTATCGAGATTTCTTAGAGCATTGGCGTTTGCATCTAATAGCGCATTCAAACTGTCTTCAAAAAATGTATCCTCATTTTCTGTTATTGGCTCTGTCTCAACTATATCGACATTAACTTCTTCTACTTCTTTTGATGGATTTTCACTTAGGCTGTTTTTTATACTCCCAACGCTGCTTGCAATTTGTGTTATATTATTGTCATAAATGTCTTTGACCTTACCTGCTAATTCAAAAGCATCAGTAATCTTTAATTCACCATTTACAACAGCTTTTCCCTCTTTAGATTCG
>JBGUQT010000044.1:0-1947 GCA_045131275.1 Treponema sp.
CGAAAGTTTTTCTTTTCGGTTTTGGCGACAAAGAAAAAAACGTTACCGAAAAGTGGCAAAACGCATACGCAAACGTTGTTAGTCTTGTCGGAAAATCGGGCGGTTTAAAGAACGAACTTCTTTTGATTTCGCATCTTGACTGTATGGTTTCGATGGACAGCGCAAACATGCACTTTGCCTCTCTGATGTCGGTCAGAGTGGTCTCGGTCTGGGGCGCGACACATATAAAAGCCGGATTTTTGGGCTTTAACCAAAAAGAGGACGATGCGGTTCAAATTCCGCTGCCGTGCCGTCCGTGTTCTGTCTACGGCAACAAGGAGTGCCGTCAGGCGGAAAAATACAAATGTCTGAGGGATATTCAGGCGGAACAAATTGTTGAAAAAGTTTTTCAAAAAATATAATAAAAATGAATAATCTTAAAAAGGCCGTTTTGGAGTTGGAGGACGGCACAAAATATACCGGCTTTTCTTTCGGTTACGAAGGCTCGGTGGCCGGCGAAGTGGTTTTTAATACGGCGATGACCGGTTACACCGAAAGTCTTACCGACCCCTCATACGAAGGTCAGATTCTCACCGCAACTTATCCTATGATAGGCAACTACGGCATTCCGGGCGGTGAAATGGAAGACGGTATGCAAAAATTTTTCGAGTCTGACAGAATACACGTCAAGGCTTTTGTAGTGGCTGATTATTCGTTTGAATACAGTCATTGGAACGCTGAGCGCAGCCTTGCCGACTGGTTGAAATCGCAGAAAGTTCCCGGCATTACCGGCATTGACACCCGCGCTTTGACAAAGCGTCTGAGGGAAAAAGGCTCTATGCTCGGCAGGATTATAATTGATGACAAGGCGGTTGATTTTTACGACCCTAACAAGGACAATCTTGTGGCTCAGGTCAGTTGCAAGGATGTTGAGGTTTACAACGAGGGCGGCAGCAAAACGGTTGTGCTTGTGGACTGCGGCGTTAAAAACAACATTATCCGCTGTTTTACAAAACGCGGCGCAAAAGTTGTCCGTGTGCCTTGGAATTATGATTTTTCTGAGATTAATTATGACGGACTTTTCATTTCCAACGGTCCTGGCGACCCGAAAATGTGTACCGAAACGATTGCGCACATAAAGAAAGCGTTGACACAAGACCGTCCGATTTACGGAATTTGTCTCGGCAATCAGTTGCTGGCTTTGGCGGCAGGTTTCGACACTTACAAACTCAAATACGGACACCGTTCCCACAATCAGCCCGTTTTGTTGGAAGGTACCGACAAGTGCCACATAACGAGTCAGAACCACGGTTTTGCGATTGACATGAACACTATTTCCGGCGATTGGGAGCCTATGTTTGTCAACGTCAACGACAACACGTGCGAGGGAATAAGGCACAAGACAAAGCCGTTTTTCTCGACTCAGTTTCACCCTGAGGCCTGCGGCGGACCCGTTGACACGGAATATCTGTTCGACGAGTTTTTGAAGTTGTTGTAAAAGAAAAAAATAAAAATTATGAAACTTTGGGACAAAGGTTTTGACACTGCCGAATTTGTTAACACTTTTACGGTGGGAAAAGACCGCGAAATGGATTTATACTTGGCCGAATACGACACCCTCGGCTGCATGGCTCATGCTCAAATGCTCTCCGAATGCGGACTTTTGAGCAAAGAGGACAACGAAAAACTCCAACAGGAGCTAAAAAACATTTTTAAGACGGCAAAGGACGGAAAGTTTACAATCGCTGACGATGTTGAAGACGTTCATTCGCAGATAGAATTCCTTCTGACCGAAAAACTCGGCGATCCGGGCAAGCGTATTCACACCGCCCGCAGCCGCAACGACCAGGTCGTTACTGCCGTAAGACTTTTCACAAGGGCAAAACTGAAAAAAATAATCGAAACCGTAAAAGGCGTTTTTGAAACTTTTATCAGCCTCAGCGAAAAATACAAAAACGTGCTTCTTCC
>JBGUQT010000045.1:0-12976 GCA_045131275.1 Treponema sp.
AGCTTTATCGCGCTCTTGGACGCGGACAAAATCGGCTTTTTGCGCTCGACCACTTCGCTAATCCAAATCATAGGCCGCGCCGCCCGCAACGCCGAGGGAAAGGTTGTCATGTACGCCGACCGCATGAGCGACGCGATGAAGGAAGCGATAGACGAGACCCGCCGCCGCCGCTCGATCCAAGAGGCTTGGAACGCCGAGCATGGAATCACGCCCAAAACGATTAAAAAGGCCGTGGCCGACATTTTGGAACACCAAGAGCAAGACGCCAAGGAAACGGCGGCGATTCAGCTTGAGGCGCTCAAAAAATCCGCCAACCTTATGGTGGCCAAAGAGCGCAAAAAGCTTATCGAGGCGCTCAAAAAGGAAATGTCCGACTGCGCCGAACGCCTTGAATATGAACAGGCGGCCGCCATCCGCGACCAGATTATTGATATAGAAAAAACTTACGGAAAATAAGGTGGGCTAGGCAGCGTCCGAAAGGACGCGGTGACCCCGCTCGAAACAACGTTTTTTGTTATGAAATAAAAGCACGAGCGGCTATTGACACAAATGGCGTTTTTCTATAAAATGTTAAAACTCACGATTGATTATTAAAGGCAGGTGAAATATTATGTCAAGAACATGCGCGATTTGCGGAAAATCTCCGATGCACGGAAACCGAGTAAGCAAGACTTACCACCATACACGCCACGTTTGGAAGCCCAACCTTGTAAGCGTAAAGGCTGACTTTGGCGACGGCGGAGCCCGCACAATCAAGATTTGCACACAGTGCTTGAGAAGCGGCTTTGTCACAAAGAAAGTCAACGTTCCCAAGGAAAAGCCGGCTCAGGCCGCCAACTAAAAAAATGTCCGCGACAAGCGCGGACATGGCAGGCGGAGCTTAAGCTTCCAATCTCAAACCGTCGTAGGCAGGCAAAACAGAGCCTCCGCCTGCGACGATTTTTTTTAGCCCCGGATATCCCGGCAAAATCTCCTGATAATAATTAGAAATTTCCTCATGGCTAAAGTCGTGCGTCATGTGCGTGGTCCAAGTATGCAGGGGCTGGATAAGGTCGGCGACGCCCAAGGCTTGTTCAAAGCTAAAGTGGGTGGTATGGACTTCCTTTCGCAAGCCGTCGATTACCGCGTGGACCAGCGTTCCGCAGTTTTGCTTTATCAAGCCGATTGCGGCTGGGCTGATGTAGTTGCAGTCGGTCAAGTAGACGACGCTTTTCTTTGTTCCGTCCGATCCGGTTGAGGAAATCAAGTAGCCGGTCGTCGGGATTCTTCCGTGCTTCATCGGAATCGAGATAATTTCCATTCCGCCGATTTTTAGGGGAGCGGTTGGAACGAGGTTTTCGGCGTTGTTAAGGGTGACGCTAGGCTTTCCGCCGCCGATTTGCGTCCGCTTAAAAATGTAGTCAAAGTGCGTCCGGACGATTTTTGTCGTTTCCTTGTCGGCGTAAATCGGCATCGGCTTTGTGAATTCGTTGGAACCGTGGACAGTTCCGTCAGCGTCGGTGTATTTTGAATGGGCGTTGGGAACTTTTGTATGGCTAAAAATGCGGATGTCGTCCAGTCCGTGCAAATGGTCGGCGTGGCCGTGGGTCAGCAAAAGCGCGTCCAGGGAAGGAAGGCCGAAGGCGAGCGCCTGGCTCCTAAAGTCCGGGCCTACGTCAATCAAAACGCGCCAAGTCTTTCCTTCAAAGTCGTTTTGCAAAAGCGCGCTCGCCCGGTATCGTTTGTCGCGCGGGTCCGCGGACTTGCAAACCTTGCAATTGCAGGCGATTACCGGAACGCCGTGGCTTGTTCCGCTCCCCAAAATAGTAAGAGTCATGCGGCTATTGTCGCGCAAAAGGCGCCTTTTTTCAAGCCAAAAACGCTCCGCGCTTGACCCCCCAAGCCCTTTTGCGCTATTATGCTTTTGTTAGAATTCGCCGCGATGACCAGATGCCCAGAGCATGGCTTTGCGGACATACAGAGGTTAATATGCCATATTCCGAACCTACAAACCTTGCGATTGTAGCTTGCCCGGGTGGAGAAGTATTTGCCGATGAAGTTATAACTCATCTTCGCCACATGTACAAACATCGTTTTACGCTAAAGAACGATGTCATTTCCAAGCGCTACCAACTTGACAAAAACGATTTAATCAAGCAAATCAATTTGGGCAGCGACATCAACACTTCAGACATTTGCATGAAGGGCGCCACCGACAAGTACAGGCCGCCAATCTTTAAGGTTAAGGCTCGCTTCACCTATTTTATGAACGGCGAATTCAAAACCGAACTTTTGGAATGCGTTCGCGGAAAGGACGTTTTCATCTTCCAAGACGTTGAGAATCACGAAGTCCTTTCGCTCAACGACGGAAAGAACAAGCTTTCGCTTTCGGTCAACGACCACGTAATGTCGCTTTTGGTTACAATCGACTGCGTGCGCCAAGCCGGAGCGGCCAACATCACGCTTGTTGTTCCCGCCTATCCTTACAGCCGCCAACACAAAAAGAAGGGCCGCGAAGGCTTGACCGCCAGCATGCTTGGCCACATCTACGAACTTTTGGGCGTAAAAAGAATCATCACGCTTGACATCCACTCGCGCGAAATTATCAACGCCTTCAATCAAATTTCTTTGGAAAACTTGCACGCCTCGTACCAAATCATCCGCGAGCTTGCGAAGATCGTTGACCTTACAGGAAAGACAGAAGACCTCGTTGTCGTCTCTCCCGACACAGGAGCGATCGACCGCAACAAGTTCTACGCTTCGGGCCTCAAGCTTCCGCTTGCGATGATTTACAAGGAGCGCGACTACTCAATCGTAACGCAGGACGCGCATTCCACAAACATCAAGGCGATAAAGCTTTTGGGCGACGTTAACGGAAAGGTCGCCTTCCTTGCCGACGACATGTTGGGAACGGGAGGAACGCTCCTTAAGGCCATGCAGTTCCTTAAAGAGCAGGGCGCCACAAAAGTCATCGCCGCGATTTCGCTTCCGTTCTTTACCGGAAACGCCATCGAGCTTTTTGACGAAGCCTACCACAAGGGCCTTTTCTATCGCGTGATCGGAACCAACGCCGTTTACCACGAAGCCCTCAAAGACAAGGAATGGTACATCAACACCAACGTAAGCGGCTTGTTCGCAAACGTAATCACTCGCGTTCACCACAACCAGTCGCTCAGCGATTTGCTTGACAACCGCAACATCATCGAAAAACTCGTCAAGCAGGACGCAAGCGTAAGCGACGATGACGAACAATAGCGAAAGCGGCGGGCCGGAAACGGCCGTCCTTGCCCTTGCGATTGACGTCGGAACGACTTCCCTCAAAGCCGCCTTTGTAAGCGCGGCGGGGGAAGTTTTTGATTTTAAAAGAATTGAATATTCCAAAAACTGCGCGGCCTCATGGACAGCGGCCTTGCGCGATTTTTTTCCAAGCCAGCTTGCGGGGCGCTGCGCCGCCGTCAGCGTTTCGGGGAACGGCCCCACAATCGTCGCCGCCGACGGAACGACCTTGCCGTGGGATTTTGTTCAAGACCAAAAAGCGGGCGGGCCCGAAACTGTTTACAAGCCTAAGACTGCGGGCGGTCCCGACAAAAATCTTTTGCAAGCCCAAGACTCAGGCGGCCGTGACAACGAAGCCGGCCTCTTTTCCAAAATCGACATTCCCGACGAGCAAAAAAAAATCTACGCGCCGCGCTTGGCCGCGTTCAAAGAAATTTTTCCCGCCGTTTGGGAACAAAGCTCGCGCCTTTACACATCATCCTCTTGGCTTTGCGATTGGATAAAAAAGAACGCGGCCGATTTTGGCCTTGCGCCGGACGTTCCCGTCTTTGACGCGGGCCCGGATTTTTTGGCCGCCCTTGTTGGAACCGCCACGCTTGTTCCAGGCCGCCTTTGCGACCGCGCGGGTTCCAGCGAAGGGCTCAACTTGTGCTCTCCAAAATTTTTTGAGGCGCCGGGACTTAGGACAATGCCGTCGCCCGCAAAGGGTTTGTGGAACGTCTCCCGCTTGATCGCCGACCCCGGTTCCAGCCGCAAAGAAAAAGCCGACAATTTCCAAAAGGCTTTCAACGCCCTAAAAGCGGCGGCCGCCGCAAACGGAGTTCCGTTTGGGGGCAGGGTGGTCGTGACAGGAGGCCAGGCTCGCGACGGAGAATTGTTAAAGGAAAAAGAAGCCGCTGTTGGCGCGACCATAACGACGGCCCAAACCGCCGACGCCGAACTTTTGGGCGACGCGGCGGCCGCCTTTTTTAGGCTTGGAAAATATTCCAGCCTTGAGGAAGCCGCTTTAGGGCTTGTGAGAATCTGCGCGCCGCAAACAGACACGGCTTTGAAAGACCAAAACGCGGCCGGCGCTTCCCAGCCTTGCGACCGTTCCAAGTCCGATGGCGACGATTTTCCGCGCTTTTATTCCGTTCCCTCCGGCCTAAAGGCCATAATCTTTGACATAGACTCCACCCTCTACACAAACGCGGAATACGCTTTTGAGCAGGTTGACTGCCAAGTGCGCCGCTTTGCAAGCCTTCGCGGAATCACAAACGACCAGGCCCGCAAAATGGTGGCCGACTACCGCAAAAAATACGCCAGGGAAAACGGCGGAAAAAAAGTTTCGCTTTCAAACACCCTGCTTTCGTTTGGCGTAAGCATAGAGCAAAGCGTCCAGTGGCGGCGGGAATTGATCGAGCCCGCGGACTTTTTGGGAAAGGACAAGCAATTGCAAGAAGCCTTGGCCGCGCTTGGCCGCCGCTACAAACTGCTTTGCGTGACCAACAACCCGGTTTTGCCCGCCCAAAAGACCTTGGACGCGCTGGGCGTGGCGGATTTAATAGAAGTTTTGGTGGGCCTTGACACTTGCAACCTTTCAAAACCGGCCAAAGAGCCCTTTGTTTTGGCCGCCAAAAAAGCCGGCGTGTCTCCTTCATGCATAGTCAGCGTGGGCGACCGCTACGACTTGGACTTGGCTCCCGCCTTGGAGCTTGGAATGGGCGGAATTTTGGTCCGCGGCGTGTCCGACGTTTATCGCCTGCCGGATTTGTTGGCTTAAAAAGCCCGCTTGGAAAGCCCGCCGCTCCTAGACAAACTTTTATATTTTTTATATAATATAAATTCGAGGAATTTATGAAAGTTTCAAAAGTTCAAGGAAAACTTGAGCTTAAAAACTCGGGCGGCCTTTCGCTTTTTTTCATTGGAGCGGGAAGCGCCTTTTCAAAAGTAAATTTTCAGAATAACGTTCTCTTTATAAAGGGCAAGAACCATGTCCTCATCGATTGCGGAAATCTTTGCGCCATGGCGATTTCTCATTTTGGAGCGCAGATTTCCGACGTTCGGAACATTTTCCTCACCCATTCCCACGCCGACCACATTGGCGGAATGGAAGAAGTTGCCTTTACCGATTACTATCAAAAAAAAGAAAGGCCTGTCATTATCATCGACGACAAGTACAAAAAAACTTTGTGGAACGAATCCTTGCGCGGCGGCTTGGGCTACAGCAAAACTTACGACGGCAAAGTCATGGACTTTGACGACTTTTTTATCCAGCAAAAGCCAGACCGCGTTCGCAAAGGAAAGCATTGGTACATGCATGCCGTCGTTGGCGGAAAGGGCGGCATTGACCTAAAGATTTTTAACACCGCGCACTCAAACGCCCGCGACGCCCGCGGAAGGCTTTTCCGTTCGTGCGGAGTTGTGGTTGACGACAGAATTCTTTTTACCAGCGACACAAAGTTCAATCCAAAACAGTTGGACGAACTTATGGCCGACTTTGACATCGAGTGGATTTTCCACGACTCTTGCTCCTACAAGAACGAAGTTCACGCAAGCTACGGCGAGCTTAAGACTTTGCCTGCCGAGATTAAGAAAAAGATTTACTTGTGTCACTACGACGAAAAGCTTGCCGGCGTTGACGCAAAGAAAGACGGCTTTGTAGGTTTTGTAAAGCGCGGCTATTATTACAATTTTGATTTATAAGGTCCATTAGCTCAACTGGATAGAGCGGCCGCCTCCTAAGCGGCAGGTTGTGTGTTCGATTCACATATGGGCCATATATTATAGAGTAAAAAAACGCAGACATGAGGGGCGGGACGCAGAAAAAAAATTAGGGAGGGTTCCCTATGGGAAGGTCCCTGATTTTTTTTCGTCGCTGGGACCCGCTTATTAAGTCTGTGTTTTTTTTTACTCAAACAGCGCTTGGATGGCGCGGGCGTAACCGATTTGCGTGTAGTTGTAAAGCGCGGTCCAGCCAAAGCCGTCTTCGGCCGGGAATATTTTTTTGTCGTATGGAAGGTTCATGCTGACGCCGATTGTTTTGCCCGCCGCGCCGGCTTTTTTAATTTCGCGCGCTAGGCTTGCGGGGTAGGCGGCTTGCCACAATTTTTTGTTCTTTACCGCGCTTCCCGTAAGCTGGGTAAAAACCAAGATTAGGTCCGCGCTTTTTATCTTTGCCAAGGCGGCGGCGGAGACGGATTTTTTTTCTTCGTAGCAAACGCATTCAACGTTTGCGTAGGAGCGGGCCAAAAGATATTGTTGAACGATTTCCGCTTTTTCGGGGAAGGGGACAAAGGCCGCGATTTTTTTGCCGCCGCGTCCGCTTTTGCTTAGTTTTTCGCGCTTGACGTTGCTAAATGAAGCGCGCGCCGCGTCGATTTGAATTTGCGCGCATTCTTGGGCGGCCTTTTGCTTTTGCTCTTTGTCCATCGGAACGATTATTTGCGGGAGCGGAAGAACGCGAGCGCCGCTTCCTTTGTCGCGGCTGTTGTTTTGCGCGGCGTCTTCTTTGCCCGCGACAACTTTTATAAGGCCTGCTTTTAGCTTTAGTTCCAAAACGCGAACGACGGCCGCGTCAAGCGCCTTGCTGTCCAACGCTCCGCTTTGAAGCGCCTGCTCAACCTTTGAAAAAAAGTCTTCCAAAAATTCCAAGTCTTTTTTGGAATAAACGTTTATCGGGTTGATGATCAGGTCGCAGCCGGCGTTGACCGCAAGGCAAAAGCTTTGCTCCGGCGTCCAATTGTCAAAGATCGCCTTCATGTCCATTGCGTCGCTTATGATCGCGCCCTTGTAGCCCATCGAGCCGCGCAAAATCTTTGTGAGAATTTTTTTGGAGAGCGTCGCGGGCGCGGTGACTTTTTTGGCTTCCTTGCCTGACTGCAATTTTGTTTTGTCCAGGCGGGGGCATTGGATGTGCGCTGTCATTATCAAGGGGATGTCGTTCTTTATGTTTTCTTTGAACGGAACTGCCTCGCGCTTTTTCCATTTTGCAAGCGCGGAATTTATTTGAGGCAAGTCCAAGTGCGAGTCAACCGACGTGTCGCCGTGGCCTGGAAAATGCTTTGCGCAAGCCAGAACGCCCGCGCTTGCAAGGCCTTGGCTAAAGGCTGCGGAATAGTTGGCGGCTTCTTGCGGGTCGCTGGAAAAACTTCTGATGCCGATGACTGGATTTTGCGGGTTTGAGGCCACGTCGCAAACAGGCGCCAAGTCCGCGTTGATTCCGTAGTCAAGCAAGAGCTGGCCGTTTGCTTTTCCGCACAAAAAGGCGTTTTGTTTGTCTCCGCTTTTCGCTATTGCCATCGCGCTGGGCGTTGAATAGTCAAAGACGCGGGCCACGTTTCCGCCTTCTTGGTCGGCAAAGAACAAAAGTGGAGGGTTGCCTCCGTCAAGCGCGGCGGAGTTTAGGTCGCGGATGAATTTTTTGGCTTGCGCGGCGTCGGCCATGTTTTCGCCAAAGAGTATGATTGAGCCGATGTTGTAGTCGCGGATTGTCCTGTACATCGCGGAATTTATTTTGTTTACGGGCGAGAAGATTTTTGGGTTTTCGGCGGCCAAGGCGGGCTTGTAAGTTTGATGGCCCAAAGGCGAGTCGGTCCAAAAGCGAAAATTCATAACGCACAGGGCGCCGATCTTTTGCCGCGCCGTCATCGCTTGGACGCATTCGCGCAAGACGCTTTTGTTCGCGGCGCTTTGGGCCGTCGCGGCTTGCGGGAAAAACAATATAAATAGAATATAAACCGCGAGAAAAGTCTTTCTCATAATGAACATTATACCCTTAAAAGGCTTCGCTCGCAAGGTTTGCGCTAGCAAAAGCTCATTAAATGCGCTATATTTTATTCAGCCTTATGAACAAAAACGACTATCGCCTGCGGGCTTACGCCGCTCAGGCTGGAAATTACGATAGCAATAAAAAAGACGAAAAAGAGCTTGACGCGGCGGCCAACGCGTTAAAGCAGGGCGGCTTGCTCAAGGTTCCAAAAAACGGCGGAACCTTTGAAAAGACCGCGGCGCAAGGGCAGGGCGGCGACTCCGTTTATCGCCGCGTGGCCAAATTTTTGCTTTTAATCGGAAGCGACCAAGCGGCCGAGGTCTTTAAGTTCCTTCCGCAAAGCGACGTAGAAAAAATAATTCCGGAAATAACGACAATCCGCTCGGTTGACCAAGACGAGGCCGCGGCGATTTTTGAAGAGTTCCGTTCCCTGGTAGAAGTCAAAAAAGAAAACGGCGGAGAGGCCACGGCCTTTAACATTTTGGAAAAAGCCTTTGGCGCCGGCAAAGCCGGAAACTTGATGAAAAAAGTCGAGGCCCAGTTGGACGCGGCCCACCCGTTCACCTATCTAAAAGAAAAGACAAACGAAGAAATTTTGGCCTTGATCAAGGGCGAAAGCGCGCAAGTCACCGCGATTGTTTTAAGCTACCTTGAGCCAAAAGTCGCGGCGGGCCTTATCAACTCGATGGAAGCCGCGCAAAAAAAAGAAGTCGTCTTGCGCCTTGCCAAAATGCAAAAAGTTTCGCCCGACGTAATCCAAGCGATTGACAAGACGATTCACGAAAAGGCTTCCAAGCAAATCCGCGACGACTCTTTGCGCATTGACGGCCGCGGAGCCTTGGCGCAAATTTTAAAGCGAATGGATTCAGGCGCCGAGCAAGAAATTTTGGACAACTTGGAACGAACCGATCCGGAGCTTAGCCATGACTTGCAGCAGCATCTTTTTACGCTGGAAGACGTCGTCAACGCCGATGACAAGTGGCTGCAAAAAAAATTGGCGTCCATGTCCGACAAAGACATCGCCTACTTGATCGCGGCGAAAGAAAAAGATTTTGAAAAAAAGATTTTGGACAACGTTTCGGTTTCGCGCGCGTCCGTTATTATGGAAGAGCAAGAAGCCGCGAAGCCTATGCTTAAAAAAGACGTCGAGGCCATCACAAAAAGTTTTATGGCCCAGCTTCGCGCCGCTTGGGAAAAAGGCGACTTGCGCGTGTTCAGAAAAGACGACGAAGACGAGGTTTGGGTTCAATGATTTCCACATCCTACAAGGGCTTTGACTTGATAAGCGTTCAGGACGTTCCCGAAGTTTCAAGCAAAGGCCTTTACTTGCGCCACAGAAAGACCGGACTTGAAGTTTACCATTTGCTTAACGATGACGAAGAGAATCTTTTTGCCTTTGCCTTTAGGACGCCAAACGACAAGTCCAACGGCGCGGCGCACATCGTTGAGCATTCCGTTTTTTGCGGCTCAAAAAAATATCCGTTAAAAGACCCTTTTGCCGTTTTGGAAAACCAAAGCGTCCAAACTTTTATGAACGCGATGACTTTTCCGGACAAGACGGTTTATCCCGCAAGCTCCTTGCTGCCGGCCGATTACTTTAACCTTATGAGCGTTTACGCCGACGCGGTTTTCTTTCCGACATTGAGCCGCGAAACATTTTTGCAAGAAGGCCGCCGCCTTGAGCTGGACTCAAAGGGAAAGCCAAAAATCGTTGGCGTCGTCTTTAACGAAATGAAGGGCGCCTATTCTTCTTTTGACAGGGCGGCCGGAGACGTAATCGGCAGGGCTTTGCTTCCCGACACGATTTACGCAAAGGATTCCGGCGGCGACCCGCTTGAGGTGGCCCAGCTTAGCTACAAGGAATTCAAAGACTTTCATAAAAAATATTACTCGCCGCAAAACTGCCTTGTCTTTTTGTGCGGAAACATTCCGACAGAAAAGCAATTGGATTTTTTGCAAAAGAACGTCTTGGATTTTTTTGAGAAAAGCGGAACGAAATTTGACTCGCTAAAGCAAAAGAAATTTTTGGAACAGACGCTAAAGGCCGAAACCCAAAAGCCTTTCAAGAAAATGGCTGTTTTGCGCGAACTTGGTCCGCTTAGCCCAGGCGAAAAGGAGCCGACTTCTCTTGTCTCTTGGTTGTGGGGCGATTCCGACAACATCGCCGACTACGTCGAGTGCCTTTTTTTGGGAAACTTGCTCTGCGCCCAAGACGGCTCGCCCCTTTCGGCCGCCTTGCTAAAAAGCGGCTTGGGAAAAGACTTGAGTTCCGCGAACGGAGTGGACGCCTCTGAGCGGCAAATCACTTTTAGCGTCGGCCTGCGCGGAGTCAAAAAGCAAAACGAAGCCAAGGTAAAAGACTTTATCCTGAGCCAAATCCAAGAAATTTACAAAAACGGAATTTCGCAGGACGACATCGAGTCAACCTTTAACACGATTGACTTTATGCACAGGGAAGTCAAACGCTCCCACGGTCCTTTTTCTTTAATATTAATGCGCCGCGCCCTGCGCTCGTGGAACTATGGCGGCGAGCCGGGGAACAGCGTGTCGGCCCGCGACGCCTTTGACCGCTTAAAGCAAAAGATTTGCGCCGATCCGGATTACATAAAGACCTTGATAAAAAAATATTTGATTGACAACAAGTCATGCGCGTGGACCGTCATCGTTCCTGACAAAAAATATTTGGCCCAGCGCGAGGCCAAGGAAAAGAAAATAACGGCGGCGCTGGCCGCTCAAACGACAAAAGCGCGAATCCAAGAAGAGACCGCGGCCTTGCGCCTTTGGCAGCAAACGCCCGAAAGCGAAAAAAACAAGGCTTTGATTCCGCACATTCGTCCGCGCGACCTAAAAGCGATCGACGAAAAATTAAAGATAACTCGAACCCAAATAAAAGTCGGCCGCGGCTCCGTTCCGCTTTTTAAAAGCTTGGAAAATACAAACGGAATCGCCTATGTAACCGCCGCCTTTCCCTTTGACATTTTTGAGCCGGAACTTTATCCCTGCCTCCCGTTCTTTGCCTACATCCTTAACGAGCTTGGCTGGGGCGGCTTGCGCTGGGACAAAAGCTCGCTTTTAATCGCCAAGACGTGCGGCGCCTTTGAAACATTGCCCTTTGTCCATTCATGCCCCAAGACTCCATTGGCGCGCGCGATGGCAAAAGAAAACCGCGCCTTTGCCGACCGTCAATGGCTTTTTTGCAAAGTCCGAGCGGTGGACCAAAAGATCGCCGCGTCCGTAGACATGATGCGCGACTGTTTGCTCGGCGCCCGCTTTGACGACAAAAAGCGCGTCCAAACTTTGGCGCAGGAATATTTGAGCGACTTGGAAAGCTCCGCGCTTCCCAACGGGCACAGTTTTGCCATTGGCCGCGCCGAGCGTTTGGCCGACCGGGCTTGCGCGATTGACGAAATCTGGGACGGCTTTTGCCAAATCTTTACTATGAGAAAACTTTTGGCGGACCTTGACGGAACGATTCAAAAAATGAAATTCATCGCGTCGAAAATTTTCGACGCCGGCGCGGTTTTGCACGTTACCGCTGACAAAAGCTCGATGCCCGCCGCCTTAAAGGCCGTCAAAAAATTCGCGCTTGACATGAACTTGCGCTCCCCGATAAAAAGAAACGCCGCCGCCGACCAAGACTTTTATGACTTGACAAATTTGGCAAAAGCCGGCAAAAAAAGAGGCCTTGCCAAAGGCTATGAGACAGTCTCGGTTCACGGAATGGTGGGCTTTGCCGCGCTTTCGTTCAAGTCGTCAAAATACGCAAGCCGCGAGGCGATCGCCGAAAAAGTTTTGGCTCACCTTTTGTCCAGCGGCGCCTTGTGGGAAAAAATCAGGACTGTCGGCGGAGCCTACGGCGCCGGCGCGCAAATCGATTCGCTTTCGCTCCGCTGGAATTTGTACACTTACCGCGACCCAAATCCCCAGGCAAGCCTCGCGGCTTTTGACGAGTGCTTGCGCCAGGCGGCGGCCAGTCCCTTTGCCCGCGACACGGTTGAAAAAGCGATCGCCGGAACTTATTCCGACGCCATTTTGCCCAAGGCTCCAAAGGACAGGGGCGCCTCCGCCTTTTTGCGCCAGCTTTGCCTTATCGACGGCAAGGAAGTTTTGGCCAACACAAAAACTCTTTTGTCCATCACTCCCAAGGACTTGCAGCTGGCCGCCCGCCGCCTTTTAAGGGAACGGCAAAAAGCCGCCAGCGGCGTTCTCATCGTTCCGCAAGGCTCCGTCCCCGCCGACATAGAGATTTAGTTCTAACAAAAAGCGCGGCGCTTTTTGGTCTTGAAACCAATTCCATTCTCCACTATACTATTTGTCACTATTTTTGGAGAAAACTATGTCATTGGAAAAAATGCGCAACATCGGAATCATGGCCCACATCGACGCGGGAAAGACCACGACAACCGAACGAATTCTTTACTATACAAAAAAGATTCACAAAATCGGCGAGATTGACGACGGCCAAGCCACGATGGACTGGATGGCGCAGGAACAGGAGCGCGGAATCACGATTTGTTCCGCCGCAACGACAACTTATTGGAAGAACTATCAAATCAACATAATCGACACGCCCGGCCACGTTGACTTTACGGCCGAAGTCGAGCGCAGCCTTCGCGTTCTTGACGGAGCGGTTTGCGTCCTTTGCGCGGTTGACGGCGTTCAACCCCAGACCGAAACCGTTTGGAAGCAGGCCGACGAATTCAACGTTCCCCGCTTGTGCTTTATGAACAAGATGGACCGAATCGGAGCCGACTTCTTTGGCTCGATGGAAGACGTGCGCAACAAGTTTGGCGTTGAATGCGTCGCGCTCCAAATCCCGATCGGCCAAGGCGGTGACTTTGAGGGCGTGATCGACCTTCTTAAAATGAAGGAAATTCGCTGGGACGCCGAAAGCGAGGGCGAAAAATTCACCGAGACCGACATCGACCCCAGCCGCTTGGACGAGGCAAAGGAATGGCGCGAAAAATTGGT
>JBGUQT010000046.1:0-6911 GCA_045131275.1 Treponema sp.
AGGGCGGTAAGGGTTGATATTTCAAAGCGGCGCTCGTAGACAATCCTTCGCATCGAGTTAAAAATGTTTATCGCGACGACGACAAAAATCAAAAGCACCAAAAGCATCAGAATGTTTTTTTCAACCCGCAAGGCGCCAAAGAAACTGCGGTTGTAGTCCCGCCAGCTTTTGGCGTTGGCTTCAGGAAAAGCCTCGCGTGCCTCGCGCAAAAAAGCGGAGTCGGCGGCGGGATTCTTTAACTTTATTCCAAAAGAAGAGTTTTGACCTTCAAAAAAATCGGCGCAAGCCTTGTCGACAAACGCAAAGCTTGTGTTTATGTCGGCGTAGCCTGTCATAAAAATCGCCGCGACGACAAAAGTTTTTTTGTCGTTAAGGGCTTGAAGCAAGGGCTTTTTGGAACTAAGGGAATAAAGGCTGATTTGGTCGCCCACCCGAGCGTCAAGGCTTCGGGCCAATGTGGAGCCAAGCGCGACAGGCGGAAAATCAGAGCCCGCGTCTTTCAAAAGCGCGCTGTCATAGCCAAGCGAGAATTTTCCGCGCAAGACCTTTATCTCGTTTGCAAAGCCCTTGTCCTTTTGCATTGCATCCGGCTCCAAACCGCGAACCAAGACAGCAGCCTGTCTGCCGCCAGGGCCAACCGCAAGGCCTTCGCTTTCGATAAATTCCTGAAAGCAAAAGACCTTTGGATTGTCTTGCAAAAAGCGGCGGAATTCTTCCTTGCGCTCAACGCCGCCATCCGCCCTTGCGTGAAATGACGACACTTCCATAATCGCGTCGATGAATTCCCGCTGAAAGCCGTTCATCACGCTTATTACGATTATCAAAGTCATTACGCCAAAGCATATCCCCAGCGTTGAAAGCTTGAACGAGAGCGAACCGGCGCCCTTTCTGTCCACCAAAGAAAAACGCTTGGCGACAAAATAAATCCAAGACAAGCCGCCATTATTTTTCATTGCCGCCTCCATCCACAATAGAGGTTCCGACTTTATGGCCGTCCCTGTAAAAGTCGCGGACTATGATGCCGCCGTCAAAATAAGTAGTCTTAACGTAATCGCCTTTTTCAAAGTTTTGGTAAATCGTCCTGACGCGCAAAACGGAATTTTTGTAATACGAAGTTTCCTCCAAGTTTTTTCCGTTGTACTTGGAATTTCGGATTTCGTCGCTGACCAAGCGAATTCCCTTTGCGCCGGAACTGTATTTTTGAACGCGCTCTTGCGTCAGCCTTAATGATTTGTCATAAACAAAGGAAGCGGCGTCAAAAGACAAAAGCTTTTTGTCTTGGTCAAAATAGTTTTTTCTTTCAGACTTTAGCCTTCCGTCCTTAAAATAAAAGCTTCGCTTTTCAAAGTTCTCGGCGTAGTTTTGCTCAAAAATCGAATGGATTCCCCACGAATTTGCTGGATTAAAGACCAAAAGCTTTTCCATTTCGCTTTGCGCCGCCGTTGAGCCTTGTTTCCAATATTCAACTTTTTCAAGCCTAAGTTTTTTGTCATAAAAACGCCGTTGGAATTTTCCGTTGGCGTAACTGACCAACTGGCGCCCGTTTTCGTCCAAATGATTTGCGGTAAAATAATCTTCCTGCGTCGCAAGCAAGCGGATTCTCTTTACGGAATCGACAAAGGATTGATATGCGGCCTCGGGCTCTTTTTCTTCCTGCGGCAATTCAGCCTCTTGAACAACCTCGCCCTCATCCAAAAGCTCTTCCGGCATAGGATCTTCCTGCAAAATCTCTTCTTCGGGCGGCGGAGTTTCGGCTGGCAAAAGTTCCGGCGGAGTCTCCTGCGGGAACAAAAGGCTTGCGCCAAAAACGAGAAGAAAAAAAACTGCGAAAAGAAGCTTCCTTAAAGACAAATTTTACAATCCTAAGAATTCATTCAAATATTTTTCAGGGTCAAAAAGCGCGATGTCATTATAGCCTTCGCCCGTACAAACAAACGCCGTCGGAATGTTCATTTCCTTTCCGATGGTCACGGCGATTCCGCCCTTGGCGCTTGAGTCGTATTTTGTAAGGACGATCGCGTCAACGCCGACCGCCTCGTTAAAAACTTCCGCTTGGCGCAAGGCGTTTTGTCCCGTCGTCGCGTCGAGAACCAAAAGTTTTTTATAACAGCCTTCGGCCGCCTTTTGCGCGCAAACGCGGTCAATCTTTTCCAGTTCTCTAACAAGGTTTTCTTTGTTGTGAAGGCGTCCTGCGGTGTCGGCGATTACAAGCCCGCCGCCTTTTGATGAAACGGACTCCGCGGCGTCAAAAACAACGGCGGCGGGGTCGCTTCCCATTTGGTGCGCGACGACGCGAATGCCCAAGCGCTCGCCGTGCATTGAAAGCTGGTCAACGGCGGCCGCCCTAAAAGTGTCGCTGGCGCTTAGGACAAGATTTTGGACGCCGGCGTTTTTTTGAAGCAAGGCGATCTTGGCCGCGCTTGTGGTTTTGCCGACTCCGTTGACGCCCAAAAGCATCCAAACATTCGTCTTGCCGTCTTGAACCTTTAAGTCAACGCCTTTCACATAAGGAGCCAAAGATTCCTTTAACTTTAACAATATTTTATCTTGGTCATAAAGTTTTTCTTTTTTGCAATCGCTCTCAAGCGCGTCAATCAACTCCATTGAAAGCTTGGCTCCGATGTCGCCTTCTATCAAAGCGTCGGCCAAGTCGTCAAAAAACTCCTCGTTTTGCGCGGCCTTGCCCGCAAAGAGGCTTTTTATTTTTTCAGCAAAAGAACTTTTCATACGACCTCCAATTATTGACCGCTCTCGCCCTCAAGTTTTGGGCCGGGCGCTTTTTCCTCGTTTTCCTTGCCTTCAGGCTCTTTCTTTTCAGGCATATACGGCGTAAGCGCCGCGGACTCGTCTTCCATCATCTTCTGAACGGCTTCCAAGCGCCTTGCGTTTTCCATTCTTCTTACAGTGGAAGGCCTGACTTTCTTTGCCTTTGGCGGAAGCGTTTTGTCAACCGCTATCAAGTAGGCGACCAGCTCGCAGACAAACCAAGCCGCGCAGGCCGCCGTGATTCCCGTTCCCACAAGCGAAAGAGTCCTGTACTTATCGTACTCCTCTTTTTGAACGTTTCCGTAATTTGTCTGAACGCCTCTTTGATATGTCGTAAAGCGGCCGTAAGTGTAGAACAAGTACGGCAAAGACAAAATCAGGGCGCTGTATGACAAATACATTATTTTGCGCCTGCGGTCGATGTTTTTGCCAATGTCAAACACCTTTACCCTAGCCTGAAGCTCGTTGCCGTCCACCATAAGGTTCCGCGGAATTTGCATGAACATAATTTCGTTATGGGTGTTCTCAGGATGCCGCTTGTCCACAAGCTCGCTTTCAAAATAGCCAAAAACTGTGTCGCCGTTCACTTTTAGAGGAACGCTAACGTAATCCGTTTTTGAGGCGGGGCCGGAATATTTTCCGTCAAAGAAAATGTCGCCAGGAACAAATTTGCTTAAGACAAGCTTTACCTCGCCCTCTGACTTTTCCTTAAAGTTCACTTCTACAAAAAACCTGCGCCTTCCTGAAAAATTATAGACGAAAGTTTCGCGCGCGTAGTTGTCCGCCTCAAAAGAAATTGAATGAAAGCCTGAGCTCACAACCGCCTTTTCGGGCATCGGATCATAAACAATGTTGTCTATCGTCAAAACGGCGTTCTCCAAGGCTTCCTTTGGGTTGACTCTAAACTCAAGTTCCACTGGAAGTCCGTTGGCGATTTTTGGCAAAAGCTCAAAGGCCAAGTTTTCGGCGATCAAACTGATTTGCGAGAGCGAGCCGACTTCCATCGCGCTTGCGACTTTTTTAGCGCCGGGAAAAACCACAAGGTCAACATTGGCGCATGCGTAATCGTCAAAGAACGTGATCTTTCCCGCGATCACCGCGTTAATCTTGGCGCTTGCAGCCTCTTTTTCGTATTTGCGCGAAAAAACTCCCTGCTCCTTCGCTTCGTCGCTAGGCTCAAAAAGGCTTTCGGAATCGTTTTTGTAAAGCGCGATTTTTTCAGAGCTTTCAAGCAAATCCGGCTTAAGCTCGCGCAAAACTTTCTTCTTGCTCTTTTCTGGATGATAGATTCCTTCTTGCTTTTTTAGATTGACGTCGATTTTGTCTTGGATGTCTTTAATTTTCTTTTGAGCGTCGCCCAGCGCCAACTCAAAGGCCAAGTTGTTGTAGTTGTTCAAAACCAAGGCGTCGCGCGACTTTATTTCCTTGCTCAACTGCAGGAACAAATTCAAGCGCTCGGTCAAAAGTTCGTCGTTCTTTCTCGCGGCCTTTTCGTCAGGAGCGACGGCGCGAACCATGTCAACGGATATGTGCTCAAGAATAAGTTTTGGAAGAACAATGGCCGCGCTTTGGGCCGGCTTTGACGACGCCCCTTCGACGGAAAATTTTTCGGCCGCGAGAATCCATGACTTTTCCGCCGCGGAATCATTGTCAGCGCCGTAAAGGACTTGCGCCCCCAAACAAAGCGCAACGAGAGAGACAAGAATTTTTCTGAAAAAAGGAATTCTATTCCGCCCCTTCCCCGTCATCTTCCGCGTCCAATGGAAGTCCCTTCCACATGGCGTTCAAGTACGCCTCGATAAATTGGTCAATGTCGCCGTCCATTACAGCCTGGATGTTTCCGGTTTCGGCGCGGGTGCGCAAGTCCTTTACCATCGTGTAAGGCTGGAAGACGTACGAACGAATTTGGTTTCCCCACGAAATGTCTTTTTTTTCGGCGGAATACTTTGAATTTTCCTTTTCCTTTTCCTGCTTGTAGTATTCGTAAAGCTTAGACTTAAGGATTGACATGGCCGTCGCGCGGTTCATCAACTGGCTGCGCTCGCTGTCGCAGGCGACGACAATTCCTGTTGGCAAGTGGGTAAAGCGCACCGCGGAGTCCGTCTTGTTTACGTGCTGGCCGCCCTTTCCGCCGGAACGGTATGTGTCGACGCGCAAGTCTTTGGGATCGATTTTGACTTCTATCGTGTCGTCCAAAACCGGAAAAACGTAAACGCTTGCAAAAGAAGTGTGGCGGCGCGCGTTGGCGTCAAAGGGGCTTATGCGGACCAAGCGGTGAATTCCGGCCTCGCCTTTTAGAAAGCCGTAAACATAGTCGCCGTCAATTTGGAAGGTCACGGACTTTATTCCGCCTTCCGCCTCCAAAAGGTCTACTGTTTCCAGCTTAAAGCCGCGGCGTTCCGCCCATCTAGTGTACATGCGGCTAAGCATAAAGGCCCAGTCCTCGGCCTCCGTTCCGCCCGCGCCCGAGTGGATCGAAAGGAAGGCGCTGGAAGAGTCAACCTCTCCGCTCAAAAGGCTCATGCGGCTTTCGCGCTCATAGTTTTTTTGCGCCTCTTCCAATTGGGAGCGGATTTCCGCTTCCTCGCCTTGGTCGTTGGATTCCATTGAAAGTTCGTAAAGGGCTTCGATGTCGTCGATTTGCGCCTTAAGCTCTTTCCACGGCTCGACAGTGTTTTTTAGGCGCTTGATTTTGTTCATCACTTTTCCAGCCTGGGCAGCGTCGTCCCAAAAGCCCGGCTCTCCGGTCAAAGCCTCTTGCTCGGCGATTTTTTTATAGACCGAGTCCGCGTCAAAGACGCCCCCAAACATTAAGGATGTTTTCTTTTAGTTCGTCTATCGGTTGTTTTAAATCTTCAAGCATATTTTCCCCTAATTATAATATAAAACTAAATTATAGTGATTTTTTTTGCCTATGTAAAGGAGCGCATAAATAAGAGATAATTGTATTGAAGAAAATAAAAAAGACCGATAATATAAAAGTATGAAGGTTTGCAAACACTCTTTGTTTTTTTCGGCGTGCTTGATTCTTATGCATGCGGCGATTTTTTCTCAAACAAAGCCGGTCGCGTCTTATGTAACCGCGACCTCGGGCGAAGAAAAGAAGATTGTCGTTGAATGGGACTTTCCCGCCAAGTGCGAGCCTAAAGTTGAGGCCGTCCAGATTTTCCGCGCAAAAAAGCCCTGCGCCTCCTATCAAGAGCTTGAAGGCCGCGAGCCGATAGCCACTGTGGACGCCTCCAAAAATTCCTACGAGGACACTCCTTCGGCGCCAGGCGATTATTTTTACGTCGTCTTGGCTCAAACGCAAAAAGGCCTTTACAAGATTGTGATTCCAGGCGTCAACGCCACGGCAAAGGGAGCGCGGCCAAAAATCCCCGCGATCGCCGACGACCGTTCCGCGGAACGAATCAAAGAAAAAAAGCCCTACGACGAGGCCAAAGAGCAAGTCAAAATGAGAAACGCTCCCCTTCCAAATCCGGGAACCTTGCTGGGCTTTAGCCAAGGCCGCGCAAGAATGAGCGAAAAGTCGCAAAAAATCGCCAAAGAATTGGGCAGCAAAAAGCGGCCCCAAACGGTTGAATTTAAAACGCCGTATTTTTTTGAGGAAGACATGTTCTCGCCGGACGGCGGAGACGAATACACTTTGTTTGAATGCCTTAGAGCCGGCTTGGCTCCAAAAAAATACGCCGACAGCGTTCAAATTTTGCAAGACTTTTTAAGCGTGCACAGAAGCAAGGAAACAACGGAAAGAGCGCAATTTTATCTTGGCCAAAGCCATTACTTTTGCCAAGACTACGAAAAGGCCATCCGCTGCTTTTTGGCGGTTCAGGACGCTTTTCCCGAACTTTCAAAGCAGTGGATTGACTCAAGCCTTGACTTGCTTGACATAAATCAATAGATTTCCCTGATCATGTCCAAGAGCTCAGGCGTCCTTGCGGCCGTGGAATTGGCTCCGCGCAAGGGATCGGCGGCGGCGGCCTCAATCGGGCTTCCGTCAAGGGGCTTTCCGTTTTGGTCGGCGGCCGGAGCGGAATCCTCGGCGGCATGCGAACTCGAATCCTTTTCTTTTGGCATTTCAATCAAAAGCAATTCGTCGCGGGGATTGACGCGGTCGTAAAAGCCAGTGTCGCTCAACACGCCTT
>JBGUQT010000047.1:0-5546 GCA_045131275.1 Treponema sp.
AAAAGGTGAGGCCGATGATTCCGCATTGCTCGCTGGAAAATTTTATTCCCATTCTGGGAAGGGCAAAGTACAAAAAGAAAAGCTGTATCAAAAGGGGAGTGTTGCGCGAGAACTCCGTGTAGACCCTGACAATGACCCGCAAGACAGGAACTTTCCAGTAGCGGACCAGGGCGCACAGAATTCCCACGACAAACGAAAGCAGTATTCCAATAAAACCTATCCGCAATGTCAAAAGCGTCGCCTCTTGATAAAGCGGAATCACTTCTTTTATAAATTCAAAATCCATTACAACCTACAAGTTGGCATAACAAAAAAAATGCCCGGACGAGCCGGGCAATTACAGGTTTTCCAACGGCTTTTATATTTTACAACTTTCCGCCTTCTACTACAAGACTGTCAGCGTCAGAATCTTTTCCGTACACGCTGCGGAGCGTGGCCTCGTAGTCGGCGTGGAAGAACTTTTCTTTTCCAAGCTGGACAATCTCGTTGTTGAGCCAGTCAAGCAAGTCCTTGTTTCCCTTCTGGACTGCGGGAGCGATGGCGTCCAAGCTTCCGATTGAGTCGGCTCCGGCTCCAACCGCGAATGTCGGGTTTTCAATCGCCCAGGCAAGGACTTCAGTGTTGTCGGTTGAAAGTCCGTCGCCGCGTCCGTCCAAGAGGGCGTTGTAGGCTTCTGAATATTGGTCAAACTTCAAGAGCTTGATTTTGGGATAGTTCTTTGAGAAGTATGACTCGGCGGTCGTTCCCTTGGCGATGATCAAAGTCTTTCCGTTAAGCTGGGCGGGATTTGTGATCAAGGCCTTTTTGGGAGAAACGATTCCCAAGGCAACCTTCATGTAAGGAAGGGCAAAGTCAACTTTCTGGGCGCGCTCGGGCGTTACTGTGAAGTTGGCCAAAACGATGTCAACTTTTCCTGTGGCCAAAACCTCAACGCGGGCGGCGGCCTCAACCGGAACGTACTTTACTTTTACGCCTAAGTCTTTGGCGATGCGGTTTCCAAGGTAAACGTCGTAGCCCTGGTACTCGCCGTTTTCGTCAACGTAGCCAAAAGGCTTTTTGTCGCTGAATACGGCAATCTTGATTGTCTTGCTCTTTTTAATCTCGGCAACGCTTCGTCCGCTAGCGGGCTTGGCAAATACGGCTTGGCTTGCGGCCGCGGTAACGATAAGGGCGGCGGCAACGGCTTTTGTGATCTTTCCAAAATTCTTTGCGTTCATAATTGTATCTCCTATAAATATTTATGTTGTTTGTTTTGCCCCGCGACACGCGCGGGATAAATTAAATAGCTTTAAAGCCGTTCTCCAAATCGGCGATGATGTCGTCGATATGCTCAGTTCCGATTGAAAGACGGATCGTGCTCTGGGTGATGCCCTGGTCGGCAAGCTCCGCGTCGCTCAGCTGGCTATGTGTCGTCGTGGCCGGGTGGATAACCAAGCTCTTTACGTCGGCGACGTTGGCCAAAAGACTGAAGATTTTCAAATTGTCGATGAACTTCCAAGCCGCGTCTTTTCCGCCCTTGATTTCAAAGGTGAAAATCGAACCGCCGCCGTTGGGGAAGTACTTTTGATAAAGCGCGTGGTCAGGATGGTCGGCCAATGAAGGATGGTTGACCTTCTGGACCTTGGGATGCTTTGAAAGGTACTCGACAACTTTCTTGGTATTCTCGGCGTGGCGCTCAAGGCGGAGCGAAAGTGTTTCAGTTCCCTGCAACAAGAGGAAGGCGTTGAAGGGGCTGATCGAAGCGCCTTGGTCGCGCAAGAGAATCGCGCGAATGTATGTGACGAAGGCGGCCGGGCCAACTGCGTCTGCGAATGAAACTCCGTGGTAGCTGGGGTTGGGCGCGGCAATCGGCGCGTACTTTCCGCTCTTTTTCCAATCAAACTTGCCAGAGTCAACAATCACGCCGCCAAGGGTTGTTCCGTGGCCGCCGATAAATTTTGTGGCGGAGTGAACGACGATGTCGGCTCCGTGCTCGATCGGGCGGATAAGGAAGGGAGTTCCAAATGTGTTGTCGATTACAACAGGAATTCCGTGCTTGTGGGCAATTTCGGCGATGGCGTCGATGTCCGGAATGTCGCTGTTGGGATTTCCCAAAGTCTCAAGGTAAACGGCCTTTGTGTTGGGCTTGATCGCTCCTTCGACTTCCTTAAGGTCATGGGCGTTTACAAAAGTGGTCTCCACACCAAACTGCTTAAGCGTGTGCGAAAGCAAGTTGTAGGTTCCGCCGTAGATTGTCTTTTGGGCTACGATGTGCTCGCCGGCTTGGGCCAAGGCCTCGATTGTGTAGGTGATGGCGGCCGCTCCAGAGGCTACGGCCAAGGCGGCGACTCCGCCTTCGAGCGCGGCGATGCGCTTTTCAAAAACGTCCTGGGTGCTGTTGGTCAAGCGGCCGTAAATGTTTCCGGCGTCTGCCAAGCCAAAGCGGTCGGCGGCGTGCTTTGAATTGTGGAACACATAAGACGTCGTCTGGTAAATCGGAACCGCGCGAGAGTCTGTGGTGGGATCGGCCTGTTCCTGGCCAACGTGCAACTGCAATGTTTCAAATTTATAATTAGACATAGTATACTCCTTAAATTTTTTTTACCCACTGCTACGCGCGGGCGAATCCAAAAGATAATGTGTAGATTGGATCTGAGGCTAAAGGTCTTTCAGCCTAGAAGAAAAGACAACAGGGGCGCATGCGTCCGTATCGGAAATTTTGTCGAACCAGTTTTTCAAAATAAAACTTCATTTTGCGCCTCCTTTTTCGGAAAAGTATTTAACCTAGTTTGTCAGTAGGTTTATGGTGTTATTATGCGCGGATTTTTGTTTTTTGTCAATAGTTTTTTAAAAAATTTTTTGTTTTTTTTTCGTGCGGAACGGCTGTCTTGCGCCAAGCTGAATTCAAACAAAAAGGGCTTGCGCAAAAGCAAGCCCTGAAGCGAGAAATATTATGTAAAATCTTATTTGTCTGGTACAGATTTTAACTTTTTGTAATTCCCCCCTTTGCTAAAATTCTAGCGCCATTTGGGGAGAACGCCATCGACTAATAATCCAAGCGCTTGCAGTTTTAGTCTCGCAAACGATTTTTGGCGCAAAAAAAAGCGGACCTGCGCGGCCCGCCTTTTAGTCTTACAAAAATTATTGCCTACATCAATTCCTCAAGGTCAAGCTCGCCGGCGATGCAGGGAACTTGGATTGACCAGTTTTCCAAAACTTGCGGATGGAGCTCGCCAAAGATTCCCACTTGCTTTCCGTTCACCATGATGCCGGCTTGGCGGCCAGGGATAAAGCGGGGGTCCTGGGTTTCCTGAACCTTGTATTCGTGGTCAAGATAGTAAAGGAGCGACGACACTTCGCTGGCCGCGCTGTTAAAGTTGGCGTTGGCCGCGGCTGTGATAAAGCCGAGCGATTGGCGGGTGCGCGTTCCGGTGTTTTCTTCGGGGCAAATGTAGGCGACTTTTCCGATTTCAAAAATCTTGTGGGGGAAAATCGCGTTGGCGCTTTGGCTTTCGGCGCGGAGCAAAGACGGAATGATTGACGGGCGAACAAACTGGTAGTTTTCGCTCATCGGGTTGGCAACCTCAATCGCGTTGTCGGCGCTTACGTTCATGCGCTCGATGTAGTCCTTTTTGCTTCCAAGGTAGTTGAAAATCATTTCCTGGTAGTTAAGGCCTACCATGATTTCTTTTGTCTTGCGGCTGTAAACCGTAAGGTCGGACAGCTTTCCGATTGTAAAGGCGTTGGGCTTTTGCGGGGCAAAGTCTTTGACTCCGCAGCCGATCATTACATCTTCGATTACGTCAACTTCGTGCAAGAAGTCGTTGCGGTAGGGCGCCGGGCTAAGAACGATTTCCCAGTCGTCGCCAACCTGCTTTGTCTCAACCTTGCTTCCCATGCGGGCAAGGGCGTCGGCGACCTTCTTAATGTCAAAGTCGCTTCCAAGCAATTTGTTGACGGCGCTAAGCGTGGCTTTTGTCGTGGGCTGGAAATAGAAGGGAACCATGATGTCCTTTCCAAAGCCCGTGTCGTATGGATGCTTTACCAAAATCGGCTTAATGTCGTAGCCCTGGTCGATGAAGTCGCAGGCCACGATGTTGGCGCTCAAAATCAAGCCTTCCATGTTGTCGCCCGTAAGCTCAACCATCAAGTCTTTGTCGCCGACTTGAACCGCGCCGAGCGTGGCGCTGTTGATGATCGGAGCCATGGACATTACTTCGTCCTTTGCGTCCGACAAAAGCGGGAACTTTTTGCAGTCCTTTAAAATCCAGCCAAAGTCTTTTCCCTTGGGATGGTCGGTCAAAATTTGGCGGCAAGTCATCGGCGCGTCGCACTGGAGCGGAACAAAAGAAGTTTTGTCCGGATCGACTGCGTGGTATTTTACGGGGAACTTGATTTGGTCAACGCGGTAAACGCCCATCGAAATCGACTTGCGTTTGCGGCCAAAGTTCCACGCGAGTTTTTCCTGAGTTTGGATGATGTCCTTTAGCATGGGGTCGTCGATGGCCTTTCCGCAAATCATAAAGGCAACCATGTAGGGGCGGACGTCCTTTATCGCCGGGTCAACTTCTACGACGCGGTCGTCGTATTTGTCGTTGCCCATGTTGGACATATATTTGTAGTAGTCGGCTGTCTTTCCGCCGGCGTGCAATTTTAGCTGGCGGGCGACGCCGTTTGTGGACCAAAGGTCGGGGCGGTTTGTGTCGTTCAATTCGATTTTGATGACGCGCTCGTTTTCGGGGAGCGTCGTGTCGGGCTTTTCGTCAAGCTCGGCCTTTGCGCAGGGCAGAACGTCTTCCAACGCGGCGTAGTCGTATCGCTTTCCAACAGCGTCAAAAAACAATTTTTCGTTAACTTCTATTTTTGGCATAAATTACTCCAAGCTTTTATTATAGTAAATTGTGGAAAAATGTTCAATTATGGCGGAGGAACGTTTGTAAAGCCAAATGGCGCGGGGCCGCCCCTAGGTTCAAGCCGCGAATGGGTTTTGGATGCGGGCGCCGCCGACAATTTGTTGGTCGTTCAAGTCTTCGGAATAAACCGTGGCGCAGCCTGTGTCGTCCGCCGCCGAAAGTATCAAGGAATCCCAGAAGGAAAACTGGCTTTTTATGCTTATGTCCACGGCGGACAAAATCAGCGGAACGGAGATTTCTATCACGGGAAGATTGTCGGCGAAAAATTCAACATATTCTTTTGCGGCTTCCTTTGATATGTTTAATTTTTTTTGAGCGACGTTAAAAAATTCCTGCAAGCATTGCGTTGAGATTACGACGTTCCCGGAATCAATCGCGCTTTTTATAAGGGCAGTCGCGATTTTCTGTTTTCGCGCGTCGCTTACGTCCGCGGAATACACAAGAATATTCGTGTCAAAAAACACTTTGTCTTCGGCAGACTTAACCTGATTATCTTTCATATAGTTCCTCCCGGGTCCATTTTTGACCGTGTGAATTTGGGTGATATTTTTTTACAAGCTCTTCCAACTTTTGATACGCCTGCATGCGCTTGTCGGGCTTGAGCTTTTGTTCCGTGGCCTCTTGGACCATGCCGGAAAGTTTTTCCAGCACTTT
>JBGUQT010000048.1:0-6225 GCA_045131275.1 Treponema sp.
TTTTCCGCCAAAATATCTATATTCAAATGATTGTCTGTAATATTTTAAGCCTACTTCAAAATTATGGCAAAGAACATGGTATTTTCCCTTAAACCAATTATAAAAGAAGTTTTTACATTCACCTAAAACTGGATGAGAAAAAACAAAATCTATTTCATTCTCATTTATTATTTTATTGTCAAAGCGGCCATAGTTTTTCCATGTTGAAAGTTCCATGAAAGTTTCAACTATAATTTGAAATGATTGCAATTCCCGTTGCATTTCATTTTTATCCATTACGGGAAAATAAATTTTCTCTATTGGAATAAAATAAAGGGAATGACATTCATACATATTGACTTGAGTTAATCCAATTTCTTTATCGAAAGCTTCTACTATGTATTCACTAATAAGATTTTTTTCTCTATTTGTAGGCAATACCAAAAAACGCATTAGTGAAAACATTGGATTTTGAACTTCTTGAATTTCATATTTTCTAAAATCGCGTATAACAAAAGAGTATTTATAAAACCACCTCAAACCATTTTGAATGGTTTCACAAAATTGTGATGATACGAGCTTTTGTTCTTTAAGGCTTTTAAAGAAATTTGAAAAGAAGTATGCTAAGAATAAATTCATCTTGAAAAGATAATAATTGCTTTTTGTTTTTTTAAATTGAATGTTGTTCGATGCTGGAGAAGCAAGAATTGATTTTATAATTTTCCATGACGGAGTAACATCTTTTTCTATCCAGTCGTTCACTGATTTTGCAAAATTTGTCTTTGTTTTCTTTTCATAAACTTCCTGTTCATCTTTAAAATTCTCCCAATGTTTAAATAACTCTGATTTTGGATTTTCAATATCAGAGAAAATGGAATCAAAGCAAGATGGTATAAGTTTTATATTTCGAGTATAATTTGAACTCTTCCAAAAATCAGATATCCCAAGGGTTAATTGTAATGTATATCCCCAATCTTTACTCTCCATTTTCTCAAAATAATCATATATTTCTCTATAAGTTAAGGCAAAACAATACATAACTTGCAATTCGACTTCATTTTGAGTTGGATTGGTGTATGGGCTGGTGTTTGTTATAAGCGCAAGCATATCGTAGTAAAGTGTCGGGATAATATATTTTTGAGTTGGATTTATAAAATTTTTATTTACAGCCCATACACAAAAGTTTTTTAGAAGGCTTTCAAATTGACGTAATGTATCTATTCTGATCCCTTCTTCTTTTTTAAGACGCTGAATCATTTTTTTTACGCTTGATTTTTCTTTTTCGGAAACTGATTCAAGCAATGCGTCAAGCCCTATGCTGTCTGTGAAAAGTTTTACAATTTGACCGATTCTTATAGTTCCATATTGTATTTCTGACATAAAATTTAATGCTCCTTGCTGCTCGTAAGGTGCCATACATTTGCTCTGGGACATCTGTATGCATAAAGCGTAACGCCATCCTGCTTTCTTATTTTTATCATTTTTTCCGCATCTTGCAAAGTTTTGTAAGCATCTTTTGTTTTTCCTTTATGGTCTACGCAGGAACATTTTGAAACGACTTTTTCGCAGTAATATTCCGTCGGTTTTAAATGAAATTTCCCGCAGGCGTTGCATTGATATGCTGACAAGCGTATGTTACTTTGATTAAATTGATAATCCGCGCTTTTTTGAGCCTCGGAAAAGCTGTTGTAAACGGAGAGTGAATTTCCATTTCTTGAAAAACAACTTTCACTTTTGTGAGAAATATAGATGTTTGAGGCTTTTATTTTCATATAAAACTCCTTGAAAAATATGCAATCATTTTAAGGAGTTTTAACTTTTTTTGCATACGACTTTTTGGGGACATTTTTTAAGTTGTATTTCAAAAGCTTTGCTTTTTCTTCTTCGGGGTTTTAGGGGCGGAGCCCCTAGGAGTGGGGGTAGGTGGAAATGAGGAGCCGCGATGGGCGCGCGACGAATTGGAGCCGAGGGGGCGGCTGCCCCCATCAAAAAATTCGCGCTCCCGCCTTGATATTGCGCATAAATCAAAAATTTAATAAAATAAAATATCTTCAATAAAGTTAAAGGAGAAAAAAATGGATTCGGTGACAATCGCAAAATTGTTGGCGTTTGTTATTTACTTGGCGGCGATGGTTTTTGTGGGACTGTCGAGCGCAAGCAAGAACAACAACGCTTCGGACTTTTTCTTGGGCGGCCGCAAGCTTGGCCCTTGGTTCACGGCGCTTAGCGCGGAAGCTTCGGATTCCAGCGCGTGGCTTTTGATGGGCTTGCCGGGACTTTGCTACCTTGGCGGATTCAAGGAAACTTTCTGGACCGCGCTCGGCTTGATTTTGGGAACTTACCTCAGCTGGCTTTTCATCGCCAAGGCTTTGCGCAAGTGCTCAATCGCCTTTGGCGATTCAATCACGATTCCGGAATTTTTGACAAACCGCTTTAAGGACAAGAGTCGCGTTCTTTCAATCGTTTCGGTTGTCTTCATCGTTTTGTTCTTTACAATCTACGTTGCCAGCGGCTTTGTCGCTTGCGCCAAATTGTTCAACTCTGTATTTGGACTCAACTACAACGTTGGCCTTGTTATCGGCCTTATCGTAATTTTGTCTTACACAATCATGGGCGGCTACCTTGCCGTTTGCACAACAGACTTCATTCAGGGAACTTTGATTTTTGTCGCCTTTGTCGTTTCTTCCGTCATCATCGTGTTCGCTTTGGGCGGACCCGGACACGCCGTCGGCCAGGCGCAGGATTTTATCGGCAAGGCTTTGAGCGGAAATCTTGGCGAGGAATTGCTCAACAAGTTCACCGCCAACAAAAACTTTAGCGCCAAGTCTATCGTAAGCGCGATGGCTTGGGGCTTGGGATATTTTGGAATGCCTCACGTAATCGTTCGCTTTATGGGAATCCGTTCCAACAAAGAAGTGACGACAGCGCGCCGCGTCGGCATCACTTGGATGATTGTTTCTTACATCGGAACCTTCATCATCGGAACTTTGGGAACAGTTTACTTGCTTCCTAATGTTTTGTCAGGCGGAGCGGCTGAAACCGTTTTCAGCGTGACAATGATGAAAATGTATCCTGCCTTTATCGCGGGACTTTTCTTGTGCGCGATTTTGGCCGCCTCTATGAGCACAGCCGACAGCCAGCTTTTGGTCGCCTCAAGCGCCGTAAGCCAGGACATTTTCAAAGGCCTCATCAATCCCAACGCCGACGAAAAGACTGTTCTTAAAATCAGTCGCGTAACTGTTTTCTTGATCGCCGCTGTCGCCTTTGTTCTTTCGCTTGACCAGACAAGCACAATCTTTGGCTTGGTAAGCTACGCTTGGGCGGGTTTTGGCGGAAGCTTTGGCCCTCTCATCTTGCTCGCTCTTTACTGGCGCGGAATCACAAACAAGGGAGCGATTGCCGGCCTTATCGTTGGCGGCGTCACCGTTGTAGCTTGGCACAACCTCTCTGGCGGAATCTTCGACATCTACGAAATTCTTCCCGCCTTTGTGTTCAACTTGATCGTGTCTGTCGTAGTGAGCCTCTTGGACAAGAACAAGGACGCCCAAATGCTCGCCGAATTTGACAACTACAAAAAGATGCCCGACTAATTAATGCCAGTCATTGTAAAGCCTCTTCTTCCGGAACAGGGGGAAGAGGCCCTTTCTTTTATACAGCCTTACGAATCTGAATGCGTCAACCTCGCCTCGGAACTTTTGCGGGGCGGAACGGATTGCTGGGCGCTTTATTATGCGGAACAAGAGGCTTCACAGACCAAAACGCTCGCCGGCCTCATCGCCCTGCGAAAAAAGCGCTCGCTGTTTTTTTGCCTGCCCTTTGCCAAATACAAAAGCGCCTTTGACAAAAAGGTTTGCAGCGAGGCGCAGCGCCCCCTGATGGAATTTTTTG
Organism: Treponema sp.; assembly: GCA_045131275.1. Classification (GTDB taxonomy): domain Bacteria; phylum Spirochaetota; class Spirochaetia; order Treponematales; family Treponemataceae; genus Treponema_D. The sequence continues at coordinate 3,868 of JBGUQT010000048.1, forward strand.
AATCCAACGAGCCTTTTTGCGTCAACGGAGAAGCGGCCGGCGCCGTCTTTTTGCGCAACATCCTAAAGAACAAAAAAACGCCGATGCGCCCCAGCGTGACCAACAAGTATTTTTTGATGGCGCGAGACGGGGAGCCTTTGCAAGCCCAAGACGCGGGCGGCGGCTTTGGGCTTGCAAAAGATTTGCGCGTTGTCCAAGCCGCGGCGGCGGATTACGAAAGCCTTCTTCCGCTTGAGTTGGGCTACCAGCGTGAGGAAGTCGTTCCAAAATCTTTTGACATAAGCGACGCGGCCATTGCGGCGGCCTTTAAGCATGAGCTTGGCCAAGGCCTCACCTTCGCGCTTTTTGACGGCGGCCGCCCGATTGCAAAGGCCCGTCTTGCCGCAAGCGGCCAGCGCTATTGCATGCTTGGCGGCGTTTACACAATTCCCTCCGAGCGCAAAAAAGGCCGCGCCGCCTTTTTGGTAAGCCAAATAATCGCGCGGTCGCAGGCCCACGGCATAAACAACTTTTGCCTTTACGCCAAGCAAGAAAACGCCGCCGCCCTCGCTCTCTACAAGTCTCTGGGCTTTACCCCCCGCGGCGAATATATGTTGGTGTATTATTGATTCCTTCCCCCGTAAAAAAATTCTCTTGCAAAACAATCCGACTTGGCGCATAATGTTTAAAAGAGCGCGCGTCCGTGATTGCGGGTTGTTCGCGTTCCGCAAATCAAAAATAGGAGACGTTATGACAAACCAAGAAGCGGTAAAAGTTCTTAAAGAACTAAAAACGTATTGTTCGGCCGACGCGCTGGACGCGGTGCATTATTCAATCGCTGTGATTGAGCATTTGGAAAAGGCCGGGGTGACAAAGCCCTTGGAAGCCGACCTTTCAAAAGCGGCAAACTAGGGGGACGGAATGGAAGCAAGTTTTGGATTTTTGTCGCTGGTTCCGGCCATTGTCGCCATCGTGTTGGCTTTGATCAGCAAGGAAGTTTATTCTTCTTTGTTCATCGGAATCCTTATCGGAGGCGCCTTTTACGCCACGGGAACGGCCGCGGGCTTTACAGGATTTTTCACCCACATTTTTAAGGATGGAATGATCGCCCAGCTTAGCGACAGTTGGAACGTGGGCATCTTGGTTTTCCTTGTCGTCTTGGGAACGATGGTCGCGCTTATGAACAGGGCGGGCGGCTCGCAGGCTTTTGGCGAATGGGCCAAAAAGCGCATCAAGAGCAAGGCCGGCGCCCAAATCGCCACAATCTTTTTGGGTGTTTTGATTTTCATCGACGACTACTTTAACTGCCTTACAGTCGGATCGGTCATGAAGCCGGTAACCGACAAGTACAAAGTTTCGCGCGCCAAGCTGGCTTACTTGATTGACGCCACCGCCGCGCCGATTTGCATCATCGCTCCGATAAGCTCTTGGGCCGCCGCCGTCTCGGGCTTTGTAAGCGAAGGAGAGAACGGAATCGCGCTTTTCTGCAAGGCCATTCCTTTTAACTTTTACGCTTTCTTCACAATCGCGATGACCCTTTTCTTGGCCGCCAAAAACTTTGAGTTCGGCCCCATGGCCAAGGCCGAGGCCGAGATGGAAGACAAGTCCGGCAAGGAATACGAGGACGAAGATTTGCCCAAGGGTTCCGTTATGAACTTGTTCTTGCCGATTGTCGCCTTGATTGTCTTCTGCGTTTTGGGAATGATTTACACAGGCGGTTTCTTTGCCGCCGAGGTTGCCGGAGAGGCCGAAGGAACAATGGTTGCCAATCCCGCTTACCTCAACTTTATCGAAGCCTTCGCCGCAAGCGACGCTTCGGTTGGTTTGGTTCTCGGATCTTTCGCCGCGCTTGTTTTGACAATCATCTTCTATCTTTGCAGAAAGGCTGTGGCCTTTAAAAAGATTATGGCTTGCGTTCCTGACGGATTTAAAGCCATGGTTCCCGCGATTTTGATTTTGACGTTGGCCTGGACCCTTAAGTCTATGACAGACTCTCTTGGCGCCAAGGAATATGTCGCCGGCTTGGTTGGCGGAAGCGCCCAGGGCCTCAAGAACATGTTGCCCGCCATCATCTTCGCCATCGCTTGCGGCTTGGCTTTTGCCACCGGAACTTCTTGGGGAACCTTTGGCATTTTGATTCCGATTTGCATCGCGGCTTTCCCTGTCGCGTCAGATCCAATCAGAATCATCAGCATCTCTGCCTGTATGGCCGGAGCCGTTTGCGGTGACCACATCTCTCCGATCAGCGACACGACAATCATGGCCAGCGCCGGCGCCAACTGCGACCACGTTCGCCACGTTTCGACCCAATTGCCCTACGCGCTTTTGGTCGCCGCCGTTTCGTTCGTCACCTACATCGTCGCGGGCTTTACGCAAGGC
>JBGUQT010000049.1:0-2388 GCA_045131275.1 Treponema sp.
GGCGAAAATTTCTTGCATCGCTTTGCGCGCGTGGACAATGACGGGAACTTTGTATCGCGCGGCCAAGTCAAGCTGGGCGGCAAAGGCTTTTTCTTGCGTTTCGCGGTTGGCGGCAAATTCAGGAGTGAAAAAATCAAAGCCGCACTCGCCTATCGCCGCGATTCGTTTTTCTTGCAATAGGCCTTCCAAAAACGGAAGATTTTCCAAAAGGGGCTCCTGCGGATGCAAGCCAAAGGACTGCAACAAGCGCGGCGAAGAAGACGAGGCGTTCAACTCTTTGACACGCGCTTCTTGCGCCAAAAACTCGTCCTTAAAATGCGCGGTGGTCACGCCCCGGCCTCTTGGCAGAGAATGCGTTCCCAAAGCCTTTTCTGACGGAATCAAATGAAAGTGGGCGTCGCAAAAATTCACTAAACTATTTCCTCCCCTTTCCGACAATTATAGTATTAGAACTTGCGCTTGGCAAGGAAAATTTTGCTTTTATTTAAAATTGATAGGAGGAAATTATGGGAACCTATACATTGAAAAGCATTGGAAACGCAAACGATTACATGACAATAGTTCGCGAAGTGGAAGACGGCTATGTCGTCCGCATTGTCCGCGACCAAGACGGCTACAACGAAGTGAAGACTGATTACATCAGCAAATCGCTTTTTGAAAGCTGTGTCCGCACCGGCTACCTTACCAAGGTAGAGCAGATGGAAGCGATCAGCGCTTAACTTCAACCCCCGAGGCCGCGATAATCTCCATCGCGGCCTTAACTTTTTCTTCTACGCTTCCCTCTAACGGAAGCCAATTAATCACAACGCCTTTTTTTTCCATTCCCCTAAACCAAGTCTCTTGCCGCTTCGCGAACTGACAAATCGCCGTGCATAACAAATCGCGCATTTCTTTTTGGCTGGAATATTTTCCTTGCAAAAATTCGGAGACAAAACGGTACTCAAGGCCAAGCTTTTCCAAGCGCTCCCAAGAGGCGCCCGCGTCATGCAAGTCTTTGACTTCTTCTATCATTCCTTCTTGCAAGCGCTCGTCAAGGCGGCGGGCGATGTTGGCCCTAAGCTTTTCGCGCGGCAAGGTCGTTCCCAAAATTAGCGGGCGGATGTCAGGCCGCGGAGGCAAGGATTTTTTAAAGGCCTCGCATTCGGGGCTTTGGATAAAGGTCTCAATCTCAATCGCCTTGACGACGCGCTCCCGCTCCAACAAGTCTCGGGGAACATGAAGCGAGCCGCCCTTTAAGGCAAGGAGCATTTTTCCAAGCTCTTCAAGCGATTTGTCCGCAAGCGAGGCGCGCAATTCTTTGTTCTCCGGAACGGGAACCAAGTCGTAGCCGCGGACTACAGCGTCAACATACATTCCGCTTCCGCCGACGACGACAGGAACGAGGCCGCGCGCTTGCATCTTAGAAAAACATTCGTAAAAATCTTTTTGGTACAAAAAGACCGAGTACTCTTGGCTCAAGTCGGCCACGTCAATCAAATGATACGGAATCTGGACGCCGTCAAGAACGTAGTCGGCCAAATCCTTTCCGCTGCCGATGTCCAAGCCCTTGTAGACTTGCCGGCTGTCGGCGGAAATTATTTCCGTTCCAAGCGCGCGGGCCAAGCGGACTCCAATCGCGGTTTTTCCGACGGCGGTGGGTCCAAGGAGAACGACGCAGTTGTACATTTACTGCACCTTGCAGATAGCGCGCTTTAGGTATTCGCTCTTGGGGTAGCCCAGCAAAACCGGATGGTCGGGAGCCGCTCCGCCCTTTGACAAAATCTGGACGCGCCTGTGGCTGTCCGCCGCCGCCGCCGCGAGCATCGAATAAAAATTGGTTTCGTCAAAAAAGTGTGAGCAAGAGCACGTTACAAGAATGCCGCCCTTGTTAAGGATTCGCATCGCGCGCAAGTTGATTTCCTTGTAGCCGCCGTAAGCTTTTTTTATCATCTTTGCGCTCTTTGTAAAGGCCGGCGGATCAAGTATGATGACGTCAAACTTTTTTCCCTCCGACTCGTACTGCTTGAGCAAATCAAAAACGTCGGCGCAAACGGCCGACACAACCTTCTCCGCTCCGTTCAACTTTATGTTTGTGTTGATCAAGGCGGCGGCGTCTTCCGAAATGTCGGCGCACAAAACGCTCTTGGCTCCGGCCATAAAGGCGTTGAGGCCAAAGGCGCCCGTGTGGCTAAAGGCGTCAAAGACATTCTTTCCGCGGCAGTACTTCCAGATTTTCTTGCGGTTGAATTTTTGGTCAAGGAAGTAGCCGGTCTTTTGTCCGTTGGCCAAATCAACCTGAATGCGGACTGAATTTTCAACGATCGTTATTGTCGCGCCGTCATTGTTAGAGCCGTCGCCGCCCTTTGGAGCCTTTATCCAGCCGCTCTTTAATTCCAAGCCTTCCTTTAG
>JBGUQT010000050.1:0-2475 GCA_045131275.1 Treponema sp.
GGCGATTTCACGGCAGAAATTCAAAGGAAGTTCGACGAAGAAAGGACGGCCCTTGAAAGAAACCGCCGCGAGCTTCCAAGCGACATAATAGAGCAGCTTGTTGACTCCGCGACGAACAGAGAGCTTGGAAAGGAGCGCGTCGCCGCCGTGGCTAATTCCATAAAGGCGAACGCCGCCGCCGAGCGGACGGTTTTGCTTGAAGAGCTTGTCGAAAAGCTCCGCGAGCAAATCCGCCTTGACCAAGAGAAAATCCAGCGATACGAGGCCGAGCTTGCCGAAAGAGGCGGCGAGGAAGAGGCCGCTATGGCGGAACAAGAACAGATTGACGCTGAGGCCGAATGGGAAAAGGAGAACGCCCTCACGGAAGAAGAGGAGAGGGCCGTCATTGAAAAACACGCCGAGCCGCATGTCGAACGCAAAACGCAGACAGAAGACGCTCTCGCGCTTTCCCCGGAAGAGCTGGCCGCCGCTAGAAGCGTAATGCCGGACGCTCAATACAGAACCACGCTCAATTTGGCGCAAGGAGAGGAGCGTGAATTCTTTATTGGAAAGCTTAAAAGCCTTGCCGCCGCCGTGAACAACGCTCCCAAAATCGGTGACGGCGCTGAAACAAAAGAGCACCCCATTGTTTTTCGATACTTCCATCCGACAGGAACGGAAACGCTTGTCACAGAAATCGGAACTGACGGCGAAGCATACGGCTTTCAATGCTTGAACGGCGACTATGAAATGGCCGAGTGGGGCTACCTTGACTTGAATAAAATCAAAGGCGTTCACATGATGGAAATCGACTACCATGTTCCAGAGGGAATGACAGTCGAAAAATGGCTTTACAAGAACCACCCCGAAGAATTCCCGCAATATGCGGAAAACGCGGACAGTCAAGAGAAAACTCCGTTCGACATCGCACAAGAAACCGGCAACGACATAGAGGCGATTGCTCGCTCGCTTCAAAATGGCGGAACCGTTGAAAAGGAAGTTTTTACACCCCGACCTGTCGCCCTTGAAAACATTCTAGCGCGAATGGACTTCCAGCTTGAAGTGTCCGAAAGCGGAAAGCTTATGGTCTACGACACGCAAAGAGGCGAGTATTTGGACAACGAAAACGACGTTGATGTTGACAACGCAATGCGTGAATTCAATAGCGCGGAAGAAGTCTTTGACCGCATGGACAGCTTTATACGCGACTACTATTTCGCGGATATGCAAGAAGAGCTTGATAAAATCGGAGTGGACACTAGCAGCGCGGCTTCTCTTGCGGATATGTGTGAACTTTACCGCGCGCAAATTGAAAAAGGCCAAACTCGGCTTTCAGAGACGACTCTTAACTGGGCGCTTGGAATCGTCCACCCGGATACAGTTGTTATGCCGAAAGGCTTTGTTCCCGAAAGAAGCGAATCTGTTGGGGCTGTTCCTGAATTGAAGACATACCACATTTTGAAAGAAGAAGATGTTAGAAATCTTGAAATTATAAGCGATGAAGATTTTGAGGGTATTGTTGATTCAATCATTTTGAATGATTATAAGAATATTCCAAATTCAATTCGCTTGCCAAATTTAAAGGCAGAACTTGCTGAAAAACTTGGACTTGAAAAGGATTCTGCATTTATTTTAAAGAAAAACGCTACTCATATCAGACCCGACAGAAAAGGCACTTATAACCAAGCACTTAATTCAGAAGAGTATTACAGTATTCCAAAAGTAATAAGAGAAGCAAATTTTGTTGTCGTCGATAAACGCACAAAGAATTTTCAAATTGTATTTGACGATAACGATGATATTAAGAAAATTAACAAACTTGTTTTCAATAAAGATGAACTTGGAAATTATTTAGTAACGCTTGGCAAAGTTGGTAGACATAACAGTTTTTCAGAAAAAAACAATATCGTTGTGGCGGTAGGAGTTGCACCTACAATATCTGAACTTCGGTTTCCCGAAGAACAGCCCGCTACTCGTTTGCGACCATCTACCACAACGATTAACGACAGTATATCACAAGATATGAAAAAGTCAAGCGAATTGGAAAACAAAAAATATGTTCAATTAACAGATTTGATGAACGCCAAAAACATCTCTGTTTTACAAGAACAGTCCACTTCCAAAAAAGACATTAAAAAAATCCGAGAGCAATGCCGCGAAATCTTAAAGAAGCCCGACGCGGAAATCACAGAAGCGGACAAAGCGATTCTTGCCCAATACGAGGGAGCGGGCGGCCTTAACGAAGCGAACCGTTCCAACGCCGGAATCCTCAACGAATTCTACACGCCGAACAACCTTGTCGAAAAGGTTTGGCAAATCGTTGACCACTACGCGCCCAACGCAAAGACAGTTCTTGAGCCTAGTGCTGGTGTCGGAAAATTCGCCAACAACCGCCCGAACAATGAATTCACAATGCACGAGCTTGATGAAACTTCGGCCCGCATAAATAAAATTCTGCACCCGGACGCGAACATAGTTCAAGGCGCGTATCAACAG
>JBGUQT010000051.1:0-1567 GCA_045131275.1 Treponema sp.
CCTCAAAAATTTTTCAATTGCCGATCGTGTTTTCACTGAACTTTGGCGACTACGTAAAAGTCTACGCCGGCCCCGTAATCAATTTTGGAAAGCCTACCTTTCCTGACAGCGACTCAAAAATCAAGGGCTCTTTTTTTCCAGGCATCTTGGGCGTGTCTTTCCAAACGCCAAAAATCAAGGCGGGCAAAGTAGGCATTTCTTTTGTGCAAGACATTTCCTACACAGTTTACAACGATTCCGACGGCGGAGCGATGCCCTTGCACGACAGCATGGCTACGGGCCTTGTCTTTTCCAGCGGCGTCCGCGTAACTTTGCCTTTAAAAAACTTTTTATAATATATGAACGGAACAAAATTTTCGCGCGCTCTTTTGCCGGCCGCGCTGGCTTTTGGGGCGGCGCTTTTCTTTTGCGGCTGCCCGCTAAAAGTTACAATCAATCTCGACAAAAACGACAACAAATCGATATATTTTTCTTCCAGCTTGGGAACGGCGTTTTTAGAAAACCTTAACAATCTTCAACAAGTTCCCGGGCAGGAAGGCGGCTCTTCCGACAACTTGGAGCGAATCTCAAGCAAAATTCAGTCTGAGCTTAACCAAAGCTATTTTAAAAACGCCAGCGTCCGCTTTGACAAAAACACCCTTTCAGCCAGCGCGCAAGTCAACAGCCAAAAAGCGCTCCCAACGGAGTTTCTTGGCATAAACAAAAGTTCCGGCGGCGAATTTTACGTAGCCCTAGCCCCCCAAAGCTTGGCCGCCGCAATCCTTCAAGAAAACACAACCGCAAAAACTTTGGCCGACATTTTAATGGCCCCCATAATCTCCGGCGAAGAAATGTCGCTTTCCGAATACAAGGACTTGCTTACAGAAATCTACGGCGCCTCCCTAGCCTCAGAGCTTTTGTCCGGCGACCTTACGATTGAGTACATCAGGAACGGCAAAAAACAAGTCCAGCGCGTCCCCGTCTCCGAATTGCTTTTGGCCGCCTACGGCAAGCGCTTTGTGTTTAGGTATTAGGGGTCTTGTCAACCGTTCCCCCCAAAATAGTAAACTTTTTATTACATTTTTTGTAAATTTTTCTTGACTTATCCAAGAGCGCGGTGTATACTGTTCACATGAACAAGACGCTTTGCAATCTTAGGATTCAGAACAATTATTCGCAGGCGGCGGTCGCTTCCTTTTTGGGAATCTCGCGGCAGATGTACATTAAATACGAAAGCGGCGAGGCCGTTCCGCCCGTAAAAACCGTCGTAAACCTCGCCAATTTCTACCACGTTCCCTACGACGTGATTTTGGACGACAAATTCGCGGACGAGCATCCCCAAGCGACCTACGAAATAGAGCAAACGGAGCCGGAAAACCTCGCAGTCCACGATTCCGGCGCGCTTGCAAACGAGGACTATTTGGCCGTGCGTCGCGCCCCTTCCTACTACCTTAACGCAATACTCCAAATGCTTCCCAAGCTTGTTTACCGGGAGCAGCTAAAAGTGCTGGAAAAACTTTCCGGCATGGTCCAAGAGGCCACGGAACAAAAGCTCAAGCCCGACAAGCGCATGCAGGCGTATCAAAAG
>JBGUQT010000052.1:0-2479 GCA_045131275.1 Treponema sp.
GTCGTAGCAAACCATAAGGACGACCGGCGCGTTAAATGCCATAGGGGTCGCGTCGTTGATTTTTTTAAGCGCTTCCGGGCTTTTTAAAACAAAGATTCTTTGGCTTTGCGAGTTTTTTGCGGTGGGAGCCAAGCGGCCGGCCTGCAAAATCTTTTCCAACTTTTCGTCCTCAACCTTCTTGTCAGAAAATTTGCGGACGGAATAACGTTCCTCAGATAATTTAAAAAAATCCATAAAACCCATTTTACCTTGATTTTAATGAAAAATCAAGGTAAAATAATGGCGGAGATTAATTATGAAAAAAATTGTCACAGCTTCCACAAACCCCATAGTAACCAAGACGATTTCAAACGCCTGCAAAAACTTTTCGGCTTTTTCATGCAATATTTTTGGAGACACTGACAGCATCATCAGCTTTATCAACTACGAGCTGCCGGACATCAAGGTAATCGACTACACCTCTCCGGCAATCAAATGCGACAAAATTCTTGAGGCAATCCACGAAGACTCTTGGCTTCACTACGGCGGCGTCATCTCCGTTTGCAAGGACCGCGACCAAGCCAGGCGCTTGGAAGACCTTAAGGACGACAACGTTCTTTCCATCCTGACAATAGAAGAATTTGCCCAAAACTTTAGCCGCCTCTTGCGAATAATCGACCAAAACCAGCAATTTTTGTACGCCCGCGGAATGCAGGACATTATCGGCGGCCGCGAGGAAGGAAGCTTTACTTGCGGCAACGACCCCATGGACATCCGCTTTTACATCAACTTTATGGTCAGCTACCTGTACAACACCAACCGCATCAGCTCCGAAGACCGAATGAATTTGCAAATGACCTTGAGCGAGCTTTTGACAAACGCGGTGGAGCACGGAAACCTTAACATTTCCTACAAAGAAAAAACCGACTGGCTTATGAGCGGAAAAAACATCATGGACCTTATCCGTTCGCGCGCCGAAGACCCCAAATACAAGGGAAGAAAAATCCGAATCAACTACTCGATTCACGACAAAGCCAGCGCCTTTAGAATCACCGACAACGGCGACGGCTTTGACTGGCGCAAAATGCTGGAAAGCCGCGCGTCCGAAGACGAGACCCACGGCCGCGGAATTTCATTGAGCCGCACCTTTGTGAAAAAGCTGGCCTACAACGAAAAAGGAAACCAGGTCACATTCCAAATCGCCAACCAAATCAACTCAGTCAACGCCGTCCCCGGCATCATGAAGCCCTTTGACGTTTTGGAATACAAGGACAAGCAAATCGTTTGCCGCCAGGACGAAATGTCAAACGACCTTTTCTTTATTGTGGAAGGAAAGTTCGGCGTTTACGTAAACCTAAAGTTGAACACGGTTCTTACGCCCAGCGACATGTTCATCGGCGAAATGGCCTTTTTGCTCAACGACAGAAGAACAGCGACGGTAATGGCTATCGGAAACTGCAAGCTGATTAAAGTTCCAAAGACGGCTTTCCTTTCGCTTATCAGAAAGAACCCGCACTACGGCATCTTCTTGAGCAAAATGCTGGCGCAGCGCTTGGCCTTGCAGTCGCAGAACGCCTACGTAATCCAGCAAAAATTCGAAGCGCTTCAGGGAGCGTTTCAAGTGGCAAAAAGCTTTTAAGCAAAGCGGCGCTTAGCTTCTGACAAAAGCGACCATCGCCTCGTAAATTCTCTTGTTGAATTTGCGGCCGATGTCTTGCGCCAAAATTTTAAGCGCCTCGTCTTGAGGCAAGGCCTTTCTGTACGGGCGGTCGCTCGTAAGCGCGTCGTAAACGTCGGCGCAGCTTATGATTTGCGACTCCTCGGGGTACTCGCCTTCTTTTTTTCCGTAGTAGCCGCTTCCGTCCAAGTGCTCGTGGTGGTAGCGAACAAAGTTTCTTATCTCGATAAAGTAAGGATTGGCCGAAAGAATTTTGTAGCCGATTTCAGCGTGCTTCTTTATGATAAGGCGCTCTTCGTCGTTAAGCTTGGCAGGCTTGTTTATGATCGCGTCGGTGATTCCGATTTTTCCGATGTCATGAAGCAGAGCGCCGTATCGCAGCATATGAACGCGTTCCTTGCTGTAGCCGAGGCGCTTGGCCATTCCGACGCAGTAGTTGGCCACGCGGTCTGAGTGTCCTTCCGTATAAAGGTCTTTGGCTTCGAGCGCGTTTGAAAGGGACTTGACGACGCTAAAGTTGCTTTCTTCGATTTTGTCGCGAAGGTTTCTGTTAATCACTTCGGAAGCGAAGAAAGCCGAAGCGATTTCCATCATGTATTGGTGCTCAAGGCTGAACGGCTCCTTGCTTTGCTTTGAGCGCGAGATTGTCACAACTCCGATGCGCTTTTGTTCCGTTCCCACAGGAACGCTTATAAACGAGCCTTGGATGAACGGCTCCTCTTTCATCAGCGAATAGGCCGGATGGCTTGAGCGGTCTGGAACAAAAACAGAAATCCAATTTTTAAAGACTTGGCCGGAAATTCCTTCGCCGACTTTTATTGT
>JBGUQT010000053.1:0-2856 GCA_045131275.1 Treponema sp.
AGATATTTTTGAAAAAATCAGCGTCACCAAAAACAATTTTACGTTTGTCTTTCAAAAATGGTCGGACGCGGTAAAGCCCACTATTGAAGTTGAATGGGAAAAGGCAAAAAAGGCGGGCATCATCAGCGCCGACTTTTTCTTGGCGGACTTGCTTAGCAGCGAAAACGAATCGCTAAAAGATTCGCTTTATGTCGTTCTCAAAAAGACAAAATACGAGCTGGCCAAAAAAATTGACGAGATGGGCTTTGAAACTTTTAAGTCTGTTGGCTTTAACGACAAGCAAAAGGCGCACAAGGAATTTTGGGCGATATACGAACGCCCGCCAAAAGAGGAATATTGGGATTACATAATCGAGCGGCGCGACTTGCTTGTTCCGCAGGACATACGCGAGCGAAAGGGCAGTTTTTTTACTCCGCGAATTTGGGTTGAAAAATCGCAAGCCTATCTTGCCGACGTTCTTGGCGAAACATGGCAGGACGACTATTACATTTGGGATTGCTGTGCGGGCACCGGCAATTTGCTGAACGGCTTGACCAACTACCGCAAGGTTTGGGCCAGCACTTTGGACAAGCAAGACGTTGACGTTATGAAAGACCGAATCCACAACGGCTGGCCGATGTTTGAAAACCATGTCTTTCAATTTGACTTTTTGAACGACAGCTTTGACAAGTGCCCGGAAGAGTTGCGCGTGATTTTGAACGACGAGAACGAGCGCAAGAAGCTTGTGATTTACATTAATCCGCCGTATGCGGAAGCAGGGGATAAAAAAACAGTTGTTAGTAAAGGGAAAAATAAAACGGATGTTTCTAATAGTTCAAAGGTTTGGTATGGGTATAAAGATATTTTTGGTCTAGGAATAAGAGAACTCTATGTTCAATTTCTGACAAGAATTTATAAGGAACTAGATGGATGTAAAATAGGGCAGTTTTCAAAACTAAAAATTTTTGAGGGAACAGCATTTTCTAAATTTAGGAATTTTTTTATTGCAAAATTAGAAAAATCATTTATTGTTCCAGCGTGGACGTTTGATAATGTAAGCGGAAGTTTTCCAATTGGATTTTTTGTGTGGGATACAGAAAAAAAAGAAAAATTTGAAGAAGCAAAAACTGATGTTTATGATGTACAGGGAAATTTTCTCTTTAAGAAAAATCTGTCTGTAATAGAAAGAAAAAAAATTACAGAATGGATTTCTGGATATGACGTAAAAAATAGAAAAGATTGTATTGGGTTTACAGGTAATACAGGGCCGGATGTTCAGCACACATCTTTTTTGTATATAGTTAATGCTCAGAAAATCTTGCCAAGCGGAAACGTAAACAATGAAACAAAATATTGTATTACAAAGAAAAACATAATACCGATATGTATTTATGTTGCCGTAAGATTAGCGGTGGAAACATCGTGGTATAACGACCGCGACCAATTTCTTTTCCCAAACGACGGCTGGCAAAACGACCGAGAGTTTCAAGCGGACTGTTTGGCGTTTACTCTTTTTCACGGACAAAACCGCATTTCTTGCACGCAGGGGGTGAACAGCTGGATTCCCTTTACCGAAGAACAAGTCGGCAGCAAAAAGGCCTTTAAGTCAAACTTTATGTCGTCGTTTATCGCCGACTTTTTGGCTGGAAAGGTTTGCGTTTCAAGCGGCGGTTTGTTCGATGGGGGCGTAGCGGGGGCGGCCCCCGCTGAGGGGGTAGCGGAAGACGCGGCCAGCGGCTGTAGCGAGGGGGAGACATCCCCCGCAAAATTCTCTCCGCAAGCTCAGGCTGTTTATGACGCGGGCTTGGAACTGTGGAAATACTACCACGAGCAAAAGAACGCCAACCCCGACGCGGCCTTTTACGACATCCGCAAATATTTTCAGGGCGAAAAAAACGGCCGCATGAATAGCGCCTCCGATGACGAGCGCTACACAGAATTGATCGAAGACTTGCGCGCAAAGCAAAAGACATTGGCAAAAAAGATTGAGGTCAATGTTTACAAATATGGATTCTTAAAGTAAATGTTCGGCATAAGGAAAAACGCGAAAAAAGAATTGGAGCGGCTCAAAAAAAGCGAATGGTCGCAGGAAAGCGCGCAAAAGATCTTGCAAAACGAAAAGAAGTTGAACAAAATCACGCTGGCGCCAGCGCTTAAGGAATGCGCCTCCGACGTAAAATTGTTTTTTGCGATGCTAAAGGATTTTGTCACAAAAAAATATCCCTACTTGCCCTTGCGCGTCTGCATTGTCGTTGCGGGAGCGTTGGCCTACCTTTTGGCGCCCTTGGACTTTTTGCCGGACTTTATTCCCGCGCTGGGCTTTGTTGACGACGCGGCCTTGATTGCGCTGTGCGTAAAATTCGCCGCGCAGGACATAGACGACTACAAGGCTTGGCTAAAAGAAAACGGAGAGCAAAAATGAGCGGCGAAAAAGAAAACTTTATCCTTCCGCAAACGGAAGCGACGGTTCAAAAAATAATCGGCGACGCGCAAGCCTTTTTTGTTTGGTCGCGAATGGGCCTTTACGCCTTGTATTTTGTTTGGGCCTTGATTCGCGTTTTTATTTACAAGAATTTTTTACAGCTGAACGTAATCATCGCCGCGGCGGCCTTCGCGCTCGCGCTCTTTTATTTTTTGGAAAATTTATTGGAAGTCCGCTTTCCAAGGGCGGTCAGCGTCGCGCTGAAAATTGTTTGGCGTCTTGCCTCGCTTTGCATGGCCGTCTTTTTGTTCAAGGGCTTGCTGGACTTTGCCGCGGGCAAGGACGGCGGAACCAGCGAGCGCGTCTTTGCGTTTGAAATTATTTTCACCGTTTTGTTTTTGCTTGGCTGGACGCTGGCCATTTTGGGCGTCATTTTTAATTTTACGGTTCCTGTG
>JBGUQT010000054.1:0-8201 GCA_045131275.1 Treponema sp.
GATCATCTCGACTTGCTTTCTGGCGATTAAATTTTTTAGCAGGTCCAAGAATTCCGGGTTTTTCTTTTTAAAGAATTCTATTTGGGGGCCTGTAAAGTAAAAAGAAAATTTCAATTCCGGCATCGCAAACAAAATGGCGCCAAGCGGTTTGTAAACATTTTTATAAGCCGCTTGATATGAGGAGTCGTCTTGGAATTCTGTCGAACTGCCTATGTATTCAAGGCATATGCGATGCTTTGACATTTTTTAGTCTAATTTAATATTCTATACCAAGTCTTCCAAAATTTAAAGTCTTTTTTGCTTGGAATTTCCACAATGCTTGTTTTTTCCACATTATTTTTGTATTGTACTGACTTTTGGTTTTTGGGGAAAAGCTCGATAAGATTCTTGGGGCAGCTTAAAACGCATGAACCGCAGCCGCAGCAGGCTTCGGTGACGATTGCCGTTCCATTGTGGATTTCTATCGCTTGCTGGGGGCACGCCCGGGCGCAATCGCCGTATCCGATGCAGTCGTTGACGTTTTCGGTGAGGGAACCGTAAAATTTTGCGATGATCGCGCAGTTGTGAATGCCGTTGTAGTCAAGCCTAAGGACTTTTTCTTTGGCTGGATCGCTTAAAACGACAGCTCGTTTGTCTGAAACCGGCAAATTGTTGTCCACTACCCTATAGATGTAGTTTCTTTCTATTGGAGAAAAAACAAAGTCGCTGTTCTTTAAAAGCTGGTGTTTAATGGCCGGCAGGAAAATGTTCGCTATCGCCACGACAAAAAGAGCGATTATGGTCAAAAACAAAAACAATAAAAAAACTTTCAAAATCATCGTCAAACGCCTGCGTTAATCCAAGAAATGTTCAGCGCGAACAGCGCCATCATCAATATCACCATGCACAAGAAAACCGAAGTCTTTTGTCTGAACGCGTCCGTGTTCTTTGACGAGGACAGCTTGTTTGTAAAGGTGAACAAGAAGGGAATCAAAAGGTAATAGCTGGCAAGGCAGCAGGCGCCGATTACAATCGCTTCCAAGAGGCTTTCTCCTTCGTTGAGCGAAAGCAAAACCGTCAAAAACGACACGGCGAATTCCGACGAGCTTTTCTTTGACGTCAATTGAAAAATGATTTCAAAGAAAACGCTGGTTGCCGCAAAGAGCAGCAAGGCGGCCAAGGGATAAAGCTCCGCAAGGCCTGTCGGTATCAACAAGAGTTGGTCAAATGAGTATGTGAGCGAAATCGAAGCAAAGACGCAGCATAAAGACTTTATCCATGGCAGCGCGATTTTTTTTCTTGCAAGGCTTGTTTCCGCGGCTTGCAAGCTTCCGATTCCATAGATAAAAACCGCTGAACAAAAGAGCGAGTAAAATAAAATTGCGTTAATTATTCTCATTTTCCAACCCCGCTTTTTCGATTGCGTTCATCTTAAGCTGAACCGTCAACAAGAACGACATGCACAAGAGCAAAAGCAACAAGGCTCCAGGAATTGTCGCGAAGAACGAAAGAAAAGCCGTGTCGTAGGAATTGAACAAGCATGACTCTTTTATTCCGTTGGGAATTGGAAGCGAAATCGTTCCGAATCCAAAAATGTCCCTAAGCAAAAAGAAAAGAAGCGCGAACAAGCTGAACCATAGGCAGTTTTGCGCGCTCTTTCCGTCCTCGGCCGGTTGGCTTTGAAAAACGCTCGCCAATAAAAAGACCGAAAGCGCCGGAATGTAAACGCAAAAGCTTAGCGAAAGCGCGATGACCGGCGAAAACAAAATCAAAAGCTGCTTGAATAGAATCGTGACAAAAAGGATGAATGAAACTGTAAGTATGTCCGAAAGCGTTCCCATCTCAAACTTTTTGATGAAAGCGTGAAAGGCGCCTGTGGCGGCCATCAAAAGGTTAAGTTCTATTATGAGCGGAAGGCCGTAAGCCAAACGACCGGGCGCCGCTGTCAAAAGCGCGAACGAGGCCGCGATAAAAACAAAGTAGAGGTTCTTTTTCATTTTGAGGCCTCCTTGTCGGCGATGGCGCGGCGAACGATCAATGTCGCCGTGTCAGTCCAATAGTCAATCTGCCGGTTGAATTTGTTTTCGCTGAATTCCTTTGCGACGGAATTGTTAAAGTAGGCCATCCCTTGAAAGACAGCCTTGTCGTCTTGAAAAAGGAAGACTGCGGGAAGCGGGCCGTAATAGCTTGTCGCTCTCATTATTAAGGCGTAAGATTTTTTTGAGGGCATCTTTATGTTTGAAATCTTAAAGCAAGCCGCGCTTACGCTGTAGTTTGAATTTATCGGAAGCATTTCTCCGCACTGCCATTCGTTGGGCGGAAGGACTTGCTCCACAGCAAGCCGTAGTCCGTTCTCCCAATTTTTTTTGCCGGCATAAGCTATTCCCGCCAAAATCAAAAAGAAGGCCAGAATGATTCCTGTAAAGACGGCGGATTGAAAAAGCTGTTTTTTTCCGTTCTCGCTCATTTATCGCCCTCCCCCAATTCAAGCGCCAAAAGCGAAGACAAGCGTTTTCTGAGCGACTTTGTTTCAAAGGCTTGCAGGGTCGGCGATATTATGTTCATAAAAAGAACCGTCGCGACCGCTCCAAACGGAGAAGTTCCCGCTCCGCAAAAAACAAAGGCGATAACGCCGCCTAAAGCGCCGTATAATAGTTTTCCAGCCATCGAGAACGGAACCGTTCCCGGCCAATATATAAGGAAAATCGATGCGAATAGAATTCCGCTTGAAAGCAAGGCCAAGAGCAAGTCGCCCTCCCTTGGAACGCCGCCAGTGAACGCCGGAGACACAAAGCGGACCAGAACGCAGTAAACCAAAAGGAAAACCGCCGGAATCTCTATGTTGATGAAGTCAAATGAAAAAAGAAACAAGGAAGCCAGCAAAGTCCAAAAAGCGAACCTAAAGGCCGGTATGGCGGCGTGGTTGTCCCAAATTAGAGACACATAGCCGTTTGGAATCGAAACGTCAAAGAGACTGAAAATCGTGTCGTTCAAGTAAAGGGTGATTTTTTCGTCCACGCCGTTTGTCAAAAGCGCTCCGTCTATTAAGCTGAGCGAAGGATTCTTTGAAAGCAAGTCCGCGCCCGAGATTGTAAAGCCGCCAAAGAACAAGTGGCCTACAAACCAAGCGCCGGTAACTGAAAGCGCGACGGGATTGACCCAAGACACGCCGGAATTTCCAAAGATGTTTTTGGCGGTGTACATAAAGAGAAAGGTCGTGAAAAAGGCGCTGGCTATCGGAAATTCTGGCGGCAACAAAAGGCCTGTCAATGTTCCTGACAAAAGCGCGTATGCGGCTGAAAGGCTTACGTTTTTCTTTCTAAAATAATTTCGGCCCTCGCTGGCAAAGGCTCCCAAAACCGAGGCCAAGACCAAAAGCAAGGAGCGGTAGCTTGAGCTTGCGAAAAGCGTCGCGAGCTGGGGAACAAGGGCGCACCAAAAGACAAAGGTTCTTAAGGGCGCGGATTTTGAAAAGCTTGTGAAAGGCGCTAGTGAAACTTTGCTATGCATTTTGCCTGTCCTTTAATATTTTTACTATTTCCGCCAAGGGAAGCTTTGTGGGGCACGCGGAATTGCAAACTCCGCATTCTATGCACAAAAGGCTTGCCCTGATAAAGTCTTGGGGAACCTTGATTGATTTAATTAAATAGCCGTAGAGAACGTTTGGATAAATTTTTGCCGGACACGCGTCGCTGCACTTTCCGCAGCCCATGCAAAAGCCGCTTGAGTAGTCGGCTAAGTCCGTCTTTCCGATGAACGCCACGCTCTTTACCCATTTTGTGATCGGCGTGTCCAAGGAAGGAACGGAAAAGCCGTTCAAAAGTCCGTTGACGATTATCTTTCCGATCTTTTTTGTGTCAAGGCCAAGCTGTTCGGCAAGGCTTCCAAAGCTGGCGCCGACGCAAGCCTTTAGCACCGCGCTCGACCTTAGGCAGTCGCCGGAGACATGGACAAAAACGCGCTCGACGGGAATGTTGTAAACCATCGCGTCCGACAAAACCGCCAAAGTGGTCGCGTCTACAAAGAGAGAATTCCGCGCGATCTCGCGCTCGTGGACTTGCGACTTAGTGATTTTTTTGTAGCGAACCGCGACGGTTTCTTTTGTTCCGATTGGGTATGTCCTTGTGTCAAAAGGGATGACCGTAATCTTTGTGTTTTCGTCTTCGGTCTCGGACTTTAGAGCCGTGAGCTTTCCATGCAAGCCGTCTCCTTTTGGAACGGCAAAAACGAATTCTTCCGGCCCCAAGACATTTTTTATGATTTCGATTCCTTTTTGGATTTTCTCAAAATGGGAGTTTGTCAAAACCATGTCCGTCTGGCATGACGGGTCTTCGTCAAAGAGGCGGACAAAAACCTTTTTGCTTTGGCTTTCCATCGCGTCCTTTATGTCCGCCGCAAGCGAGCGGCCGTTTCGCATCGAGAACGTGTTGACGACGCCAAGCGCGCCGATCCTGTTTGAAATTGACGACGCGCCCCACGAAAGCCAGTCATGCTCCTTTAGGCTTTTTCCTACATGGGTGAACTGGCCTTTAAGCTGGATTTCGACCGCGCAGCCATTGCGGCCGTCAGGTTCGGCGCAATTTTTTATTCCAAGCACAAGTCCGGGAATTGACGAGTGGATTTTCGCCGACTCGCTTCCGGCGGCGTCTTCCGCGATTACCTGCCCTTCCTGCACTTTGTCGCCCGCCTTTACAAGCGGAGCGCAGAGAACGGTTGACTCCTGCTTTAACGGAATCAAAACCTTGCGAGGCAAAAAAGCTGTCGTAACGGACTGAATCAAGTCCTTTTTCTTAACTACAAAATCAGGAGACATATTTTCCCCGTTTTAACGCAAAAATATAATAAAGCGCCGCGAAAAGCGACGGCAGCATGGCAAGAAGCAAGGCCGCGGCCACTCCAAAGCCGGCGTTCTCGCTTCCCCCAGTCGAATATTTTACAGAAAAATTCCTTCCTTGAGCCCTCCACAACTTTTCTATGGGCGGGCGGCTTAAAAGGTCCAATTGCGCCGCGGCCTCTTTTCTAAAGGCCTTGTCGTAGACGCTTACGGTTTCCTGCTTGCTTTGAATTCCGTCGGGCGTTTTTACGTAATGCGTCATTTGAACGCTTTCGCCCTCTTTGGGAACTAAAGGATGCTTCTTGTTGAGCGAACGGTAAGGCGCCGCTTTTGCGTTCCACGCCTCGGCGTAGTAGTCGCTCATTGTCGGAAATTCATGTTTGAGCTCATTATACTCTGTCGGGGCCGGAAAAAACAAGCCCCTCTGGCCGGAGCCGGAAACAAAATCGCTTCCTGCAAGCAGAAGAATGAAAAGCGCGAAAATTCCAATCGCGGCGATCGAAGTTCTCTTTACGTTTTCGGCGCGCAAGAGGCTCATCCTTTTTGCGCTCCGGATGAACACCGGCAAAAAGCGGGCCGATTTTTCGGACTGGACTTCAAAGTTTAGGCGCAAAAAAAGCAGGCAAAAGGCGCATGCCATGTTCAGCAAAAAGTAAAAGGGCTTGGCCGCGCCCGCGGCGAAGGAAATCAAAAATGCGGCCGCCAAAAAAACAACGATGAAGGGATTTTTGCAAACGCTCTCGACGCACCCCTTTCTGCGCCAAAGTTTTTGCGCCAGAAACAAGGCGTAAAGCTCAAGGCAAACCGACGCGGCCGCGGCGTAAAAGGGATTGCAAAAAGCGAAGAATATCGCGGGAAGCGAAGCCGCCGCAAATACGATTTTGTTTTCCGCTAAAAAGAAAAAAGCGGCGAAAACCAAAAGGGTTATTATTGTCGTAAAATACGGAAAGGAGGCGCGGCTTCCAAGAATAGCGTCCAGACGAAGTTTGTCTTGAATCTCCCGGGCGGCCTTTTGCGCTCCCCTAATGTTTGAGTCGGGAATGTAGTAAATGCGGTAGGCGCTTTCTTTGTCAAAAAAATATTTTTGTTTCGCGCTCTCGTATTCGTTGGAATATTTTTTTTCTTGCGCTTCCAATGCAATGTAGTCGCCGCAATTCTTGTCGCGCAAAAGGCTGTTGACGAAAGCCTTGTCAGCGCCGGCCGGAACGCTTAAGGTCGTGTAGCCTTTCCAAAGCTTTGAGGAAGGAACGCTTTTTAGCAAGAACAATGCGAGAAGAATTACTAGAGCCGCCAAGGCTGGCGCCGCGAACTTTTTAAAGCGTTCCATAATTTATAAAACCGCGAATCCCAAGCCGATGAAGAATCCCAAAATCGAGCCGAAGATGACTTCCATCGGCCGGTGTCCGAGAATCTCCTTTATGGGCTTGTATTCAATCATTTTTTTGTCCGAAAGTTCGTTTCCCAATTCGTTGAGCTTTCTTGCCTGCAAGCCGGAAGCGCGGCGCACGCCCAAAGCGTCCCTTATCGTAACCATCAAAAAGCAAAATGAAAGCATAAATGTGTCGCTGGACACGCCCGACCTAAAACCGATGCAAGTGGTGAGCGTGGTCACAAGAGCTGTGTGGCTGGAAGGAAAGCCGCCGGTGCGCCAAATGAGGCTTTCGGCCAAGGCTTTGAGCGAGTGAATTTTTCCGGAAAAAAGCCCTATCAATGTCTTGATGAATTGGGCGGTGAACCAACTGAACAAACACGCTTGAAACACAGGATTGGATATGATTTCCGCCAAAACTTTTCTCCCAAAAAACATTCTTATATATTAGCGAAAAGCCGCCTATTGTTCAAGTGTTGAAGGAGAGCCGCCTTTTGCGCTAATATCTCCAAATATGGAGCGAAAGGAATGGACATTGGGCGCCGACGACGCAGGCCGCAGGCTTGACAGAATTTTGCGCCGTCTTTTGGCGGAAAATTCGCAAGGCGCTATTTTGTCCGCCTTAAGAAAAGGACTTGTCCGCCTTAACGGAAAAAAGGCCCAAGCCTCCGACCTTACCCAAGAGGGAGACCTTCTTAGCGCCGCGGCCTTTTTGCTCGCCCCGAACGAATTCGGCGCTCCAAACGAAGGCTCATCGCCGAACGGTGGCCGAAACAAAAAGCTCGTCCAAGCCCAAAAAGCGCCGCCTTGTCCCTACCCAATCGCGTTTGAGAACGAGCATTTGACATTCATAGACAAGCCCGCTGGCGTTCCGGTCCACGGAGAAGGCTCTGTCGCGGAATATTTCGCCGGCCAAAAAACGGCGGCGCTGGCCTTTGTTCCCGCACCCCTGCACCGTTTGGACAAGGGAACCAGCGGCCTTTTGGCGGTGTCAAAGTCCTTGGCGGGCGCCCAGTGGTTTTGCAAAAACATTCAGTCCCATGAAATAAAAAAGTTTTACTGGGGAATCGTTTTGGGCCGCCTTGACGTCCAGGAAGAATGGAACGACGAGCTTGAAATCAACGGAGCCAAAAAGTCCGCGCGGACTATAGCGACGCCCCTTAAGCATGGCGCCGTTGGCGGCAAGGAAATCACCCTTGTCCGGTTCCAAATCTTTACCGGAAGGAAGAGGCAAATACGCGAGCAAGCCGCCATGCGCGGACACGCCATCTTGGGCGACAAGGCTTATGGCGGCGCCGTTGCCGGCGCTTCCAAAAACGGCGGCTTTTTCCTTCGCTCGATGCGGATGGAATTTCCTCGGAACGATTTGGGACTTCCGCCCTTTTTGGAGGCCAAAGAGCCCCAAGATTTTCTTGCTTTTTTTAAAGACTAGCGCTAAAATATTTTTAGATGGAAATTTCAGATTTACTGAGCAAATTCAAGGGCATTCAAGTCTACGCTCTTGTCGGAGAGAGCGGAACCGGAAAAAGCTTTAAAGCCAAACTCCTGGCCCAAAAGTACGGAATCAACGCCATTATCGACGACGGCCTTTTAATCGTTGACGACAAAATCATAGGCGGAAAGTCAGCTAAAAGCGAAAAAACATATATGGGCGCCGTTCGCGTGGCCGTCTTTGACGACAAGGAGCACCGCGACGAAATCGCCCTAAAAATCAGGCAAAACAAGTTTAGGAAAATTCTCTTGATCGGAACGTCGGAAAAGATGGCGACAAAAATCGCCACCCGCCTTCAGCTTCCGCCTCCGCAAAACGTGATAAAGATCGAGGACATCGCCACGCGGGAGGAAATCGACAAGGCTATCCGCTCGCGCCAAATCGAGGGAAAGCACGTGATTCCCGTTCCCGCGATAGAGATAAAAAGAAACTATCCGCAGATTTTCTACGATTCGCTAAAGGTTTTCTTTAGCTCCGCGGGACCGGTCTCGCGACTTTTTAGAAGGGGCTCCGGGAAGGAAGTTTTT
>JBGUQT010000055.1:0-14393 GCA_045131275.1 Treponema sp.
AAGGCGGAATCCAGGCTGCCGACAAGCCCAACGACTCTCCGGCCCAGCACTACCTTGACGCGTTTGGCGGCGGCCACTTTGACGGAAAGCCCGAATTGGTTTACACATTGGTAAACAAGGCTCCGTCAGTAATCAAATGGCTCAACGACCTTGGCGTAGAATTTGACAAAGAAGCCGACGGAACGATGGTGACAACTCACGGCGGCGGAACAAGCCGCAAGAGAATGCACGCCTGCAAAGACTACTCAGGCGCCGAAATCATGCGCACTCTTCGCGACGAAACCTTCAACCGCGCCGACAAAATCACAGTCGTTGACTTTACGGCCGCCATCGAAATCATCAAGAACGAAAAGGGCGAAGCCGCCGGAGCCGTTTTGATGAACATCGAAACTGGCGAGATCCGCATCGCAAAGGCCAAAGTGGTAATCATCGCCACTGGCGGCGCCGGACGCATGCACTACCAGGGATTCCCGACTTCAAACCACTACGGAGCCACAGCCGACGGCCTTGTAATCGCTTACCGCGCCGGAGCCAAGTTGCTCTACCAGGACAGCTTGCAGTACCACCCGACAGGAGCCGCTTATCCGACACAGATTCTTGGAAAGCTCGTCACCGAAAAAGTCCGCTCGCTTGGAGCCAAGCTCATCAACAAGGACGGCGAAGTTTACATTCACCCGCTTGAGACTCGCGACGTAAACGCTTCTGGCATTATCCGCGAAGTTCGCGAAGGCCGCGGCGTAAAGAACGACGTTCAGGACGCGGTTTGGCTTGACACTCCGATGATCGAAATGATTCACGGCGAGGGAACGATCCTTAAGTCAATCCCGGCCATGTACAAGATGTTCATCAAGTACGGAATCGACATCCGCAAGGAGCCGATTTTGGTTTACCCGACGCTCCACTATCAGAACGGCGGCGTTGAGATTGACAAGACTTGCCACACAAACATCGCCAACCTCTTGGTTGCCGGCGAAGCCTCTGGCGGCGTTCACGGAACAAACCGCTTGATGGGAAACAGCTTGCTTGACGTAGTCGTATTTGGACGCGAAGCCGGAATCGAAGCCGGAAAGATGTTCAAGAAAATCAAGCTTTCAAAGACTCTCTCTCTCCAGCACGTAAAGAACTTTGAAAAGGCTAGAGCCACAGCCAAAATCAAGGGCAACGCGGTCTCTCCCAAGGTTCTTCCGACATACCACCACGGAAATCCTGAGTTTGACAAAGAGATTCCCGGCGCGACAAAATAAGCGCGTTGGTTAACCAAAACGACGGCCGCCCTGAATTATATGGGCGGCCATTTTTTATGGCTTGAAAACTTTTTGGGCGGCGCTTTTGCCGCTCGTGTTATCGCTTGCAAAACCTTAACGGATTGTTCGAGCGGTTTAACCGCGTCCTTCGGACGCTTCCCTAGGATTTGTCCCGTTCCGCCCAAAAATCTTTCATGCGGATTATGCGTTGGTTGGAGGAGCCTCTAAAGGCCAGCTGCAAGTCTTTTTTTTCTTCGATAAAGGGGCCGTCAACCAAGACGTCGATCGAGCGCAAGATTTGGTCGGTGTGTTCCGTGTGGCGGCGGCCGTAGTCGGGGAGCAGGTCGGACTCAAGGACATAGCCTGTCCAACACCAAATGTCTTTTTGTGGGAACTTTTGGCGGACGGCTTTTATCAATTCCAAAACGTCGGCTTGGTTTTCGACTTCAAAAGGCTCGCCGCCAAGAATGGAAAGACCTTGGATAAATGGCTTGTCCAAGGCTTCAAAAACTTCGTTTAGGACGTCAAGGCCAAATTCTTTTCCGTAGGCAAAATCCCAAGTTTGCGGCTGAAAGCAACCCTTGCAGGCGTTTTTACAGCCCGAAACGAAGACGCTCACGCGAACGCCTTCGCCGTCTGCGATGTCAAACTTTTTTATCTCGCCATAGAACATAGACTACAAGTGCAACACGCGCTCTTTGATTTCCTGCGTTCGACCCTGGTTCCAATACTGCGTTCCGATGTAGCCGCATGTGCGTCGGGCAACGTTCATAGTTGACTGGTCGCGGTTTTGGCAGTTGGGACATTCCCAAACAAGCTTTCCGTCCTGGTCGGCCACGACTTGGATTTGTCCCGTGTAGCCGCACTTTTGGCAGCAGTCGCTCTTTGTGTTAAGCTCGGCGTACATGATGTTCTCGTAGATGTGCTTTAGCAAGGCCATTACCGCCGGAAGGTTGTTTTCCATATTTGGAACTTCTACGTAGCTTACCGCTCCGCCGGGCGAAAGAACCTGGAACTGAGACTCAAACGTAAGCTTTGTAAAGGCGTCCATCTGCTCGGTTACATGAACGTGGTAAGAGTTTGTGATGTAGTTTTTGTCGGTCACGCCTTTGATTTCGCCAAATCGCTTTTTGAGGCACTTGGCGAATTTGTATGTCGTTGACTCAAGCGGCGTTCCGTACAAAGAAAAGTCGATATGCTCTTTTTCTTTCCAAGCCTTGCAAGCGGCGTTCATGTGCTTCATAACCTCAAGGGCAAAGGGGGTTGCGTCGGGGTCTGTGTGAGGCTTTCCTGTCATGTAGCGGACGCATTCGCAAAGGCCGGCGTATCCCAAAGAGATTGTAGAGTAGCCGTTCATCAAAAGCTTGTCGATTGTCTCGCCCTTGGCCAAGCGCGCCAAGGCTCCGTTTTGCCAAAGGATCGGCGCCACGTCGCTCTTTGTTCCCATCAAGCGGTTGTGGCGGATCATCAAGGCGCGGTAGCACAAGTCAAGGCGTTCGTCAAAGATTTTCCAGAATGCGTTAAGGTCGCGGTTTGAAGAGCAAGCCACGTCAACCAAGTTGATTGTTACGACGCCTTGGTTGAAGCGGCCGTAATACTTGGACTTTCCGGCAACCCAGTTTTGCGCGCCGGCAACGTTGTCGTAGCCGTTGGCGCTTGAGTCGGGTGTAAGGAAGGAGCGGCAGCCCATGCAAGGATAGCAGTTTCCGCGTCCCGCGCCGTCCACCTTAAGCTCAAGCATTTTCTTTTCCGAGATGTAGTCGGGAACCATGCGGCGCGCCGTGCATTTGGCGGCAAGCTCGGTGAGGTAGTAGTATTTTGAGTCGGGCTCGATGTTGTCTTCTTCCAAAACGTAAATCAGTTTGGGGAAGGCGGGAGTCACCCAATAGCCGCTTTCGTTTTTAACGCCTCTGTATCGCTGGCGCAAAACTTCTTCGATGACCAAAGCCAAGTCGGCCTTTTCTTGCTCGGACTCCGCTTCGTTGAGGTACATAAAGACGGTTACAAAGGGAGACTGGCCGTTCGTGGTCATCAAGGTTACGACCTGGTATTGAATCGTCTGAACGCCGCGAGTGATTTCGTCGCTAAGGCGCTTTTGAACGATGTAGTCAAACTGCTCGGGAGAGAACTTGATTCCTGTCTTTTGCTCGATGTCGCGCACTTCGGCAGAGATCTTTTTGCGGCTTACGTCAACAAAGGGAGCCAAGTGGGTCAGCGAAATGCTCTGGCCGCCGTACTGGCAAGAGGCGACTTGCGCGATGATTTGCGTGGCGATGTTGCAAGCGGTTGAGAAGGAGTGGGGACGGTCGATTTTTGTTCCGCTGATTACCGTTCCGTTTTGAAGCATGTCCTCCAAGTTTACAAGGTCGCAGTTGTGCATGTGCTGGGCAAAGTAGTCCGCGTCGTGAAAGTGGATCAAGCCTTCCTCGTGGGCCTTGGTCAAGTCTTCGTCAAGCAAAAAGCGCTTTGTGATGTCTTTGCTGACTTCGCCGGCCATATAGTCGCGTTGGACGGAAACGACCGTGGAATTTTTGTTTGAGTTTTCCTGCTTTACGTCCTCGTTGTTGCACTCAAGCAAAGAAAGGATTTGCTGGTCGGTTGAGTTTTCCTTGCGGTTAAGGGCGTGCTGGTAGCGGTATGTGATGTATTTTTTGGCGATAGTGTAGGCCGAGTTTTCCATGATCTTGGTCTCAACCAAGTCCTGGATTTCCTCAACGTTGGGCTCGTGGCCGCGCTCCTCAAAGCTTTTTGTGATTTCGGCTCCGATTTTGTGGATCGTGTCTTCGCTTAGGCGCTCGGCGACCGGAACGGTCTCGTTGGCCTTGCGGATAGCGTTTTCGATCTTTTGAACGTCATATTGAACTTCTTCGCCGTTTCTTTTTATAATTTTCATCTGAACTTTTTAACAAATGGCGCGGTTTTTCGCGCTTTTTTGCCGATTCCTCCCTTGATTTTTAGCAAAACCACTATATCTAGTGTCTACTATGGGTATATGATACTACTAATAGCGGCTTTTGTAAAGTGAAAAATTAGCAAAAAATGAAAAAAAAATCGGAAAAATCAAGAAAAAAAGGACAAAAAAAATCCGCTTCCCATGAAGCGGATTTTTAAAACCAAGCAATCGGCGCCAAAAAAGGCGCCAATTCGCTTATTTCTTTGCAGGAGCCTTCTTAGCAGCCGGTTTCTTGGCTGCGGGCTTCTTGGCGGCCGGTTTCTTAGCCGCTGTCTTTTTAGCGGGCGCCTTCTTGGCTGCGGGCTTTTTAGCCGCTGTCTTTTTGGCGGGCGCTTTCTTGGCTGTGGCCTTTTTGGCTACAGGTTTCTTAGCCGCTGTTTTTTTAGCGGGCGCCTTTTTGGCGGCCGGCTTTTTAGCGGCGGGTTTCTTGGCGGCCGCTTTCTTAGCGGGCGCTTTCTTGGCTACTTCTGCCATATTCCTTCCCCCGGCTTTTTTCAAAGCCTTTTTATTTTTTTCCAAAGTTCCTGCCGCTTTCGCGCCAGACTTTGCCTTGGACTGTTTTACAGTTGCGGCCGCTTTTTTGCCGGCGGCTTTCGCAACTTTCTTTGTTAATATATTTTCGGCATTTTTCTTTTTTGCCTTTACAGTTTTTGTTTTTTTGGGATCAGTGGAAGCGGATTTTTTCTTAGCGCCGGAAGCAGGCTTTTTTGCGCCGGCTTTTGCGGCCGCCTTTTTGGGAGTCGCCTTCTTTGCCTTGGCCTTTGGCTTGGCCGGCTCAAACTGCTCCACAAGGGCTCGGCACTTGTACTCCGCCTTTTCTTGCGCGGCGGCCATAAGCTTGTAAAAGGCCAGAATGTCCTTGTCGGAATTTGTTCCCAAAATAAATTCGTTTTGCGCCGCCAAGAAAAGGCTTCTGTCCAACTCTTCCTTGTTGAACCAAACGACGTTGTCAAAATTGTTGGCGCGGCTCAAAGCGATCGCGTCGGCGCTTTCGCAGCACAAAGAGGCAAGGGCGAGCGCGGCCGGATTGGGCGAAGCGGCCTTGCCTGAAGCCGCGCTCTTCTTTGCGGCCAAGCCAGTGCCGGAGACTTTGGCAAGGACAAAGGCGCGGTACAAAACATCGCGCTGGTTGTTCCATTCAACGCCGGCCGCCTGCATCGCTTCGCAGAGCTTTCTGTCAAGCGACCATCTTGTCGCAAAGCCGCGCTCGGCAAGGCTTAGGGCCACGCATTCTGAAAGCAAGATTTCCGGGCTTGTCCAATTGAGCGGCGAGCCGTAAAGGATGAATTCCGCGGCGCTCTTGGCTTTGGCCAAATCTTTGGCCGCCTTTTTGCTTGAAAGAATTTTGCAAACGGCCTTAAAGGATTTTTCAAAGGCCTTGTATTGCGCCTCGGCGGACTTTTTGGCGGCCGCGGCTGTCGGAGCCTTGTAGCTCTCGCCAAAGATTTTATGGTCAAT
The DNA here is from genome assembly GCA_045131275.1 of Treponema sp. Taxonomy (GTDB): domain Bacteria; phylum Spirochaetota; class Spirochaetia; order Treponematales; family Treponemataceae; genus Treponema_D. Next base: position 5,656 of record JBGUQT010000055.1, read on the forward strand.
CGCGCGGAACTCGTCCGCTTTTTGGTAGAAGGCAAGCGCGGCGTTTTTTACGCCGTCCAAGAATTTTTTGGTTTGAGGGGCGGCCGGCTTTTTAAGGATTGCGAGGCCTTTTTTGTAAAAGTCCGCTCCGGCAAAGGCTGTCAATGCGGCGTACAATTCCTTGTAGCGGATTTCTTCCCATTCAACTTCAAGGTTGGCGCAGCCTTTTCCGGCCAAGACGCTGTTCAGCGTGCTCCACTTTTTGTCTAGCGTGTCGCTCACTTGGTGAACGTCAAGCATGACTTGGCATTCAAAGCCCCTGAGGTTTATGAACATTCCGTCGCGGCAAATGTCGCTGGATTTTCTGACATACCAAAGGTTTGATCGGCTTTCGCGGAAAATCAAGTACTTGTCGTCTTCCGCCGTAAGGCCAAGGCCCTCGCTGATGGAGCGGCTTGTCATAACCTTGTCGTCGCCGTGGCCGGTCTTGACCGCGTACTCGCAGGATTGCTTTATCCAGCCCGACGCGCTGTCGTACTTGTTGTTGTAAAAGACTACGGCGGCTTCGTTTCCGACGCGGTTGGAGTAGGCGAATACGTTTTCGTTTACATGGCCGTTGTCCCAAACGTCGTAGAACAGGAAGTCTTCAACCTGGGCAAAGAGCCATCGCTTTTTCATAAGAGGGAATATAAGCTGCCAGTGGCCGTTTACCAAGCCTTCGTCGGGCTTTTCGTCGCGGTAGGCGCGGGTGTATTCCATTCCGTACTTTTCTTCAAAGCCTTCGATTTGGCCGTGGCCGAACATCGGAAGGCCTGGCATCGTTACCATCAAGGTGCAAACGCCAAAGTACTTGTCGCCCTTTCCGAATTGCGCCACGGCGGTTTCCTCGTCGGGGTTGTTCATGAAGTTTACGTAGCGCTTTAGAATTTGCGGGTCAAATTTTATCGTGTTTTTGACAGTGTCGCGGTACTTTTGGTTCTGCTCCTTTTTGAGCATGTTCATAAAGGCGGAATTGTATACGCGGTGCATTCCGAGCGTTCGGACAAAGTAGCCTTCCAACATCCAAAATGCCTCGGCCAAAAGAAGCGTGTCCGGGACTTCCTTGGCCACGCGGTCAACGACCTCGCGCCAGAACTCGTTGGGAATCGCGTCCTCAAAGGCTTGGCTTGAGATCGCGTATTCGCTGCGCGTCGCGATGTCTCCTCCATGGCCCGGCTCGGGGTACCATAGGCGTCGAATGTGCTTTTTGGCAAGAACCATCGCCGCGTCAAAGCGGATTATCGGAAAGTTCCTTGCAACGTGCAAAATGTCTTGTATTACGGCCTCGCGCGCGGCGGGGTTCAAAAAGTCGATTTGGGCGGTGTCGTTCCAGGGCATTCCGGTGCCGTCGTTTCCGTGGTAAATGTAGCGGACGTCGCCTGTCTGGTTGTCAACGCGCTTAAAGACTACGGCGCAGTCGCTCTTGGAATAGTAATGGTCTTCCAAGTAAACGCCAACGCGGCCGTCGTGGCTAAGGTTTTCGCCGTTGAATGTGTATTGCGGGAAGGGGCAGTCGCGCCTTTGCATGAAAAGGTCGGGCCGCTCGACGACCCAACGGCTGTCCATCGCCGTGTGGTTTGGAACCATGTCGCTTGCGAGCCTTATTCCGCGCTGCCAAAGACGGCGGCGCAAGTTGTCCAAGGCGTCCCAGCCGCCAAGGTTTCCGGCGATTGTGTAGTCCATAAGGGAGTAAGCCGAAGAAGCCGCTTCTGGGTTTCCGCATATTTGCTTGATTCGCTTTGATGCGTTGGAACGTTCCCACAAGCCGATAAGCCAAAGGCCAGTAAAGCCTTGGTCGCGCAGGGTGTCCAATTCCTCGTCCGGAATTTGGTCCAAGCGCTCGATCGGGCGGCCGTACTTTTTGGTCAGCTGGTAAAGCCAAACAAGAATGGTCTTTGCCATCAAGACTACTTTTGGCATCCAGTCGCGGTCGGGCGAGTAGCGCTCGTATTCGTTCATCAAATTGTCGTAGCTGTAGGGCGACATTTCGACTTCGCCGCCGTTGATTCCGCGCCAAGCGGCCTTTTCTTCCTCGCTGAGGGTGTCAAGGCTTGCCAAAAGGCGCTTTTTGAGCCATTCGCCGATAAGGTACATCCAATGCTTTAGGATGTACTGCAATTGGCCGCGCAGGCTTTTTGGGCTAAAGGCCACCGGCTCGCGCAAGAACGTGACAAAGTCGTTGTTAAAGGGTCCGAATTTTGGCTGGCTCTTAAAGTATTTTTGCGTCTCTTCCCAGGCTTGGGCGTAGACGGGATTTTTTCTAAGCTTTGTTTCGCTAAATAGAACGGAGAACTTGGCGAAGGCGGGGTTTTCATTGGCCAAGTGAAGCATCATCATTTCTTCAAATGATGACTCTCGGTTGCTTCGCTCCAGCTTTGTTCCCGCGTCGACGGCGCTTTGCTTTAAGTAATCTTGGGCCGAAATCTCTCCGCGGTAAACGGCTGTCGGCGGATACTCGTTTGTAAATTCCAAAAGGATTTGGTCAATCTTTTCTTTTCCGAATTTTTTGTCCAGCGCGGCGAGCGCTCCCTCAAAGGAAGCCTTTAGTATGTCGCGGCGGTAAAGCATCGAAACGTAGTGCAAGATTTCGTCAATCAAGCCCATCGCGTTGAGTTGGCCGGCGCTGATTCGCTTTTCGCTAAGGCCAATCTTGTCGTAGTATTGGTTTAGCTTCTCCGCGAAAATTCTTACTTTCTTTAAGTCTGTGATGATGACATTGCCGCTGGAAGAGTAGAGGGATGAGTCAAAGTTGCATTTGTCGCGAATGTCTTTTGAGACATGAAATTCGTTGTAAGAAATTTTCATAGCGCTTACTACATTATAAACCTACTTTCTTTTTTTTGCAAGGAAATTTATCTCATCCAGCAAAGATTTATCCGCGGACAAATCCTCCACGCTTGCGGGCATTCTGTAGGTCCAGTTGAAGTCGGTCACCTCTCCGGGAATGTTCACGCGCTCGTCTTTTGCGTCGGCGAGCCAATATTTTTTTTGCAAGTACAAAAAGTCTTGTAAGGGATGGATCGCCCAAAGGCTTGCGCTTGAAGCGGCGGCTTCCAAAATCGCGCGCGCTGTTTTTTCTGTAAAGTCGGAAAAGTTGTTTTCGTAGATTCCGTTGTCGGCGAAAAATTTTCCGTTGGCTTTAAAGAAGGCCGCCGCGCTTTCTTTTTCTTCGCTCCACCATTGGCGGATTGTAGAAGAGTCGTGAACGCTTGTGGTGGTGACGCTAAGCTCCGGGTATTTTTCAAACTGAATGTAGGGCGAACCTTCCGTCGCCCAGTCGCGGCTCCAGCGTACGACGTTGAGGCGCAAGATTTTATTTTTGCCCATGACTTCAGGGACTGCCGCAAGGCCCACGCCCAAGTCCTCTCCGCAAGGAACCATGTCAACGCTCTTTGTAAGCTCTCCCAAAATTTCTTGCGCTTGTTTTTTCCAAAGACCTTCTTCCTTGTCGCGCTTTTGGTCAATCAACGCCTGCAGTTTTGTTTTTTCGTCGTCGTTCAAAGTTGTCCAAGGGTAGCTGTCCTTGTATGTCCACAGCGCGATGAACTTGTCTTTTTTAATTTCGCGCAAAGTTCTGTCGCGCCATTTTTTTGCCAGCGCTTCCTTTATTTTTTGCGCCGCGTCGTCTTGGCAAAGGCCCTTAAAGTCCGCTTCGTAAATGTCCTTGTCGCCCTTGACGGAACTTTTGAAATTCCAAAGCTCCTCGCCGGGAAGCTTTACCGCGATCTTTTCCAAAATTTTTGTTGAGGCGTCGTGGTTCCAAGTAAAGTAGTCTATGTCCGCCGTGGGAACGTGGGGCTCTGCCAGCCAATGAATGCGGCCTTCGTTAAAGCCTGCCTCGATCAATTCGTCGCGGCTTATCGTTTGGCCCGGCTCGCTGCGTCCAAGAAGCGCGGTTGTCTCGCGCTCGGGTATCGCCCAAATTCTAAAAAAGCCCAAGATGTGGTCAAGCCTGTATGCCTGGTAATACTGCTGGGCGCTTTGAAGGCGGTCGATCCACCAAGAGTAGCCGGCGGCCTTGAGGTTTTTCCAATTGTAGGTGGGGAAGCCCCAGTTTTGGCCTGCGGGATTGGAGCCGTCGGAGGGGGATCCCGCGCGCAGGCTGTGCTCAAAGAATTCGGGATGCGCCCAAGCGTCGGCGGAGTCCTCGTTCATCATAATCGGCATGTCGCCCTTAAGGATTATGCCGGCCTTTTTGACTGCTGCCGCGGCTTCGGCGAATTGCTCCGCCGCGCGCATCTGGAGCCAGGCGTAAAAGAGCTGGTCTTTTTTAAGCGCCTTGTCATTCCATCGCCGCTCGATTTCTTCCATGCCGGGAACTTGGTCTTCTTTTTTCCAAGCCTTCCAAGTGGCCTGCATGTACTTCCACTTTAGGTTTTTGTAAACCGCATAGGCCTTTATCCAGCCGTTCTTTTTTATCCAAGAGGCCAGGGCCGTGTCGGGCTTTCCTGTGTCGGCGGTGTCCGTCGTTTGGTAGAGGCGCATGAGGAGCGCGATTTTTTTGTCAAGAATCCCTTGGTAGTCGTAGCGGCCTTTGTAGGGGTGGAACTGTTGCAGCAAGTCGTATTCGGTCTTGAAATTTTTGTCGGATTTGTAGAGCGCGGCAAATTCCGGAAGGTCCTTTACGCAAACGTAAATCGGATGCAGCGCGAAGGCCGAAAGCCCCGAGTAGGGCGAAGACTGCGTTCCCGTGTCGTTGACAGGGAGCAGCTGGATTATCTTAAGCCCCGCGCTCTTGCAAAAGGCCGCGAATTTTTTTAGCGAAGGAAACTCTCCGATAGCAGGAGACTCTTTTGTGTAAAGCGCGCCAAGCGGTACGGCCACGCCGGTCATTTTTTTCAAAAGGGATTCGTTCATTGTTCCATTATAGCGCGCTTTTGGAAAAAAGGTAGGAATTTTTTACGCCCAATAAACGGCGAATTGGCAGCGTCCAAAGGACGCGGTTAATCCGCTCGAACTAACAGTCATTGTTTTGCGTTCGACGATACGAGCGGATGCCACAAGACGCGGGCCAGCTTGTTGCCAAAGGGCTGGGGCTTTGTAAAGTCGGGGAGCCAGCTTGTGTCGTCGCTCAGCTCTTGGTAAAAGAGAGTTTCAAAGTCGTAGGCTTCGATTAAGTCGCGCAAGTCCGCGTCCTCTTCCTTTGACACAAGACGGTTTTGAACGTCTTCCAGCGCGGAAAGTCTTTTTTGCAAGGCTTCCGCTTCCTCTTTGAACGGAACGGGAGTGTATTGCGACATCAGCGAGATGACCGCGCGGCCGTCAAGGTTTTTCTTTAGCCAGTCAAGAACGTCTGCGCTGTCCTCAAAGCGGCCCGGCAAAAAAAGGTGGCGCGCGATTACGCCGCTCATGATTTTTTCGCGTGTCTGGCCGTCTTTTTTAACCTCGACGATTTTTAGCGGAGAATTTTGCGTCATCCACAAGAGAGCGGCTTTTGCCGTCTCGGGATAGTCTGGGGCGTTAAAAAGCTTTTTGGAAAGGGCCGCGTTCAAGGTTTTTATGTCGGGAAGCCAAATGTCAACCAAGCCGCGCAATAGTTCCAAGGTCTCTACGCTTTCGTAGCCGCTGGAATTCCAACAAACGGGGATAGTAAGCCCAAGATTGCGGGCGGCCTTTAGGCCTTGCGCCAGCGCGGGGATTTGGTGGCTTCCCGTGACAATGTTTATGTTTTCCGCTCCCGCCTTTTGCAAATCGATGCAAATGCGCGCGAGTTCTTCTACGCTTATTTCTTTTCCGTAGCCTTTTTGGCTTATTTGGTAGTTTTGGCAAAAGGCGCAGGCCAGCGCGCAGCCTGTAATGAAAATCGTTCCGCTTCCGCCAAAGACGGTGACAAAAGGCTCCTCCCCAAAGTGCAGGCACGCCACGGCCGCCCGCAGCTTGTCGTCCTCGCCGCAAAAGCCCCTTTGGCCCGCAGTCCTGTCAACGCCGCAAGCCCTTGGGCACTGCTCGCAGTGTTTGTAATACTCTATAATGTCGGGCATAAAATGATTCTCCGTAAGTTATAGTAAAGATAAAGCGCGAAGGAGCGGGGCGGCTGGCGGAAACTCTTTGTTTGCGCCTGCCGCGAAAGCGGCAGCGTTAAATAGTTTCAAGCGCAAACAACGAGTAGCGACGATATCTAGCGGTTCCGTCAGACGCAGCCGCGACTGGGAGCATTTTCTTTTTTATAAATTCATGTTAGAATGATTTTATGCTTAAAACTTTCTTTAGTCAATTGACAGACTTGTTTGCGCGGGGAGGCGCGGGGCTTTTTGTTTTGGCCCTTTGCTGCGCGCTTTTCTTTGTTTTGGGAACGCTATTCGCGCGCGTCGCGTTTTTTGCAAGCCTTTCAAAAAAAATCGCCGCCGAACGCGCCGACGCGGTGAAAAAATCCCGCGCGGTTTTGGGCGGCTTGGCCGGCGAGCAAGTGGCTCCCTTTATGCCCGGCTTTCCCTGCAATCCAGCCGACGCGCGCTTTGTCGGAAAGCCCGTCGACTTTGTGGCCTTTCCAGGCGCGGCCGACGGAGATGAAATAAAAGAAGTTTTGTTGATAGAAGTAAAAAGCGGCGAAGCCTCCCTTTCCAAACGCGAGCGCCAAATAAAGGCTTGCGTAGAAGAAGGAAGGCTCCGCTTTGTTGAGTACAGGCTGCCTTAGTTAAATCTTATCTGCTGCCACAATTCGTGATACTTGTCCAAGCCGTCGCCCAAGTCTGCCTTGAGAGTGCAGTTGAGCGCCTGGTCGGGGTCGTACATCGGCTTTGTTGTGACGTACTGGAGGGCTGTCGGGTTGACCACGCAAGGATAGCGGAACTCGTCGATAAAGAGCGCGTAGTTTTCGGGATTGTGGATAAAGTTGATGAACTCGTTGGCCAATTCCGGGTGGGGCGCGTCCTTAAGGATTACCATGCAGTCCAAAGTGGCGGGGCCGCCGACTTCGGGGATAAAGAAGTCGATGATTTCGTCCCAGCGGCTTTCGTCAACTTCGCCGTAAACGATTTCGGGGTAGCCCTGGCAAAGCCACAAGTCTCCGCTGGCGAATGACTTTCCAAAAGCCTCCGCGTCAAATTTGGCCAAGTTGGGCTTCCACTTTCCATTAACCAAGTCAAAGGCTTCCTTTAATTCGCCGTCGTCAAGGCTGTTCATGTCGTAGCCAAGGCTAAGCAAGGCCGAGCCGAATACTTCGCGCGCGTCGTCCATCATCGTTGCGTGGCCGGCGAATCTTGAGTCGGCCAAAATGCTGTAGTCGCGGGCGTAGCCGGCCGGAACTTTTGTCTTGTTCACCATGATTCCCGTGGCGCTAAGAGCGTAGGGGACGCACCAATCCATTCTGTTGTCAAATTCAAGCATTTTCAAGACGCCGGGGTTGATTTTGTCGGCGTTCTTTAGCTTTGAGCGGTCGATTTTTTGCAGCATGTCTTGCTTTATCATAATGGAAACAAAGTCGTTTGACGGAATGACCACGTCGTAGCCCTTGGCTCCCGCGCGAAGCTTTGAATACATTTCCTCGCAAGTTGAGTAGCTGTCAAGCTTTACTTTGCAGTGGAAATCCTGCTCAAATTTTTCAACGACTTTTTCCGGCGTGTAGTATGTCCAGTTGTAAAGGTAAAGGGTTTCTACATCCTTTTTTGCGCAAGACGCGAGTGAAAGCGCGGCGATGGCCGCTCCCAGGATTGCAAATGATTTTTTCATGGCGAATCTCCTTAAAAATTATCTAACCTCAATTGTGTTTTGGCGGCCCCAAACAGGCCGCGACAGAATCTTTTATTAATTGCCGCTACTAGTCAGTGAATCTTATGCGCTGCCAGCGCTCGTTGTACTTGTCCAAGCCTTCGCCCAAGTCAATCTTAAGCTCGCAGTTGTTCATTTGGCTGGCTTCGTACATCGGCTTTCTTGTCATGAACTGGGCGGCCTTTAAGTTTACAAAGCAGGGGAAGCTAAAGGCGTCCAAGAACTTGGCGTAAACTTCAGGTCTGTGGATGTAGTTGATGAATTCGTTGGCCAAGTCAACGTGCTTTGCGTCCTTAAGGATGCACATGCTGTCAAGGTATGCGGCGCCGCCCTCTTCGGGAATGAAGAAGTCGATTGTCTCGTCCCACTTTTCTTCGGGAACTTCGCCGTAGATGACTTCGGCGTAGCCGTGGCAGAGCCAAAAATCTCCGCTGGCGAATGACTTGCCGAAACTTTCGGCGTCAAACTTTACAAGGTTGGGCTTCCAATCTTTTTCAATCATTTTTTCGGCGGCGTCAAGCTCGGCGTCGTCAAGCGTGTTGACGCTTTTTCCAAGGTGAACCAAGGCGTCGCCCATAACTTCGCGCATGTCGTCCATCATCGTGGCGTGTCCGGCAAAGCGCTTGTCGGCGAATACGCTCCAGTCGCGGGCGTAGCCTTCGGGAACCTTTGTCTTGTTTACGGAAATTCCTGCCGCTCCAAAGTAGTAGGGGACGGCGTATTTCATATCCGGGTCGTATGTGGCCTTGGCGAGGGCCAAGGGGTTGATGTTGTCCCTGTTCGTCATCTTTGACTGGTCCAAGGGGCGCAACATTCCCTGGTTGATCATGATAGAAACATAGTCCTGCGAAGGAACTACGATGTCATAGCCCTTGGCTCCGGCCTTGAGCTTTGAGTACATCTCTTCGTTTGAAGCGTAGCTGTCAACTTTGACGACGCAGTCAAACTCATGCTCAAAGTCGCGCAAGACTTCGTCAGGAGTGTAGTATGTCCAGTTGTAAAGGAACAAGGTC
>JBGUQT010000056.1:0-19407 GCA_045131275.1 Treponema sp.
AAAGTAGCTTTTGAGGCTTACGAAAAAGGAAAGAATGGCTCGGAGGGCAAAATGAAAATAACAAAGGAAATTTTGAGCAATTTCAAGGTCGTTTCGATTTCGTATTTGAGCGGTTCGAAAGACGCGCTTTGCGCCTTGGACAGAATAGAGAACGGAGCGTGGACGCTCGCGTTCGCCAAAAAGCCTAGGACTAAAACCGGCTCGGATGTTAGGCTGCGCTTCGTCTTTGACGGTTCGGACGGCTTTGAGGAAGCTTCGGCCCGCGTTTTGGAAGCTGGCGGCGATTGGATAAAAGTCCGGCTATACGACGGCGGCGGCGACGGAGTGTCGAGGCTCGCGTCCGGGCTTGTTGAAATGGAAAAGAAGATTGAGGCCTTTGGAAGAAGAAAGGAAGAGCGAATAAAAATCGGAAAGGAAAGGTTCAAGGACTTCGGCCTCGCCAAGATAGAGCAAAGCCTTTTTTTCGGCGGCCTCAAGGCGGTTCAGCCGTGCGTCGTTCTCGACGCAAGCGTTCACGGAATTTGCTTAATAACGACCGAAACGCCGGCGCTGAAAAAAGAGGAGAATTTTTCAATCAAGCTTTCGTTCGACAAGCCGCTTCAAACGGTGTCGCTGAAGGCCCACAAGGTTTATTCCCGGCTTACAAAAACGGATTCAAAGACGTTCGCAACGGTCTCTTGCCAACTTTTGGAGCCTATACACTTCGCTTGGAAAGAGCGCGTAATCAAAATGATTGAAAGCGGTTCTTGAAATAAAGGCCGCAATCTGCTAATCTATAGACGCTTCTTCGTCTGATTTTTTTCAGATTTATAACCCGATTTTTTTAGGAGCGGACAATGAAACCAAGGCCGGAGCGGATGACTTACGCGCAAAAAAAACTTATGGCGCTTATCGATGAGCGAAAGCTTCGACGGTGGTGCGAAGAGAACGGCTTTAACCACTCTTTTGTTTTCAACCTCGCCTTTGGAAACCGAGCCCCAACATACAAGAACATGGCCTCCATGTGCCAGTTCATCTCTCCGATTGAATGGCTTTACTCTAGCGACGAAAAGCTTCCGTATGAGCCGATCCTTCTCCCGCCTTGGAAGTGCGACAAGCCCAGCAAATTCGTTCTTGCCCATAGATACGACTACAAAACCCTGGCCCAAAAATACGGGCTTTCGGACTACAGCGCCTATAAAATTTTTGTCTCTTACACGGTAAAGCCCTCGCCCGCGTTCATAAGAAAAGTTTGCGCGGAAGCGAATCCCATAGACTTTTTCACCGAAGGCGAGGGAGAGATAGCGCCGCTTAGGGAATTCATTCCAAACAGAGGCGACTTGGTTTCCGTCAACGGAAAGACTGTTTTTGTAATCACAAAAAAAGAATACAACAAAAGAAGCAAGTCTTTCAGCGGCTGCCTTGTCACGGCGGATTCCGCGAAGGGAATAAAGCTCAAAGGCGACGTAAAGGGCGTTGTGAACGCCGGCCGCCTTTTCAGCTTTCCAATCATTTACACAGAGGTTCGCTCGCTAATTGAGAAAGCGCCGGAAGATTTGACCGACAAGGTTATGGAAGAAGTGCGAAAGACGCTGGAGTAGCCTACCAGCCCCGCATTGTAAATTAAAGTAATAAATGAGAAAAAGAAATGAAATTTTTAACAACGAAAGGAATAGCCTCTGAAATCGAAAATATAATACGGAATGCGAAAGATTTTATTTTCATTATCAGTCCATACATAAACATCGACAAAACATTTCAAAAAAGGCTTAAAATTGCCCAAGATAAAAACATTGAAACAAATGTAATTTTTATCAAAAAAAGCAACAATGACGATGAAATCAAGCAATTTGAAAAATTAGAAAATATTAATTTATTTCGCTATGAATGCCTTCATGCAAAATGCTATCTGAACGAATGCACGGCAATAATTACATCTATGAATTTTTCTCTGCCGTCAGAAAAAAATAATTGCGAAATAGGTTTGGAAGTAGATATGAATGAAAACGAAGAACTCTTTTCAGAAATCTTAAAAGAATGTAAAGCAATAAAAAAATTTTCTCAAAAATACTATGCTGAGAATAAAACATTCTTAGATGAACAAAGTGAAGTAAAAGAAAACATTTCTTATGATGATGGTTTTTGCATTCGCTGTCACAAAAAAATTGAATTTAACATTTCAACACCTCTATGCAAAAAATGCAAAAAAACATGGAACCTTTTTGAGAATGAAGATTATAAGGAACGATTTTGTCACAAATGTGGAGAAGAATTTGAAAATAGTTCTTTTAAGGATTGTCTTTGCAAAAAGTGCAAAGCAAGACTTTGAGACAAATAGTTATTTCTCAATTAATCGTTTAAGAAAAACTCGCAAAGAACCATCTTCAACAACCCCTGTCAGTTCCCAACCTGTATTTCCTAGTTCGTTGAGGATTTCCTCGCATTGTAAAACATTCAACTCTTCGCCACGTTCAGCCAATGCTGGTGAAACAAATCTCAAAACTTTATACTCCCATTTAGGCATAAATCTACCTCCTGTTTGTTGGTAATTATGATATCATTTTCCACTTGAAAAGTCAAGCGATTAATTCAAGAAGCTTTGACAAAAAAGGCGGGACTTTTGTCCCGCCCTACAAAATCAATCAGAATCCCGATTGCCTTTCATGCCGTCAAGGTTCGGAGTTCCGCCTTGCTGGGCTTGCTCAGCTTTCGTTTGATTATATCTTTCGCGCGCTCGCGCTATTTGCTCGCCTTGTTTGGCCTTTTCGTCAAAGAATTCCTCTCTTGTCATGTGGCGCTGCTGGCCCGTTTTTTTATCATACTTTGTGGCAGTCTTATAATTAGCATTAGATGTCGTGCTAAGAAATTGCCCTTTATATTCATCACGTGTTGATCCTTGTCCAATCTGGCCGTAAGCGCTGCTGCTAGAGCCGCCGCCAGCTCCTCCACCTCCGCCGGAGCCGCCGCTCAAACCGGCCATCTGCATGGCCTTATCAAGAGTGCTGAAGCCTGTTCCAGTCTTTTGGCCGGCGGCCTCCATCTTGGCCCGGAAGCGCTCCTTAAGGCCTTCCTTTGCGACGGCCCATCTGGCGCCAATTTGTCCTCCAAGGCCTTCTCCATGCGACTTCGCGTAATTCGCCGCCGCGTTGCCTTTAGCGATTCCGCCGAGAATGTCGTTGCCCTTGTTGCCCGCTCTCGCGACGGCTTGCACGGCCGCTCCTGGCGCTTGTTTCATCGCGACTCCTGTCGCAAGAGTTGTTCCGCCGCCCTGCAAGGCTTCTGCCATAGACAGCTGCGGCTGGCCCGTCATGATTGTCTGCGCGACTTTCGGCGCGTTTTGCGTGAGAATATAAGCCAACATCGACTCAAAGACGATTTCGCCCACCGCGACCCAGTTCATGCCTCCGTCGTCGCCTATAGTGTTCGCCGAGTGCTGTATCATAAGCCAGAACACGAACATCAAGCATGCGGTCATCACCATTATCTTCACCAAGAAATTTATGAATACAGGGATGAACTTCTTTGGTATGTCCTTCGTTCCGTCGAAAAGCATTAACGGAAGGAAGATGGCCGCCAAGGAACAAACTATCGTGTATTCGAGAACTGTCATGACGTATTGAATCGCGGCGAACGCCGTGGCCAGAAGAAGAACCGCGCAGCTGAACAAAAGCATTATTTTTTGCGGGATTCTCGCCACATACGCGCCCAAAGTTTTCATAGTGTTTTCCGCAACGTGCGTTATGCCTTTTTCGGACGTTTCGTCGATGTAATCCAGCGCTCGTTGGAAAGTCATTTCGTCCTTGACGAACATAATCTGGCACGACAAAAGCGCCATTCTCAAAAGCGCGCCGGAAGAAATGTATGGCGTTTCGTTTCCGTTAGCGTCGCGAAGATATATGTCCAACTCTGTGTATGAGTCCAGCATGTCCGCCGTCTTGTTTCCGTTCATGTCGCGCTGGATCAAAACAGCGTCAAGAGCCTTAAGCGTCTGCCCTTCAAAAGCCATCGAGCTTTGGTCTTGGCCGACGTATTTTTCAAGAATGTTGGTCGCCTTAATTCTGTCTCCAGCGGAATTGAAAGAGTATATTTCCTCTTGGGCTTTGGACAAAAAATGGTCGTAGTCGTCGCAGTTGTCGAATTTAACGTCTATGGTCAAGCCGTGGCACTTTGACTTTATTTCCTGTTTCATGTCCTCCGTAAGCTTCGCGTTCTCGGCCATGTCGGCCCTAATCGCGTCGCGGAGCTTTTTCATCGACTCGATTATCGTTGTCTTTCCCGCGCCGGCTTTCGTTCCGAGCTGATGCCCGATTTGCGAAAAGCCGAACGTAAGCGAGGGCCATGTCCAAACAAGGACTACAAACGCCGTCCATTTGAACATTGTGTCCCACATCGCTTGCATGGGCTTCTTTCTGTTCAACATTACTTGTATTCCTGTCCAGATAAGGCCGACGCAGCCAAAGCCCTTGGCGTATTTTTCGCACCACTTCAGCGCGGTGGCCATCATGCCGGAAAAATACTCAATGGCCGCGACAACGGGAAGGTCTATCCAAGAGTTTGAGCTTGCCGCGAACGTCGAGGCTGACAAAACAACCGCTTGAACGGCGACAAGAGCCAAGACTTTGAATTTAAAAGAACTTTTTTCTTTCATTCAATCACCCCTTAATGTATCTTGTCGCAGTTCTCGCGTCCTTTTTGTTTTGCATTTCCATTTGGTCTGATTCCGCGTTCGCCTTGACTTGCTCGCGCCTGTCTTGCTCAATCGAAGCGGCGGCGGCCATTCCGCTCGTCTCATACATAGTGCTTCGAAGCTCCTCAATGCCGACGGAAAGATTGTTGAACAAATAAAGCATTGACTCTTGCATGCCGGCCATCGTGGGATTTCCGTCAGAGTCAGTCGTTTCCAAGCAAGCGTTAATGACCGTATTGTTTCGCAATATGGTTTCCTCAAGGCGCGCGCTTTTAGCCTCGTCATTGATGTTGGCAAGGACGTTGTTGGCTGCTTTTAGGACTTCCACATGGGCGGTTTGAGTCAAAAAGTAATTGCGGGGGCTTACGCCGTATTTTCTCATTATCGCTTCCTTTTGCTTGTAGTTGAGGCCTTTAACTAAATCGTCAACCGCCCCTTGAATATTGTCCGTCATGTATGTTTTGTAGTCTGTTATGGCCGTCAAAATGTTCTTGCGGCTCTCCCAAAGGCCGTTTTCCGGGTCGGGATGGGTGAAGCCGCACAAGTCAGCGATTGAATACTTTGCGTTGCCGCAATTTATCGAAGGCTTCGTTATGGCCATCTTTATGTTGTTCGCTTGCGACAAAAGCCTATTGACGCGCTTCCCCGCGTCCTTAATCTCTCCGCGAATGTCGAAGTCGCCGTCCCACCTTATGTTCTGCCAGTCGATGGACTTCGCCCTTTCGACGGCTTGCTGAATCTGCTTGTATTGGTTTTCGATTTGCGAAATAGTGTTTTTAACCATGTCATAGTTTGCGTAAAGCCTGTCTATCGCCGAAAGCCAGTTCTCCATGTCGAAAACTGGATAGCCCGCGGCCAAGAGTTCCGCCGGAGCGAACGAAATCGCCGCCGCCGCTAGAATCGCCGTCAAAATCTTCTTCATAAATTCCTCCTTATTGTTTATTACGCGCGGTTGTCGAGCCACCGCTTGTATTTTGAGCAATCGTAATTCCTTACGTCCTTGCCGATTGAGCGGGCCTTTTCGACCACCGCGTCAATAAGCTCAAACGCAAGTTCCTTCGTCGTGTTGCGTCCGTATCTGTTTTCAAGGTTGTCCAATATCTCGTGGTCGCTTGAAATCAGCGCGAGCTGCAAAGCGTCCAAGTCAAGCGTGAACATTCGGCTTCCGTTGGGGTTCTTGAAGTAGTAGTCGCGCTTCATCGTCGCCTCGCTCAGCGCGACAATCTCGCTGTCCGTCAAGCCGAAGTCCCTGTAGCTTTCTGAAAGCGACAGAGCGGACTCGTCGGCCAAATATATCTTGGTCAAGCATTGCTGGACAATCGTGTCGCGGAGCGTGGACTTCGACGCGGCGGAAACTTCCTGCGTCGCGAAAATGCAAAAGACTTTCTTCTTTCGCAAGGTTCTTAGCCATTCTTGAATGAATCCCGCGAAAACCGGGTGCTGCAAGTAAAGCCAAGCTTCGTCCAAAAACAAAAAAGTCAGCGGCTGTCTCTCGCCGTGCGGAACTGTCCAAAGCTTTTCAAGATAGCGGAAAATATACATCAGCGCTGGAGCGACGGCCTTTTCGGAAAGACGCATGAGGCTTCCCATTTCGATTGTCATTAGCTTGGACAGGTTGAGCGTCGTTTTGTCCGCGTCAAAGACGGAGCCGAACGCTCCTCCCCGGCAATATGGGTCAAGCGCCGTCCTTATCGTGTTGTCGCCGGTGTCGGGGTCGGTATAGTTCACGTAGCCTTGGAAAGAGGTCAAGTCGCGCATGTCCGACGGCTTTTGCGACAGCATGACGAGCGTTTCGCTTATAGCCTTGCTCATCTGCGGAGTGACCTCAATGTTTTGCTGGAGAATTAGGCACTCTACGAACTGCTGGCACCACATTAAGCTTTCCTTGTATTCGCTTTCGGAACAGTCGCTTGGATTCAGCAATTCGCTCAAAGGCTGGAAGGCGACCTCGTCCTTTCCCGGCTCGACGTAAACGCCTCCGGCGGCTACCATGAAAGCGCGGCTTGAAAGCTGCTTGTCAATGCAGACGATGTTGGCGTCCTTGTATTTGGTCGCTTGCGCCATCAAGAGCGCGAGGAGCGTTGACTTTCCCGCTCCAGTCGGGCCGAACACGAACGTGTGGCCAACGTCGCGGACGTTGAGGTTTAGGAAGAACGGCGTTCCGTAGCTTGTGGAGCAAGTCAAAAGCGGGACGGCGCTTCCACACGTCTCAAGCGTGAAGTCGTTGGCCGCCATTCCCTGCCAAGCGGAGCTTAAAGGAATTATGTTCGACATGTTCCTTGTTGAAATCAAAGGACGACGGACGTTTGAGTAGACGTTTCCGGCCATCATTCCGCACCAAGCTTCGATGTTGTTGAAGGACTCTTCTTTGCAAGCGAATCCGCAAGAGCGGACAATCTGCTGGAGCTTCCTAGACTTCTCCTTGACAGCCTCTAGCCGCCTGTCCCAGCACATAAGGTTGGAAGTGTAGTAGCCCAAGACGTATTCGCCCATAGCGATGTCGGCTTGGATTTGGCTTGCCTCCCCTTCCATCTCGACAGCGCCTTGATTCTCTCGGTTAATCTCAACGTTAGCCGCAAGCTCCGTGAAAATAGTCGCGGCGGACTTTCTCGCCGAATACATTCTTTTTTGGTATTTCTCCGCTTCTTTCGCCGACGTTTCCTTGTTCATCGGAATGAAGCGCGTCGTCCAGCGGAATTCAAGCATGGCCCTGTTGAGGCGGTCGAATATTCCGGGATAGGAGCGGCTTGGAAAATCCATCACGGCCACGACGGAAGCGTATTTGTCGCCGATTTTGAGCGGCATTGAAGTCCTAACGTCAACGTCGCAAATGTAGTTGTCCAAAAAGAAAAATGTGTTTTCGGGATAAACGAGGCTCTGCCAGTCCAAGCTCACGTTGCTTTTTATGTAAGAAAAAAGCTCGGAGTCGTCAAGGCGGTGGCACCATATTTTAGTAGCGAGCGTTCCCATCACCTTCTCAACCTCGTCAAGGAAAGCGTCCATTTCCTTTTTAAGCAAGGGCAAGTTCTCCGACTTCGCGAAAAGCGAGTCGGCCTTTTTCTTCTTGCTTCCCTTGAAAAACAGCGACGTGGCCTTGCTTTCCATGTCGCTCGGAAGCTTGTAAACAAAGGTGATGAAATAATCGGTCGTGAAGTGTTCGCCGAATTTGTGGAAGTTTTCGCAGCGCCTTTGGTCTATGAGCCAACCGGCCAAATTGTCGAATTCCCCAGCGGGATAGTCCTTCGTCTTTCTTCTGCGAACGTCAAAATGGATCGCCCAGCCCTCGTCTTGGGCCAAAGCCATAACGCTTCTGTTGAAAAGGCTCGCCATGCTCGCGATTGACGACGCGGACGAGCTTTCCAAGTCGGGATACTCGACTTGGTATGTCGTCATAATCGCGCCGCTTTTGAGCAAGCAAATCGATGGCGAAATTATGAAAGACCAAGGCGTGATGTATTTGAGTTGGTTGAGCGGCTCTTTGGCCATCTTCTTGAAATCCAAAAAAGGAATCTTCATTACATGCTTCTCCATACCAACGGCTGCGAAAGCCGGTCAAAAAGAATCGTGAGCGCGTAAGGGTCGTTCTTGCATATGAAGCGGCACACGACGAAAAGGACTATTCCAAGCGGAAAGCACCAAAAACTGACCATGTTCATCAAGACGATTGTTATAGTGAGAATGAACATCGCCGGAGCGATTCCGATTCCAAGCATTTGGTTTGGCTCCAAAAGAACGCGGTGTATCGGCGTGGAATAGTCGTATACTGTTGTTTCTTCGCTCATGGATTTCCCTCCAAAAGACAGGCGGCGAAAAGCCGCCTGTCCGTTTCCTTCTACGCGGCGAAAGTTTCAAGCAAGCTTGGCGCAAGCGAGAAGCTTTCAAATTGAAGGCCGTCCAGAAAGTAGCTTGTGATGCCGGAAGCGGTCAAAAGGATAATCGTTCCGATAATCCAAGGGCCAAACTTCTTGATGATGGCGCCGCCGCCGCCCTGCTGTCCGGCGACAATCATTCCTATCGCCTCGATAATCAGCGCGACGCAAGCCAAGGCCTTGACCCAGCCGGAGCTGAACACCGAAAGAACTTTGTTGCCCCAGTCGTCAAGCATTGTGATTGTGTCGTCAGCCGCGAACGTGTTGGACACCATGACGAAGGCGAGCAACGTAAAAAGAATGAACTCTTTTGAGAGCACCGTCTTTTTGACGGATTTAAGAATCGACGATTTCATTTTTATCCTCCTTTGAAATCGATGGGAGCAAAAGCTCTTTTGAAAAAAAAATCAAAGGTTGTTCCAGTCGTCCGAGCCGCAAAAATAAAAATCGGATTAAAAAACGGCCCTTGCGACATCCATAGTCAAGCGGCTTATTCGCCGCGCCTTTCCCACTCGCTTTCTTATATCAAGTTGTTGCTTTCAAGCTCCTCTATGAACGACGAGCCGGACATTTGGCTTGTCTCCACGACCTCATTGACAATCGGGCCGTTCCTCGTCGGTATCATGTGCACCAAAAGCTGCACGGACTGTGCCACGTCGGGAAGCTCGCCCGGAATCACTTCGCGGAGCAAGTCTCGGATTCTTGAAATCATTGTCAGCGCGCTGTTCGCGTGAACGGTGGTTATGCCGCCGGTGTGGCCGGAGTTCCAAGCCTTCAAAAGCTCGTTGGTTACGTCGCCGTATCTAAGCTCGCCGAAGATTATCCGCGACACGTTGCACCTCATGGCCGTTCCGACGGCCTTCAAGCAATCCTTTCCGTCGGCCCATATCGGAAACAAATCCTTGGCGTGGCACTTTATTTCGCTCGCGTCCTCGACAATGTAAAACCTGTCGTCCGGCGTGAACTCAACCATCTTGTCGATAATAGCGTTCACGAGCGTCGTCTTTCCGCTTCCAGTCTCGCCTCCGATAACGATGTTGCTGCGCTTCTTTATATGTTCAACGAGCAAGTCGTATTTGTCTTTTGTTATTCTGCCTCCCTCAAGGTAGCTTTCCAAGCTGAAAACCGTGTCGCTGGGCCGCCGGATTACGAAAAGCGGGTTCTCGGCGGCCCTTGTAGGCAAAATTCCTTCCACGCGGATTTTCCATTTGGGAAGCGGAAGAACGCCTTCGACAATCGGATTGCTTTGGTCTATGTTCACGCCTAAAATCGCGGCGCTCGTGTGTATTATGCTTTTCGTCTCCTCGTCGGAAAAGTAAATTCCTGTGAAGGTCTTGTCCATTCCAAGCCCTTCTACGATGAGCTGGCCGCCGATGCCTATGGCGATGTCGGTGACTTTCGGATTGTCAAGATACGGCACGATTTTCGACATGTCGTTCAAGAGGTTGTGAATCCATTTGTCGGTCTTGACTTGCTGGCCAAACGCATCGATGTTAGCCATTCTCGCCGCCTCCGCGCTCGTAAGCGTCCAATACCATTGTTTCCAAAACTCCCGCGTGGTTGGCCTTCAAGGCCTTTGTGCAGGCCGTCTTGAACTTTTCGAATTCATGCTCGACCGCCGAATCCAAGTTTATCTGCTTGTCGGGAATTCGCCTCATCAAAAGCTTCGTCTGCTCGAAAATGACGAGCGCCAAAAGCTCGACCTTGTTTTCCAAGTAGCGAATTTTCCGAGAATTCTCTACAAGGCTTGCGTGGACGATTTCGGCGTCGTTCATCGCGCGGTTCATGTAGCTGGCCACCGCTTGCCTTATTATCTCGCTGTCGGTCGTCCGGCGCTCCCGCGCCTTTTCTTGCAAAAGCTCGTCAATCCTTCGCGTGAATTTGACGGTTTTCGCGACTGAAAATTTTTCGTGCTCTTCTTTTTTCATTCGTCCTCTCCCTCGCTAAACAAGTTGAATTCCGGCGGAATAATGTCCTGCGCTTCAACCGCCTTGACTTTCTCTATTTTCTTCTCAACCGATTTGTCGAACGAGTCGGTCTTGTATGAAACGCGCTGTTTTTTATGGCTGGGCAATTTCTTCAAACGCTTTTCTATGTCCTTCATTTCCGGCGTTGGCTTGAACGACTTGCTCTTGAAGCGCGGGTCTTCGTAGTAGACGACTTTTTTCCCCTTGTATGGCGACATTCCTTGGTTAAAAATTATCGCTCTGTTGAATTCAAGCTTCATAAGCTCGTCGGGATTGATTAGGCTCGTCTGCGTTTCTTGCGAGCTGCGCGAAATGTTGTTGAATCCCGCCTCCCACTTGCTGCCGCTTGTCGAAGTGTTGTCCAGCAAGACGGAGCGGTTTCCGATTGTTTCCGCGAATTGCTTCGCGTCCTTCAAGTTGCCGGGAGCGTAAAGAATAATCGTCTTGCAGTGGTCAAGGAACGGATGGTTCTCGCCGTAAACGTCAACGATTTGGTTGAGCGACTGGCTTACGATAAAGAAAGTCACGCCGTATCCGGCGAGGATTCCGGCGTTCAAGGCGATGTCCGGGAAATAGCCCAAGACAGGAAACTCGTCGAGAAGGAAAAGACAAGGAATTTTGAGCTTCACAGAATTCGCGTTGGTCGTTCCGTCTGAGAATTTCTTAATCATAAACGTAATGAGCATGCGGAATACAGGAGCAATTCTCTTGATGTGGTTGTAAGGAACTATAAGGTATAACGAAATTCCATTTACACCATCAATAAAATCATCCACAGAAAAATCTGAATATGCTGTCGCTTCCGCAATTAGCGGGTCTTGGAATAATGAAATTTTTGAAAAAACTGTTGAATATGTGGAGCCGCGCTCTTTTGCAGGTTGCAAAAGCGAGCGGTTCGCGGCGAGCTTAATTAGGTTGTTGATAATTTCCGAGCCGTGATTTGTCGCAATCATTTTTTTGCACATTTCTTCGCCGCAGCCTTCATTTTCTTCGTCACTTGCGTTTTCGCCAGTCCGTCCGCCGTCGCTCGCCTCAGACATGAAAGCAAGCACGGTTGACATATTCTTTTTTTCCCAAGGAATATCATTTTCGGGCGAAAAACGAACATGAAGCACGACCGCAGTAAAAATATCGCGGGCTTTATTTGCAAAATAAGCGGAAGCATCGTCTCCTCCGCCTCCATTCTTCTTTTCTTCTCCAAAGAAAATTTCCGCAATCATATCAGCCCATGCAAAGGCCGTATTCGGGTTCTTCGGTATTTCATGAATAGGATTGTAATGAGCAGTCCATTCTGGCCTAACCTTATTCCATTTCGGGTCTTTTTTATCCTCTTCAGTAATAGGCCTGTCTCCCAAAGGCCTAAAAGGAATGCAAGTTGAGAATTTGCTTCTGTATCCGGCGCTTGCGTCCCAGTTTTCGCCCTTGGGGTCGAAGATGACCATAGAGCCGCGGCCTTTGATTATCTTCTCGCCGGTTTTCTTGTCCTTTACCCAATAAGGAACGCCGTAGTTAAGGCAAGTCGGGATTACCGTCGAAACGCCTTTTCCCGAACGCGTCGGCGCTATCATCCAAGTGTTGGTTCTTCCCGAATGGCAGACAAGCGGCGCGATGAGCCGCTTCCTCAAAAAGAGCGACTTTTTCAAGTCAAGGACAAGGCTGGCTTTTTCCTTGTCCACATGGTAGCCGACACCCGCGCTTGCAAGCTCGCCACATACGACTCCGTATCGCTGCAGCATGCCGTAGTTCTCCAAATCCTTCCTCGTGGCCCACCTTGCCGTTCCGTGAATGTGCTGGTTCTTTTGGTGCGCGGAGACGATTATGCTCGTGACTACGAAAAGAAGGACGGCGAGGACTAGTCCGAAGAAAGCCGGCGGAACGGCTTGAAAAAAGTAGTAGGAGTAAACGTCGTTGAAGGCGAATTTGAACATGCCCAAGACGAACACGAGCGGGTTGTAAATTCTGTAGCCGTTTTTTAGAATGAGCAAAGGCCGCCCTATTACGCGCGGGTCATAGTTCATGAGGGGCGCGAATTTCTGCGTGGATATGAATAGCCCGACCAAGACGCACAGAATGGGAACGATCCAGTTCAGCGCGGCAAGCCAAAAAACTCTTCCGCTGGAGTCCGGGTCTCCGCGGGCGAATTCTTCCTTGTCCTTCAAAACGTTTCCTTACTTGGCGGGCAGAAGAAACTATTTCTACTTATATTTATGTATTACATTATAATACATTTTCGCTCTTTTGGCAATATTCTTTTCCTTATTTGTTAATATTTACGGCGTTTTTTTTCTTCAAAACAACTTGAAAAAAACGCTTGACAAATCAAGAAAAGGGCGATATATTTTAAGCATGAACGACAGGAATTGGGGCGGCCAAAGGAAAGGCGCGGGCCGGAAGGCGACAGGACTAAAAACGGTGAACGTCAACTTGACGCTGACTATAGCCGAAGCCGAGGCCCTGCGAATGAGGGCGGAAAGCCTTGGGCTAACGCCGAGCCGCTTCGTCGCGAAATGGCTTGGCCTTACGCCGCGCTAAAAACCGGGTCTTTTTGAAAAGGAAGAAGCTTTCAATTTTTTCATGACCTTTTCAAGAAGAAGCATTACACAGCTTACATAAATTGCAGGGCAAATTGTTTGGGGAGCTAAGGCAATTCCGCCGCAAAGCCTTAAAAGGCGAACGTCATAGACAAGGAGTTAATTATGACCGTTGCGGAATTGCGGGCCAGAGCGCCTTACGTCAATTTCATCAAGACAAAAACTTACGTTGACCGCCCGAATGTCGCGCTTCTAAAAGAGGCCTTCATCCCGGACGACGACATGCCGACTTTTCCCGAAATCAAGGAAAACACAAGAATTTATCCTTTCTCGGTGGAAGCCTATCCTTCCGTCCTGCGCAGAATGACAGCGATGGAAGCCGGAGCGTGGGCGATGGAAAAATGCCGCCAGCAAAATTGGGCGCTGGAATTGGACAACTTCCAATGCTGTCTTGCAAATTTGGAAATGGATTATTAATCAAGGAGAATGTTATGAAAAAGACAATATTTATTTTAGCGGCCTTGGCCTTTATTTTCGCTTCCTGCTCTAATTCCGCTGGAGGCGGTTCGGATTCCAACAACTATGTTTCAAACGGAACTGGCGGCGGAAATTCCGGCGGCGAAGAGCAGCAACAAGGCGGCGGCAATGGCGGAGGAAGCCAAAGCGAGCCGACTGTCACGGGCGTGGATTTCTTTTTGGAAGATTACAAGTATTCCTTAAACGTGGGACAAACTGTAAGAATAGCAAGCCAAATGCAAAGCTACACCACTCCGCGCGCCATAATCAAAGTTGAGACAACCGACAGTTCGATTGTTAGCGTAAGCGGCAATCAAAGCCAAGGTTTTTTTATGACCGGCGTAAGTTCTGGAAAAACTAATGTCAAGGCGTTTGAAAGCGAGAATGAACACGACTATCTTATTTGTGAGGTCACTGTCATCGGCTCGTCCAGCGGCTCGCAAAGTTCGCTTGAATCGTTCTTAACAGGCTCTTGGGCGCACTCGGATACAACCTACAAATCGTCGGGAACGCTTGTATTGAACGCCAACAAGACTGGCCACATTACGACTTACCTTAACGGCGGCTTGCTCCACAACAAGGATTTGACTTGGCGGGCGTATGAGGCGCGCGACGCCCATAACCAGCCTGTCAAAGTCTTGGAGATTTCGGGAACAAACGAAGGAGCTTTGGACAACGCCCATATAATAACGACGGCGGCCAACAGTTTCACTTTGAACGGCAACTTTGCCTTTGGAATGTCGAACAGAACCGTTTGGACAAAGCAATAAGGGTTGCGGGCGGCGCTTGTCCGCTTGGATTTTTTGAAAGATTGAAATAATTTTAGGAAAGGTTTTATGAATATGAAGAAAGCTGTTGAATCCGTGAAAGCGCTCGTGCCGTTTTTGCTCGCCTCCTTGCTCTTGTCGTCATGCGCGTCGCTGGGCCGCATCATAAGGTCGGACTATTCCGTTCCGATTCAAGAAAGCTACGAAAGCGTCAAGGCCAAGGCCGACAAAATCATGGCGCAAAAGTCTTACATGAAGCGCTTTAGCGCCGTGGACAAGTTTGACAAAAGGCACGACGTGGTGATTTTGGACTATCAATATTTTACGATTGACGGAGTCCTTTACGCCTACCAGTTCAACAACATGATGTATTACGGCCCCGCTCTGTCGTTTGGCAAAAGCAACTCGTTCGCGCTGCCGGACAAGGCTGTGGGATTTCAAGGATACGCTTCGGTTGTGGCAAACCCTTCGTCAACGGTGTCGTTCATCTTCGCGCGAAAGCTGTTCGGACAAAAGGGCTATTCCAGCATGTACGAGGCTTGCAAAATTAACGGCGTGTCGTTCGCCGGCCGGCCAAGCGACGCGGGCTACTTTGACGACTTTGGGAAGTGGCACGAATACGGCTACCACGATTACTTTGAGAACGTTTTCAAGACGCGAAAGCAAGACGTTCCTTTGGAAATGTATCAAGCCTTGCAAAAAAGATAGGAGCTGTTTTTCGCAAAAAAGAGGCCGCCCAAAAGGGCGGCCTTGTTCGTTTTTAAATCAATCTGTCACGGCTTATTCGCCGTCTTTTGGGCCTTCGTCAACAGGCTTCTTCGCCGTAACGGTGTATCCGCAATCGTCACACCTCATCTTTTCGTAGCCCTCGCCAGTTGTTCCGTCATCAACGACAGTCCAATGCAAGTGCTCGCAGTTTCTGTCAAAGTAGTCTTTTGCGCAGGCTCGTTCCGTGCTGTAGACGTTGATGTAATACGGTTTTTGGTCGTTGCCGTTGTGTTTTAATGTGACGGCGAGCTGGCCCTTGTAGCCGGAATTTGAGGACGTGGCTGTGTTGTTCGTCGGAACGCGAATGTAGCTTACATGGTCGGTCATGACCATCGGGCCAAAATCCGGCCTATAATTTTTACCAAAACTTCCTCTATGGAGTTCGCCGGAGTCGAATTTATCCTGCGTGATTGGCCAGTAACTAGAAGCTCTTCCTCCCGAACTTGGCCATCCTCCAGATAATCCCATGCTTGGTGTTCCGGGGAAATAAAGCCATGCGCAGTTTTTGAATTCTTTTTCGGTGAGAATTGTTCCGACGAATTCTGGCGCCAACCTTTTATTCGGATTATGACGGCCCCATGTCCATCTATAATCGTCGTCGTTTTTGGCGTAAATTGGAGTGTATACACCCCAGACTGCGCTTGGCGGTGCGTATTTTTTATAATCAAGCCAGACAGAGTCCTCTCCCGCTTCGTCCGTTATTCCCCAACAGAAATCGTTTCGCCAATCGCTTCCGTCAGTCGGGACCAACAATCGTGTTATCAAATAGTCGTAGGTTATTTTATCGTTGCCATTCGTTATGTCGTAAAGAGTCGTCTCGCCGCCGGCTCCCGCTTGGTGTGCGACCAAGGCGATTGGGCAGTCCTCGTTTCCGTTTTTAATCCATTCAACTCTCGAAATAAAAGCGTTTGCGTTTTTCTCCGCCACGGAGAACGACATCGTGACTGTTTCGCCGTCTCCGATGTCAAGCGTGTTCGCTTCCGGATGCCATTCAGACCACACGCCGTCGCGGCTTACAACGTTAATGACTGCCGAAACGGAATCGTAGCCGAAGTTCGCTGTGATTGACTTGCTTCCGATTTCCTCGCCGCCTTTTTGGGGATTCGTTGCGGAGATGTTTATCGCAAAGTCGCCTTGACTTTCCGTAAGAGGAATGATTTTGACCGTTCCCGTTCCGTCGCCGTTGGACACGCTCTCGCATTTGAAGATTGTGTTAAGCCCGGACGAGTTTACGTGAATGTCAGCGTCAACAGGCGAAACCCTGTATGTTATTTCCTGCGTTTCTACAGGTTCAATTTTGAACGCGGTTTTTCCTGTCAAAACGAATTCATAGTCCCAAGCGACTGTGACGGACAGCGTTCCAGTCGCGCCGCTGTCGGTCTTAACGCCAATAGCTCCGCTTCCTTCCTTGATTCCTTCGATTTCAAGATAGCCTACGCCATCCTCGTCAGCTCCAAGGTCTGTAAACGTGAAATAGTCCTCCATTTGATTGTATGTCCACGTCAAGTGGTCTGTGGCGGGGCTTACAATGTATTTGACCTTCTTTGTGTGGAACGGCTGGACTCGCCTTGTCTGCGTTTCAAAGACAAAGCTCTTGCTCGCTTCAACTATTACGTCGCATTTTGCAACGACGCTTGAGTCGGGAAGCTGCGCCATTACGGTCGCTTTACCGACGTTGACAGGGTAAATTGTTACGTTCTGTCCGCTTCCCATTACGCGGCAAATCTCGTTCGTTCCTATGCTCTCGACGCTCCATTGAATTTGATAGTAGTCGGCGGAGCTTTCGGCGTTTTCAATGCTCGCCTTGAGCTGCGCTCCGCTGGAGCCTTTGAGAATCGTCAAGTAAGTCTTGTTCAACGAAACGACTTTTTCCGCCGCTCCTGGAACTACGACGTAGAACTGCAAGTTGCTCGCGGCCTTTTCATGGCTGCAAGTAATTATAGCCTCTCCGGGCTTCAAGGCCGTGATGTAAATGCTTGGGCCGGACACAAAGCCGCCGCCAGCGTCGATTCCGGCAACTTGGATTATGTCGCTGTCGCTTGTCGTCCATTTTAGAGATGCTTGGTCTGCGTTGTTCACGCTGGAGCCTACCAAGCTGGCTGAAAGCGACTGGCTCTTTCCTTTGTTCACGGTCGCAATCGTTGAGCTTGCGGTAATGTAAACTGCGCCGGTTTCCCTTTCCTTTACATAGACAAGCATTTCGCTTTCCGCTTGGACGGTGTTGGTGCTGGAGGCGATCAGCTTCGCCTTTATGGTTGTCGTTCCGCAGCCTACAGCCGTCAGCTGGGCCGTTTTCTTTGTTCCCTCAATTCGGCAAATCGACGGATTTTCTACGCTGTATTCCACTCGCGTCGCTATTGAAGTCGTCGGGACTTGCATGCCGAGAAATTGAACGTCGCCCTGCTGTATGGTCATGTTGTCGCTGGGGAACGCGAACGTGTTGTATTGCTGGACGGTTATGTGTATTTGCTGGTCGTAGGACGCCTTTGGGTGCGACAATGTTATCGTGACGCTTCCTGTTGTTTTGGGCGTTACTTGGCAAATGTTGGCCGAATAAGTGAAGTCAACCACGTCGTAAACGTCCAAAGACCATTTGAAGTTGTATTTGTCGTTGGCGGTGCCGCCGACAAGCGAGGCCGTAATTGTTTGCGCGGAGTCCGTGGGCTTCATCGTGATGATGCTTGACGGACTTACGCCTATGTAACAGTCACCTGTTTTAATCTCATCGCAAACAACCAAAAGCTGTGCCGAATAAGCCGATTTTCGGTGGCTTACTGTTACGTAAGTTGTTCCCGCTTTTTTCGCTTGGATTTTTCCGACTTCGTTTTGGCCGAATGCGACGGCAATGCTTGAGTCGTTTGTCGTCCACACAAAGTCCTTGTAGTCGCTTTCAGTTCCTCCAACCAAATCTGCCGTGACATCGGTATAAGTCGGCCCAACGGTGAGGGTGAGAACGCTTTTTGAGAGTTGGATGTATGGATTGTCCGCAGCGGCCTTGGGGTCAACGACTTGCGCGATTATCTCAAGAGGATATTTGCAAGCGGAGTTTCTAACTGTGATAAGGCAAGTTCCCATCGAGTTGCCTTTTAGAACGGCGGTCGCGCCGCTTGGCGTTACGCTTACAATGTTGTCGTTGTTGCTGCTCCAAGTGTAGCCGTCAAGGACAGGCGTTTCCGCGTTCTTCACGGTGACGGAAACGGATTTAGTGTTTCCCTCGCCTATCGCGACCACGTTCGCGCTCGTTGTGAGGTATGTGAATCCGGCCAATTCTTCCGCGCTGTTCCCGACGACGACGAGAATTTTTTTGTCTATCTCTGAATCGGGGTGCGTGATTGTGATTTGTGCCTGTCCGCTTCCCACCGGCTTTACGAAAGCGGTTCCGTTGGGAGATTGCGCGGAGAATTCCGCGACTTCGGCGTTGTCTATTGTGAATGAGAATCCGTCAGTCGAAACGCCGGAGTAGTTCACAAGCGCGGCCTCAAGCTTTTGCGGCTGGTCGTCGCGGAGCATAGTTATCACGTCTTGGGCGGCGATGTATGTGACCGGGTCGGCTGGTTTGACAACATATTCGCTTCCGACGCGGACGTAAACCTTAAGGACGTTTTGGCTGTCCGGGTGCGAGACCGTCACGACCGCTTCGCCATCGGCTACGGCTGTTATCGTCGCCTTGTTTCCGTTTGGTTGGACTGTTGCAACGCTGGAATTGTCAATTTCCCAGTTAATGCCGGAATATTTTGAGCCGCTTAAATTTACCGCCGTGACATTGACGGTAACTTTGTCGTTTTTCTTTCCAAGGGAAACCACGTTTTGCGCGGTCGTCAAGTAAACTTCGGGGTCTGTCATGACCGTGCCTTTTGGGTATACGGTCAAGGTATATTCGCACGAATAAACCTGCCCGCCGTCGCTGACGCTTCCCGTAAGCTTCGCCGTTCCCGCCTTCAAGCCGGTCACTTCGCAAATCAAAGGATTGTAGTCGGCCTTTTCCACGGAAACGATGGACGGGTCGCTCACCGACCAAGTGAACGTTGACCAATCGTAGGGCGTGTATTCGTGGTTGTTTTCGTCCACGTCGTCGTCCTCGAATCCGACGGAGCTGCACATTATGGTCGCCTTGTTGCCGACTTCAAAATTATAGTAGAGCTTGTCAGCGTAGAGCGCCTTCATTTTCATAAGCTCTTCTTGGGTGTCAGCCGTCAAAACAAGAACCGTTTTGTCCGCGTCGGCCTTGTTGTGTTTCGCCGTGATTTTGCTTACGGTCTGTCCTGTTCCAAGAGCCGGAGCGGTGACGCTCGCGGTGTTTGCGTTGGCGTTGATTGTGAGCTT